>NZ_CP188819.1:2023125-2354062 GCF_051550205.1 Sporosarcina sp. FA9
GCGTCTTTGTCTTTCAGCGTATCCGCAATGTTATATTCTCGTTTCGCTTTACGAATATCCCTTTCAAGACCACGTTGCTTCTGAACTTGCTTTCCGCGTTCTTGCGCTTCTTCTGGGTCGTACTGAATTTGGTTATTGGTATTCACTCCTTCGATGAATGGAAAAAGTATGTGCCGGCAGTTAATTCCTCTCAAGCCGCCTGGAGTACCATACCCAAAATCATAAACGCTCGGGTAATCTGGATGGCCGGATGGATTACTCATTGAAGCGACCTTCCCCTGAATCTGCGAACAGGCTTCACGAGCATCTGAATAACTATTAACTAGCACTAAATCCACGCCGTATTCATCCATTCGAGAAAGTCGTAACTCATTATAAGTGTTATTGACAGTCGAGCGAATTACAGTTTCCACATACCTTTCCATCTGCCACACATTGCCGCCTTTATCGACAAAGGACGTTGCGACACCTTTGTTGCCCCACTTAGTGACCGTTTCAGCAACCGCTTGATTAATAGTCTTTGTTCCGGCCAACACCTTACCCGTCGATTCCTCAACGATTTTACGGTACATGTTAGTAGCTGTTCCCGGCCCGTAATTAGTGGAGATCAATGTCTGGTTAACAAAGTTGTCTATTTCTCTAAAGGATTGTTTAACGAAGCTTTCAAGTATCTTATCTATCTTAGTAGGCATCGGCAATTTCTTATAAACGTACTTTAATTCTCCGTCAATCCCGGCAATCGTGTCATATCCAACATCTTTAAACATTTCGTTTATAGCATCCCTGGATACCCCTGTAGTTTTTGCTAATTCAGCGATTACATCGTTATTAAACATCCGTAACTGCTGCATCTTTTCGATTCGCCATTGGAGCACGTAATCCTTACCCAGTTCTTGCGGTGTTTTTAACCGCTTGGCAATCATCTGAAAGATTTCATCTTCTAAGGCGACGTAAATATCGGATACTTGCGACGTGTAGAAGTTTAGTTGATGGGGAGTGATTTTTGGACGTTGAGACATTTAATCACTCTCTTTCGCCAAACAAACTAATTTCACTTTCAATTTCCTTATAATCTGGTGATGATCTTCGTTCCTCTTTTTGAATCTCCGCAAGGATCTCCAACGCTTCTTTTTCCGTCACACCATGAATCTTCATGATTGCTAACTTTTTAGATGTTGTACCCATACTCAACAACATAGCTTGCTCTTTAATGTCTGTAGTCCTGTCTTGAGCAATCGAATCATCAAATGTTACCGTCACTCCGTATTTACCTGTTGGACGACTAAACACGTCATACAGTTCTGCTAGCTGGACAATAACCTCAATTAATTCAATCAATCCCGCTTCAACAATTGTTTCATGTGATTGTTTCGTGCGGAATGTCTTAGAGTTCTCGCTGACAACCTCTGTCGCTGTTTTCATGCTCTTGCCATCAAATGCGAATGAACCACTGCTGAACCCCGTCTGCATGGATAGAAGATTGAGCAACGCATTAATAGCAGCAACATGTTCTTCAACACGTAATTCAACCGTGTTATCAACAATCTTGTTGTCATCCATGTTGCCTGTCTGCATCGCTTCATAAACTTCATCGTTTGCATCAAAGTATCTTTGCGGTAAACCGTGTTCGTCAATTACAGTACGAACCGCTGCAGCTGGAACAATAATTCTGCGTTTACCAAGTCGAAACTCTCTTTCAAACGAATCATAAGCAACATCGAGTGATTTCAACGTGTCTAGTGCATGGGAAAAGATCGGCACACCCAGCGGACTGGTCATGTCGATGTGATTTGCCGTGTTTGGTGAAAAGTAGACAAACAATGAACGTTTTATCCCTTTCACTCTAACTTCATCTTCAAGTTTAGGATAAAGAGTATCTAACGGGACTTTCTTTCCTAGCTCCGTAGCATTTTCACTAACGTATAATTCATTCTTAATTACATATTCATCGGACTCTCGTAAGTGCCATTCAAGATGCGTATAGACCTTCTGACCTTTTCGGGTTTGGTTCGTGAACACCGCTTCGAATATCCCTTTGTTATCCCAAGCAACGGGAATGAAGCAATCAGGCGTTACATAAGAAAGTTTAATTTCGCCATCTTGAAAATACGGTTTAATAACCATGCCACCTAATGCGAATTGGTATTCTAAATAGTCCTGAAAGTGTTTGTTAAACTTGTTGTCTTTGAGAATGCCATCAATATGTTCAGCTAAATCTTTATCATCGATGTTGATTCCGCAACGCTCATTAAAGATTAAAGTTGCCATCTCTTGCGAAAGAACCTTCGGCATATTTAAAGTGGCCATACGTCTTTTCTTTGGTCCGTTGATTGTCGTGTATTCTAAATCATGCCACTCAGCATTCCCTTGGTATAGTGCCTTCCATTGGGCGATGCGCTGATAATACTCATCATTAATCGGAATCTCTTTTATATCTGATAACCGCTTTATGTTTCTGACTAATCCCATCTTTTGCATCACCGCCTTTATCTTCGACATCATTGATTTAAACAATGGATCACCGCCTTAAAACGCATTATAAAAAGATGCTCACAATTTACGTGAGCATCTTTCGTGTGCGAACTATAAAATTACTGCCAATTATGGTTGTTCTCAAACAACTCTTGACCTATCGATTTCCATGAAACAAATCCATTTTCCGTTAATTTCACCACATGCTCAACATTATCTTTATTCCAAACAGTGAGCGCATTATTCAAACCTTTAAATGGTCTCATATCTTTAATTGGTCTTAAGTAATCAAGAGATTCGTCTTCTTTCATCAGGTCCATTACTTCCTCGTACTTCAATCCGTAAATGTCGATACCTTGCATATCTCCACCACCTAATTATTTGATAACTCCATTATACCACCTTAGAATTTCAATCCTAATTTACGCCTGTTGTCCATTACGAAATATTGGAACATGTCGACGGTGTGATCATCGATTTCAACAACTTTAGGTTTTGCTGTCCGCAACGAATCTGCATCCCACTGGAACTTTCGATGTTCTTCAATGAAAATCCGATTGTTCGACGTGTCCAAATAATAAAAACGCCCCTGAGCTAATAAGTCATGGACGTAATCGATCATATCTATTTTTAAGCCTTTAGCTACCGGATTGAATCGAATACCATGATCTTTAAAAACTTGGTTACGAAGAGCACCCTCTGCAGAATCGATGGTACTGATATCGATCGGTCTTCTGTACTCTACTCTGATTTCATCCAACCACTCTTTAAATTCTTGTGACAATTCACTTGGGGCTTTCTTGTTAACCTTGTTTTCAGGGGAATAGTAATATACGTCTAATAGAATGACATCCCGCCGCTTTGTGAAAGCGAATGCTCCGTGAGTTGTAGCTGACACTTGATGCCCGGTATCAGTAGCGGTACTAATCATTAGAATGTCATCATTGGATGGTAGTTCGTGCAATGGTTTGAAGTGATTCATGTTGTATACGTTATCACCTAAACCAATAACGATTCCCGCATACATCCATTTCCAATAGTCTTCATCGTTCTCTTTGTATTTCTCAATCTTGCGAATCATCTGATTGGATAGAAAACCTTTTTTATCATCCAGATAAGTTGAATGATGAATAAAATAATCATCATCACTTGTCTTGCTATCAAGCCATTCATTAATCCAACCGTAAGGATTTCTAGGAGGATTGAAAGACAAATAAACCTTTACTTCTTTACCTTCAATCTCTTGGCGAATGAATGTATCTTCAACGATATCGATATCCTCAACGCCCGAAAACTCAGCAGCTTCCTCGAACCATAGGGCCATTACATAACCTTTAGCAATCTTTGCTGATTTTAGTTTCAATGGATCGTCAACGCCGTAAAAATAGAACGCAGTCCCTGTTCGCTTGTGAATGATTTTCATTGGAGATTCACGGAATATGAATTCATCTTGTGCATTTAACATGTAAATAGCCCACTGTATTTGTTCATAAACGCTTGTTCGAAGATACTTAGCAACTTTACGCAACACGATTATGTTACCTTTATCGTCATTCAAGAAATCGATAACAAGCTTCAGGCTGATAACAGACGACTTCATTGACGAACGTCCGCCCTTTGCAACTATGTGAGATTGTTCAGCAAGCCAAAGATCGTAAAAGTTTTCGTTAATCAAATCAAGAATATTAATTACATTAGTTTGAGGATTTCCCATCAAGGACCCTCCTCATTTCATCTTCACTTGTTAAGATAACTGTTCGACTTTCACCTGCGTCTTCTTGGGTTGTTTCGGCTTTAATCTTTGCAATATCCACCTTCAGTTTTTCTTCTTGCAGCCGTTTCTTGTCGTTGTCAGAAAGCACATCAAAGTATTTGGATAGCATTTCAAGGGCTTTCATTTTGTCGGCTAACTTAACAGATATGCCGTCTTTACCTAGTTTTACTTCGGTCAGAATAGTTCCATCCACTTCATAAGATTCTTTGAAATCTACAAACCCGCGCTTATAAGTGATGGGATTAAAGTTGTCATCCAGCAATACATCTCCGGTTTCGGGGTTTCTTTCCGATTCTTCAACGCTTCCGAAATCTACGAAATCTGTTATGTCAGCAAAGGCTATTTGAATGTACTTATTAAGCACGTCCATTGCATCGATGAATATGCCTTGTTGCATCTCACCTCTGAGTCTTCTGATTTCCGCAGCAACCTTACTATTTCTTACGAGCTCACTTCCGGTCACATGCGCTCTGTCTCGACTATACCCAGCCTTAATAGCTGCCATCGTTTGATTAAAACTCTTAATGTAGTAAATACAAAAAAGCCTCTGCTTGTCGGTTAAATCATCCGACTCTACAAAGACTTCTTTTTCTTTTTTCTTCGTTGTAGTACTACGCTTTTTCTTTGTAGTACTACACTCATTCGGTTTTAAGGATGCAGTCCATTTGTCTCTACTCTTCCATGCACTGATTGTCTTAGCTGGAGCATCTACTAATTCTGCAATTGCTTTGTTCGTTATTTCACCTTTATGTTTCTTCCAGATTTCATATGCTTCATCCCGTTTAGGGTTTCTTTTAGACACATCACATCACCACTCAACTTCCTTTCTTTACCGCTTACACGGTAATACGGTATAATAAAAACATCATCTATTTGGAGTTGACTAAAATGCCGGAAATAAAAATCATACTAAGCGATATTCTCAAGGACCGCAACATGACTCAATCTGATTTAGTAGCATTAACAGGAATCCGTTCTGAAGCTATTTCCAAGTTAACTCGTGGCAAAGTCGAACGTTTGTCGTTAGATCACTTGCAAAAAATCATGACCGCACTTGAAATCACCAATGTTGGAGAAATACTTAATTATGTAGGTAGCTCTGTTATTGAGCCTATCACCGAAAGTGAAACTGACCCACTCGATGAACCCATCGAAATGCTAGACTTGCCGTATGCTATATACAACAAACTCCGAAAAGCGTGGTCGCAACCAATTACCACAATTCGTGAATTAATGGACGCCGATTTGGATAAGGTGCGAGGGATCGGAAGGACATTTCAAAAAACGATTACTGAAACGCTAAACGAATACTTAGAAAAGCACCGTAAATAATGCTCGTATGTATGGGGCTGTAGGAGGGGTTATGTCGCTCGAACGCATCCCCTCTTTAATTCTCCCCTTCATTCGTACAGCATTCGTATAACAAGAGTATAACAAGAATAAAAAGAATGAAGAGAATTACTTTCAGCACACTCTTTGACGAACCTTATCTTTCGCCCTATTTATATATATTTGAACTGCACTCTTACTCACTTCTAACTCATCTGCTATTCCACTCATACTCATTCCTTGTCCCTCGTGCAATATATAACACTGCCTCTCTCTTAACGAAAAAGATGAAAGAATATCAGCCATAATAATCTTTACTTCCCTAGTCATAAACAAATGCTTTTTATTGATGTCGTTTTCTTCCCTCAACTGCATTTCAATATCCGGAATCAAATCAATATTTTCATATGAACGCCTTTGATAAACAGCCTTTTCATCAACACCGCGAAAGGTTCCTGGTTGCCTTCCAGTAGTCATCCATTCAAGAGAAAATGACATACTCTCAATCATGCTGTTAATCTGTTTCAAGTCTTGTAATTCAATAGGATTATCTCTGTCGATTAGATCTGCCCGTCTCCTTAATTCTTGTCGCCCGCCCGTATATTCATGAATCAATTTATCCGCCCAACTCAACATAAAATCCCCTCCTATTTGAAATAAAAAAGGACGCCAAACAAGCAATTAAGCTCATTCAACGTCCGTCCGGTCTTCGGTAAGGACTGCTATATTCTTTTATTAAAAATGGGAACTATTCGTACTTTGTGAAAATGTTTATTGATAATATCTTGAAATATTTCCTTTGCCTTTTCATGCGTTTTAGCATACTTTTTATTGATTGCTAGTTTATCTGCGGGATATTTCCACCAGGCATATTCGACTCTGTAGCCGATTATCACTCAAATAACCTCCTGCCCCTCAATTCTGACCCTTTCACTCCGATCTATATCCAACACCTGTCCATTCTTCCAGATGATTAAATCTTGACCGTGTTCCTTCTTGCTGACCTTTGTAAGTCGTCCGTTTTTAACTATATAAAGTGCATCTTCTTTTAAATCTACTACTGTTGTTTTATTCACCAGGACCCCTCCTTGTGTTATACTTTCCTTGTCAGAGGCAGGAGGATTCCTGTCTTTTTTTATGCCTAAAATAGCCCGTGTCTTCGTTCTTTTATATTTTCAAGTTCAGCCTGCTCGATAACCAAGAGCACGACTTCCAACGTTGGCCGTTTCAATTTCTTAGCAATCGTTTCAACATTTTCTCTGTCGTTCCACATCTGTTTAAAAACTTCCGTTTCCCTCACAGTAAACACCCAATTAATCTCAACCTCATCGAGCAGCACACGTTGTTTTTCTTTTGCTTGAATCATTTGAAACCATCCCGAAACATCATTTCAAGTTCGAATTTTACTCGATGTCCTACTTTACCTGTGTTGACGAGTGCTTTGATTTTGTTGAGTTTTTCTTCCAATACTTCATTTTCTTGCATCAAGTGGACAATGCGTTCTATGTTTGATTCGCTGAACATTACTAACCCTTCATGTTTATCTCGAAGTCGTTTGTTTTCTTTTTCCGCTCTATCCGCTCTATTCTGTGCTTTACCAGCAATATTTCTTTCGCTATTCGTGCAGGACTCCCAGTGTTTCGCTAGTTTTTCTAACTCGCGCACTCGTTCTGCTTGTTCGATAAGCCATGCAAGGCCATTTTCTCCCATCTCCCAAATTACGTTCCCATTCCTCTGCATTTGTTTTATTCGTTCCAATCGTTCCGCATCATTCATTTCTTCCCATGCTTCGTCCAATGCTCGCTGTTTTTCTTCGTGCGTGTAATCGCTTATTTTCTCACTCATTTCCTCAACCCCGATCTCACTATATTTTCTGCATACCTCAACTACTGCCAAACATACGGATCATCCGCATTACCACCACCAGCCAACCAATCCGTAATCCGTAATCCGTGCATGTATATCCTGTAATGCTTCTAGTGGTATTTTATCCGCTATTTTTGATATTTCGTTTATTGGATTCATTCGATACTCCTTTATCTACCAGTGTTAATCAAATTCCTTTCATGAGATAATAAACCCTCGAAAGGATGTTTCGCATGAAGAAAAACTTTATTATTTACCCTAGAACTAAAATTGATATGACTGAACCACTCATTGAAATTGTTGAAGCGCCGCTGAAAGTTAAGTTAAAAGCTTACATAACTGGATATCAGGAAGATTACGGCGAATTACCGACTACTGAGCGCATCAGGTCCATATTCGACATATCAAACCAAGACGCTGAAATGGCGTTAGTCGTATTTGGCAAGTGATCACAGTCCTTTTTAAGGACTGTGAATTAAACTAATTTAATGAAATGTTCATTCAAACTATATATTTCCATCCATCTACCATCAGAGTCCGTCAATCTATTGGATTCGGGCGTCGAAATCATTCTGTATGAACCTTCTTCTCTTTCCCAAACGCTACCCACTCTCACTACAAAGTGTTCATTTTCAATAAATGAACCATCACCATCAACAACCTCCAACACCAACGCTTTTACACATTTATATTTAGTCAATTTGGTCTCTCCTTTTTTAATTCACATTTTATATCAAATGTTCACTTGCTCAACCGCCCATATGCATATCCCGACAGCATAATCAGCACACCTGTAACGATGACCGCGATACCTTCCGGAAATGTAATAATTGTCATTCAAACTCTCCTTAAAACTTGCATTTTAGTTGGTCGAAACACTTTGCACATAATTTAAAAGAAATAGCATGGTTGCTATCATCAAATTTGATTGCGATTTCTCTAACCTTTATTCCGTTTTCCATTTCACTTTCGGCGCAAGAATCACATTGATAATACTTGCGCACTACATCAGTAACTGAAATCATTCCCTCACCCATTCCTTATCTTTAAGCCGTATTACAATTAATTCCATCCCGGTTTTCAATTCGAACAATTTCTGCCGCAACGGAAAGTCCCTCGTAACAGGACCTCCTTTTATATCAATAATCTCTACAAATCCATCAATGTAAGTAACTTTAAAGTCTGCTGTATACTTAGCACCTGACTTCTCTCTGATTCGCTTCCCGTTACATAAAGTACAATTAATAGGATTACCCGTTTTAGGACTAGGACGCTTACCTGTCCCGCTGCAACGTTTACAAGTAACTTCGTAACTCTCAATAATTTGATAGACAGGTTGAACCTCAATATTCTTAACCGCCGGATCTTTTTTCAAGTGGATGTAAAACAATCCTTCGGTTTGGGAATCAAAAGTTAAGTTGTCGATTTCAATCGTTTTTGAGTGGTATTGACGTGCTTTCTTTGGCTGTTTAGATGCTTTTGAACGCCTTGGTGACCTTTGAATCCTTTGTGGATTTCTCATTGCGCCACCTTCTTTTTATACCTAAAACACCTTTTACCCTTTTCAACTTTTGCCTCACACCATTCTTGGTTCCAATGCGCTTGAAGCGTGTCCATTACTGACGGTTTTGGGTTTGCATAATGGGTTTGAATGTCATCCAAGATCCTATCAACCGTCATCCAGCCGTCGTCACGGAAATGGTGTTTCAATTTAAATTTAATCAAATCAATAGTTATTGAGTATTCGGTCGGGCCGTCGCCACTTTTCACCCCACCGGTCGTTAATTTGTGGTGCGGTAAAACTCTATGACGAATACTGTTCCGACTTTTTCTATGACGTTTTCCCCAAAATTGAATTTTCGCTTCATCGCCATCCACTTCTATTAACCCAATCCCTTTGTCATGCAATAAGTGGTATGGAACTCGATGGATTCCAACCTTTCGTTTCGGTATCGCAACAAAAACATAATCAGCCGCACCAATCGCATCAATTGCTTGTCCAATCAGATGAAAAGTCATGTTTAGTTTCATTTCAACAATGACTTCATAGCTCTTTCCTACGCCAACAACGTCATAATTCGCAACTTCTGCAAACACATCACAAAACATTTTTTCTTCCAACAAGTTTTTTACCGGATGGAACATGTCGGACTCTTTTAATTTCTTCACTGCGCCACCTGCTCCAGTTCTACAATTTCATCAAGCGTGATCTGGATTCTTTCAAACTCCGCATCCTCAGCCGCTTGTTTTTTTATACATATGGGACCATATCCAACGCCGATGCTTTTAACTGTTTTAAGCGTTTTGCCGCACCTTTTGCATTTCACGCGACCCAACCCCTTTCTCGACCGAAATGCCGTGTTTATTCTGTTGCGCGTTTCGTGATTTTTTATAAGACGGCTTACTCGGAACGTGCATACGCCATCCCTCCAACTGGTAAGCCGCCATTTCTTGATTGTTTAAATGCCCATGAATGTAAATACGATCGTTGCCGACACGTCTAAACATTGTGGTAATCATTTAATAACCGTTGTCTTGCCTTGTGTGATTGATTTTACTTTTCGCATAATAAGCTCTTTCGATTTGGCCTAAAGTAAAATTTAGCGCCTGACCAAGTGATAAGTACGACTGAAACAACTCGATGTACCAACCTAACTCCACATACCTGTTACTATTTGTGGCTCTGCTAAACCTTGTGATATTATCAAAAACTTCGTTAAATTGTTGTGTTAAACTTGGATTTGGTTGACGATATTGAAAGACGATTAATTCCTCATTCACATCAATTTCTAATCCTATTTCCAGAAGAAAACTAAGGTTATCTGCAAATTCTTCCAACAACCCCACTTTCGGTTGCGGGTTCTCCTTCCAATGCTTGAAACCTTGCCATTCGTTGGCCATTTCTCCTAATTCCACCCGTAAGGATAGGATGTGGTTGCCAAGCAGATTTTGATGTTGCAGCTTATGTTTTTCTAAGATTTTCTTCCTTAACACCTTTTGAGTTTCAAACAGTTTTGTTAAATTCACTATTTACGCCCCGTTCCTTGTGGTATTTTCTAGTACCTTCTGCAACATTCTTCACTCGCTGCTCTTCCGTCATCTTCGGCGTGTTAATCGCCTTTTTCCTTGACCACCCAAGATTTTTCATCCTTATCCGCGGTAACCCCATGCCGTTTCCATCAATTCCGAGTCTTTTAGCAATTTCCCGTTCTTCATCTGTCCAAAAGCTCGGCTTCCTCGATTTTCCTTTTTTAATGGTCGCTGCCTCTTCTTCACTCCAACCAAGCGACCTAACTCGATTCGTAAAGATGATTCGATCAACGCCGTGTCTTGCTGCGATTCCTTTCCACTTTCCCCAAGATTCCCTGAAACATCGCCCCACCCTTTTCGGTGTTGTAACCGCCCTGTCGATGTCCCATCCCCGTTCCCAAGCCCTTGTTTCTGCAAGTTCTGCTGTGATTCCGTTCTGTTCAGCAGTTACATAGTCTTGCGATGTAATATAGTGATATCTTTTTTCCACTTTGACCCCTCACTTTCAAAGTTTCGTAGATTAACAAATCAATTCTAATTGCCCCTCGTCATTCGTAGGAAATTCAGACGAATAATCACCACTAAGCAATAACTCGAAAATCGACTCTAAAACTTGAACCACGATGCTATTTCCTGCTTGGTGGTAAAGTGTTCCGTTGAGGAAATCCGCACGTCTTGGATGCTCTTTTTCTGCCGCTTCATAATCAGAATCATCAAAACCCATTAAACGCCAACATTCACGTTCAGTTAGCAAGCGATACTTCCCATTGCCGATAGGAATAATTCCACTGTTTGGACAACGCATTTGCTTAGTTGTAATCGTCCACGCATAATTTTCAATCGGCGTCAACCTCCCACTGAACGGATTGTTAGGATCCTCACCAATTCGACTTAACATGCTTGGTTGCGTAATTGTGTATCGTTCATTTACATCACTTTCGAGAAACGTTTGAACCGACTGCATTTCTTTTTTCTTTAATTTCGAAAAATCAAAGTACTTCCCACTTAATGTTGATACTACAAAGACTCTTTCTCTCGACTGGGGTATTCCAAAATCACGAGCATCCAGGACTTCATATGAATTCGTATATCCCAAATCTTCCATCTCGTTCAAATAGTGATTAAAAGCCGGAATCAACTTTTTGGATAACGCGTTCTTGACGTTTTCCCAAATTACAAATTTAGGCTTCCAAACCCCTAAACTTTTGATGATTTTAATTGTTTCGAAGAGCAAAGAACTTCTAGTTCCATCTTCAGTGTTTCCACCATATTGTTTGCCTGCGATGCTGAAATCTTGACAAGGTGAACCGTGAACGAGAATATCTGGCTGCAAGCTGTATCCGACAACACTTTCCGGCTTGTAACGATTATCAAACATTGCATTATAAGTTCGAACTGCCTTTTCATTCCACTCGACGTAATCAATCGATTTATGGTCAACTCCTAAATTGATTAAGGCTTTTCTCGGTGAACCTATACCACCAAATAATTCAAGAATCTTAACCATTTACCCAACTCCCTTAAAATGGCAAATCGTCATCCGAAACCGTAACCGGACCCCCATTGTTATTAAACGGGTCGTCCGCTTGTCCATGAGATGGTTTAGATGTAGTTTCCTGTCGATTCTGAGCGTTCCGTTGCTGATTTGGTGTATTCGTCTGCCCCGACTGATTACCACCGTTAGATTGAATGCTAGAATCGTTTTTCGAGTTACTACTTCTTGGTTCGAGGAACTGGGTGCTATCCGCTACAACCTCAGTAGTGTAGACACGTTTTCCATCCGTCCCCTCGAAGCTACCTGTCTGGATACGGCCGTCAACTCCGGCAAGACTTCCCTTTTTCAAGTAGTTTGCAACATTTTCAGCCTGTTTTCTCCAAGCAACACAACTGACGAAATCCGCTTCCTGTTCGCCGGCCGCATTTTTGAATGCTCTGTTGACTGCAAGGGTGAAGCGTGTAACAGCGATACCAGTTTGCGTGTACTTCAATTCTGGATCCTTTGTTAAACGCCCGACCAAAACGACACGATTAATCATTTTGCAACCTCCAACAGTTCAGGATTTTCGTAAATGTTGCCGATTATTTCGCCCTTTAAAATTCCGTCATCTAAATATTGATTGTCCCCATCTCCGTAATAACTCACGCAAATACCATATCTACCACCGTCTGCATGTTCGGACCCAATCGGCTCTACAAGCCATCGGAATTCATTTTCTTTGAGGGCGTTCGTTTGAATAACATCCCCCTCGTAAATCTCCACACCGTCCCTGTCTTTCACTCCGGTGTACTGTCCAACCGTTGCCGGAATCACCTTCGCCCAAAATTCATGTGCAATAAATTCCTCGTCCCAATCCGCCAAGTCACCAACAATGAATGGATTACCGGCATTAGTGATTAAGCTCCCTGTCACCCATCCGTTTTCATGCCTAGTATCTAGTTGGTCAAGTTCCTCAATCGGTAAAACTGATTTTCCACGAAATTTGATTTCCCTCATTCCGCACCCTCCATTTCCGCCGAAATCGTTCCGGCCGTTCCTTCTTTCACCCATTTCTCGCAATGATGGTCATGCTCTGTTGGGATTAAAGCACCGTTAGCTTCAGCGCATCCTCCACCTAAAACCCAATGACCACACGACCAGCAAGTAGGTTCGTGTTGCTTTTCGAAAACATAAAAACTTTCTTTCACGAAGCCACCACCACTTTCTTTATCTGCTCGTTCGCCATCTGGACACCAAGCAAGTAAGCTATAAACACATTCGATAACTCTTTTCCACAATCAGCGATACTACTTGCTACTTCAGATTCGAACCAGTCGCAATCCGTATTGTTGTAAGCCGTCCATACCCCCATAGACGAAAATTGTTCATGGCTGCTCCATTCCATCGTCGCGGAAATCAATTCGTCATATAATTCTTTGTCGTCTTCTTCAAGGTCGCTAATGTCGTCAACGTCACACCAATCAATAAAACATTCTTTGATTTCTTGTTGCGCCAAACTGTTGTTAAAATCGTATTTTTCACGGGAATTACACGATAATTTGCCCGTAAAATAACTAAGATTCACGGTATCAAAACTTTCAATTGTTGCATTCCAAGTTAAGTCGTACACCGCATCCCCGATGTCTCCGGAAATAAATAACTTGTTGCCAACCATTACGTACCTGAGTGCATACATGAACGTGCCTGGCTTTCTCCAATCAAGAATTGTTACCCCATCGTGTTCCGTCACCGTTGCCACATGATCTTTAAACCAATTATTCCGGATGTAATTACGTTCTTTTTCAATACGTTCCTTCACGAAGCCACCTCTTTCCGAACCGCCAAAAGTCTCGAAAGTCCGTGTATATCCAACGTCGCCAACTTTTCCTTTTTCAAAGTTTCATAGATTCCGTACGAATTTAATTCTGCGATAAGATTTTCTTTGATACGTTCGTTCATGCTGCTACCTCCTTTTCCCCGAGTTCACGAAGGAGTAAGTCCAGTGCACCCTCTGGCGTTGTTCCCGCTTCCCAACGTAATTCGTTGAGTAGATGGCTAAATTGACGCTCCAGATGCTTGTCCTTTCGGCCTGTGGATTTCCACGCACCCGCTACAAGAATGAGTTGGTTGATGATGTGCTTATGCATCGGAATCACCGACCCTTTTGGCGTACAATGCAGTTTTTTGTTTTTCCCAGTATTCAATTCCACCTCTACAAAATTGAACGCCGACCTGAGAACTTTCAGGAGGCAATCGAATAAACAGTGCGACTCGTCCTGTCGTCGAATTTATAACCACGTCACCCTCTTCAATCTCCGCCCATTTCTGACGATCTTGTTCGGCTTTTATTTCTTCGGGTGTCATTTTGGTTAGGTCTCGTAGATGAATAAATCCCTCCATGGCCACACCGCTCCACTTGGCCCACGCTTTTTCTTTTTCCAATTTCGTTATTTTCCCGATGAATTGCTTCCCGTCTTCTTTGCGTTCGTGCTTTGCCCAATCGCCAATTTTGATCGATGGTTGTTTGACTTCGTAGCCGACATATAAAAGTCTCACAACATCGTCCAAAGACATGTCATTTAAAAATAGATTGCGTTCGTTTACCCAAGGACTCTCAATCTTCTTAAGAAGGATCCCCTCGTTTCGGACATTCACTTTTATTCTTTCAACCGCACCCGCTTGATCCCTCGTTAATACAATTTTTCCAGTCATTTGATTTCCTCGCTTTCTAGAACTAAATTTGGCGCCGCATCCAACACATTCAGCACATGCAACAATTCTTCATCAATCTTGTAAATCAAGATGTTCACTCGATTAAATCCGATTCTTAACGCGATTAACGTTTCTTCTGCGTTCATGTACGTTGAAAGTTCTGGATGAAGACTGAACTCCCTCTTCGCTTCTTCAAGAAAATCCAAGTCTTCTTGGTAGATGTGAGCTGTCAATTCGATTCCTCCTGTATTCGTTTTTCATATTCTTCAACACTGATATCAAGTGCACGAGCCATCGCTTTACTCTTTCGATAGTTGACCGCTTGATTCAACACGCAATTCATGTTGCCAATGATCCGCCACCAAGTGCGACCCTTGTCATCCAGTTGGTAAGCTATTTCGCCACTTTCAAACTCTTCCGGTGTGATATTCGAAGTCATCCAAATTGGTTTATTCGCTCGTTCACGGCCGTTGACAATTTGGAAAATCCAGTCCTTTTCATCCGCCGACAACTTTTGACTGCTCATGAAGTCATCCCAAATCAATAAATCTGCATCCAAGCAAGCGCCCATAATTTCGCCAAACGTTTCGGTATTCTTAAAATTCTTGGTGGCTTGTAATCTGCTGAACAAATCCTTTTCGGTTATGTAAATTACCGCATAACCACTCTTTATCAATGCATTGCCACCACTTGCTGTTATATGGCTCTTGCCATTTCCGGTTTCCCCGAAGATGAAAACGCCTAACTTCCCGCGTTTATCAAAGTTCTTGACAGCCGACATGATTTCTTCGTATGCCGCCTTTGTACCACTTCTGCCTTGAAAGTTATCAAACGTCATGGATTTGATGTCTTCCATCGCGCTACTCAACTTCAACGCCCGATTAATCTTGATTTGTTTATCAGCGTTTTTCTGGTCACTCCAAAACTTTTCGTTTTTAACAACTACACAAGGGCACGCACAATGCACCCACGTCATTACTTTTTTAAACGGGTGTTCTATTTGTGTTTGTGGCCTTCCCATCCCACATACTTCACAAGGAATTGGTTCCGGCTTACTTAAAGAGTCGGACATTCCCGAATTTGCTAGGATTTTGTTCATCGCGTTTTTCATCCGGCGCACTCCTTTCGTAAACAGGTGGTGTAACATTTTTCACGATGCTTGGAAATTTCGGCTTATTCATTTTCAACAGGAGTGCCGTATAGCGACTTCTCAGTTTCGAAGGAGACAATACATTCGGTTTCTCGAAATCATCCTGTTGCACCCAACGCATCAATTCGCCTATTTCTTTTTTATCCCGATTATCAAGTTCAATCATTTTCCGAATATCATCTGACCAAGTTTGCAAGTTAGGTTCTCTTCGTTTTGGATCATTCTTTAATATTTGGCTATAAAAATAATTAGCAAGAATGAAAGGTGGAGAATCTTTGTCGTAAACTTGTTTAGGACTATTCTTTAATTCTTTCTTATTTTCTTTATTATCATTATTAACCTTATTAACATTATTGATTGTGTTCACTTGCTGTTCATCTGTTGTTCGCTTGCTGTTCACTTGTTGTTCACCGCCTTGATGCTCAGACCAGTTAGATACCGTAACGACGCTGTATTTCGTCGTTGTTTTGATGTTCAGCATTTGCCATTCTTCGAAGTTCTTCAACCATCTCCAAAGCGTTATTGCTGAAATCACTTCGGCCTTTTTTGCACCCTTATTAAACTCATCTGCCAGTGCATTTCGACCTGTTACGAACTCCCCAACTTCGAGTTTCACCATCTGATTTCCAACCAATTGATCACGTCCAGAATGTGATGCCTTCATCAAACAATGGATCCAGAGTTTCAGCATATTGGCATTTGAATATATGGGGTTATCCATTAATTTTCTGTGTAAGCTAATCCATCCTGCCACTCGACTTTCCCTCCTTCACCTACTGTTTATTAAGGTACAAACACAAGTTTCCCAGTAACTTCTTGCACTGCTTTTTTAAACATTTCTTCATCTGAATTTGTATTGGATAAGTGGAGTAAATGAATCTCTTGAACTCGTGATAGATCGTTCGCTTTCAAAAATCCAAGCACGTTTTCCAATGAAAAGTGTGAAGCTTTAATTCGTTTTGCAAGGAATCCATGTATCGTTCCGCGTTCGATATTTTCATTAAGAATCGCTTCAGAATAATTTGCCTCAATCATTAAATGGGTAAGGCCGGAAAATTTATATTTGACGTAATAAGTATCTGTCGCAAAAAGTAACTTACTGCCGTTGTCGCTTTGTATCAAAAAACCGTGATTTTCTACGTCATGTTTGACATCGAAAGGCAAAATCGTGAAAGTCCCAATCCTGAACTGTTTCTTGTTTTCATACAGTCTTATCCGGTTGTGCTCTATGCCTGTCTCGTCCGTGGTTGCCTTTGACATGTAAACGTCCAGTGAAGCGTTTAACGCACCTTGCACACCTTTACAGTGGTCTTGATGACTATGGGATATTAAGCAGCCTGATATTTTCGAAGTTTCATAGTTTAAAGCTTGTTGTATCTTTTTAAACTGGATCCCCAGCTCAATTAAGAGCCGGGTTTCTCCGTCGTCAATCAGATAACAGTTACCTGTGGATCCTGTTGCTAAAGTTTTGATAATCACCAACCGGGACCAGAAGATGCTGCAGTTTTTAATGGTTCTGGTTCGGTATAAATATCTTGCTTCGGTGGCTCTGGTTCGATAATTTCACCAGTTTCTTGATTTATATTCGGTTTCGATATAACTGGTTCCGGTGCAAAATCGATCATTTCTGTATTCGCTTTTTCGTTTATTTCTTCTTGTGGACCAACTTCTTTTCTTTCATTGTCATACTCTGCTTCTGTAGAATTATTAATGGCTTGTACAAGTAAATCGCTGTCGTCGCTTGTATTAATAAAAGCTTTAGCTGCACGATTAATCACAGTACGTTTCGCCATTTCTTGCGGAAACTTTTTGTGTACTGCTTGCTGAGTCTTTGACTGACTCCAAGACGCTTCAAATTCCTTTCGAGTCATAACGGTTAGTAATTCTTCATCGTCCGTCGTTTGGATTACTGCATACGCTCCGATGATGTTTTTATCTCTGTTTTCGAATGCCGTTTTATGACTGACTAACTTTTCACGGCCGCGATCATTTTCGTAATCGAATACATCGTCTTGATAGATTACGTTTGCCCATATGTCTTTAACGTTCGTTAGGCGTTTGAGAACTGCTTGTGTGCCGAAGTATGATCGGTTTAACTTGCATGTTTTGTTGTAGTTGATGAAATAACATTGCGTCTTTGCGGGACTTAAACCTTGCGTCACCATGTCTAGCAACGCATTCGCAATTGACGCTTTTGAACAAATCTCCAACAGATTCCCGCCGGCATTATTAGATAGTGCGAAGAATGCACTCTTTAATGCATTGCTATAGTTATAGTTAGTTGGTAAAGCTAAGCCCTCTTCTTGTAATTTTGTTAAGGCGATATTGACATCGTCTGTAATATCCTTCTGAATTAGTGCTACTGATTGAGTTGGTTCTTTAGTCATTTATGATTCCTCCATGTTTTTATTTACAAAGTGGACTGTGTTGAATTGCAGTTCTGAAAAATCTTCAAAATCAACGAGAGAACTTGACTGTCCGACAAGAATGTTTTTGACCGTGTATGTCGCACCCAACGTCAGAATACTCGCAGACCACTTCCGGTCATATCCTCTTCCGTTTTCCGGGTATTTGAAGATAACTTTTGTTCCAGGCTTTGAATAAATATCCATCGTTGCGGGTGGATCTATGAATTCGAACATCATGCTGCACCATCCTCTTCGACCGCTTGTTTTTCAATGCGCAACTGCTTGTCCTTTTCGGAAACAACCAAACTAATAAGTTGTGAATCTGTATCAATTAACTCTGTAACGGACTCAGCGTTATCAAAAACTATAGGAACGCTTACACCGTAGTGTTTTGACAGCGTATTAATAATGTCTAATCCAGAATTGATCCTTGCACCGTTGTTTAACCCTTCGGAAAATGGAACGCCTTTATATGTGACCTCGCACACATCTTGAATGCCACCATTTTGTTGGACGCGGAACAATTTGAATCTCGCATACTTGAAATGTTCGTTAATGCGTTCGCCGAGTAGGTCTACTTCTGAGCGTGTGAACAAGTCGATTAGGTAAAGTCCTTTTTCCGCTTCTTCGAATGCTTTCGCTAAATCCTTTTCCTGTTTTTCAAGTTCAGCAATACGTTTTTTTGCGGTAACTGCATTTGTCTGTTGTGCTATTTGAGCATTGAGTTCAGTTCGTTTGGTACGTAGTACAACAACTTCTTTTTCAATGTCCGAAACCGCACTCTGTGCATTTTCTTTGAGTGTTTCAATACTCTTTTCGATTTCTGTTCTTTCCTGTACTTTGTTCATGTATCGTTTGCCTTTTCGGGCTTCTGCAATGCCCGTTCTAAGCGTATCGACTTCCTCCGTTAACTTTGATACCACTTTTTCCTTCTCATCGATTTGCGAACCCAAGGATGCGACTGTCACTTTCAACTTCTCGATTTGCTCTAGTGTTTGCGTTTTATCTTCCGCAATCGCCTTTCCGATACTATTGATTCCTTCTAGTTCAGTGGCCTTACTTAGATTAAATGCAGCAATCGCCTTTTCTTTTGCCGCTTCAAGTTCTTCGACGGGCAAGGATTGACTACAAGTTGGGCATACTCCATCAGATTTGTGGTCGTGTGTATAAACACGTTCATTTTCCTTTGTCCAACGTGCAAGAAGCGCTGCACGTTTTTCGTCAAACTGGATAATGTCTTTTTCTAACATGTCAGTTCGATGCTCAGCATCATCTTTCTTACGTTTTAAAATCGCAACGTTCGACTGCTCCTCTTGGATTTTCGCGTTAAGTTTAGTAGCTTGTTCAATCGACTCGGATTCCAGTTCGTTCTGGATCGTCTTCAAATCCAATTCGACCTGCTGTAATTCCTGTTGCTTGCTCACTACTGCGGACCCGTTCTTAATATTGTTGATTTGAGTTGCGTGTTCATCAAGTTCCTTCTCGACGACTGCAATTTCTTTTTCTATAGAAGGAACGTCGATATCTTTATCTGGCAACGACATGTGTAGCTCGTCAATTCGAGGCTGGATACCCTCTACTTCTTTTTTAATATGTGTACGTTTCGAAGCGATAATTGCTTTCATATCCTCAATCTTTTTACCTTTCAATATTGCTGGCAAGTCTTTTAATGCGGGATTTGATGCAATTACATCGTCTTGTTCAACCTTTCCAACAACCTCTATAATCGTTGCGCGCTTTTCCGCCACTGTAAGTTGTTCGTTAAAAAATGTTGGTGACGTGAGTAGTTTAAATGTCTTTTGGTCGATAAGTTCGCCTACTTTTTTGTTGTAAGCCCCCGCGCTTAGAGGCACACCGTCAACAAAGTGATCTGTTTCATGGCCTGATTGTTCTTCTGTTAATTGACCACGTTTTTTAACCCAATTTTCTTTGTAAATTCTTTTCAGAGTTAGCGGTTCGCCGTTTACCGTTAATTCCAATTCAACTTCGTGATTTAATCGGTGGATTACTTCCCCGTCAAGGAGTGTTTTAATTCCGAAACGTTCTTTATCCTCACTGCTTTTTCCGAATAGTACCCAATGAAATGCATCCGCAACGGTCGTTTTATATGTTCCGTTGTCACCATAGATAATTAGGTTCAAACCGTCTGCGTCAATCGTTAAGTCCTTGGCTCCTTTGAAATTTTTGAGCTTCATGTTTATCCATTTAATTTCTTTCATTTCGATTCCTCCAATAGTTTAGGATTTTCGTAGATATTGCCCAAGATTTTTAATTCGTCATCAGCCGCATGAACCGCATACAACGGTTCGTCACCGTTTTTACTAAGTAGCCAAAAACAGCCATCAACGAACTCAACAATCCTTTTTTCTTCTCGTTCTCTGTAATGACCACCAGGATATTCTTCAATGAGGTAGTGAAGGATATCACCTTCGTAAATTTCCTTGCCATTCGTGTCTTCCAGTCCTGTAAATTGCCCAATTGTCTTGTGAACGATTGGGACTTCATACCACCGACTGTTGTACATATACCAAACCCCCCGAATATGAAAAGGTTGTCTGTATATCCAGTTTTTGGAATTCAATACTTTTGCCCGATACTTAATTTCCCTCATAACATGTTCCCTCCTTGTCATTTGAGGGGTTCTGTACTAAAATGTAAGTAACTATATTTTCCAGAACCCTGACTCGCTGCTTGAACAGCGGGTTTTTTATATTGCATCTTCGTATCTAATGATTTTTGCAGTCTTACGTAACGAGTAAATACTTACTTGACCCCATGTTTCCGTGAAGTTAGTCATCGCTTGGAGTGCATCGTCTTTTGTTGTGTGTACGACGTATGGATCTCCTTCCTGCATTGACCGGACTTCCCATTCCCATGATTCGTGTTTCAATCTTCTTCACCCCTTTCAGTATTTGGATTCCCGATAATATTCAGCGGCACTTTCAAGATTTCGTTCGTCAAATTCTATTTCCATAGCACTAATAAATTGCTTGATGAAAATATCACTCGTCCAAATCCGTTCAGCCGCCGCAATTGCATATCCAAGGGCCGCTTGATTGCTCCACTCGTCTCCATTGTTAAACAGATGTTTTACTACCGCCTCCAAGTCGGACCGTTTAACTGTGATTGTTGGATGCTCAGCACTAAATGAATTTAACTCGTCTTTCAGGTTGAACATTGCTTCCTTCGTTTTTGCGTTCATAACGTCACCACGCAGACAATAATCCCAAGAAACACTGACCCGCCAAAGATTCCGTACCACCAAACAAAATCACTTGTTGCGATTTCTTCGTCTTCGTCCAAAAAATAACGATTTAACCATTTGATAGTGTTCATTTTGTCATCACCCTTCTTTTGTTTAGATGGTTGAATCCCATCAAAGCATCCAGGAATGAGTAAACCTTAAATTTCTAGGAGGAAATATATCGGTATGGTCCTGGACACTTTGACAAGAGCCAAAGCTCCGTCAATGTGTTACAATAGATTTAACGTATTTGCCGGTTGACACAGCCATGTCAATCGGTTTTTTTGTGTCTAAAACTAGGTTGAATCATTTGGATTCGGACGCCGCTTGCAGATAAACCGTCATTCAATGCATTGAATGCGTTCTCCATGCGCTTTGCTGATTGCATTCGACTGAGTTTTACTAATGCGAGATGCAGGTCCACAGTTCGCTTAATCGATTCATCCACATTGCTTGTCCAAAAGTTCATTTCGATATGTTCTAACTGGTGCATGACTTTCTTGTTTTCTTCGATTGCTTCTGAAATGTCTGTTGCTTTATAATGTCTTTTCATGTTTTCCTCCTATAAGAAATTGATAAATCCTGTTATAAAACTACCGACAGTGCTTAATAAGTTTGTCAAAATCGTTAATCCTTCAACTCCACAGATAAACGCTACTAATACCTCTTGTGTTTGTGTCGCCATTGTCCAGTCCTGAAACATGCTCATGCTTGGTTCTTTTGCATCGGTTTCGTATTTTGATATGTCGGACTGGTTAACGTGTAACTGGTGTGCTAATTCCGCTTGATTAAATCCAGCTCGTTCCCTGCAAGCCTTTAATATTGATCCGTATTTCATCCCTTCACCTCCACCCGTTTATTCCGAATTGGAATAGAGAATCTACTAATCTAGTTGTATAATTAAGTTGTGAGCGAGACCCCTCCTTGCAACCTCGAAAGTGCTTCGCATTAAAAACCTCGTAATCTATTAGGGGCTTGCCCGCCCCTCTCCGCTTTACGCTTCTAGCTTTATAAACTCTTCAAGCAGAATTTCAGCTAACCCGATTTGACCTTTACCGGTTACTAAAGTTGTTCCGCTCTGGACATCTCCTTCAGTTCTTTTGATGATTGTTGGAGCGAGTTTGAACCAACCTCGTTCAACATAATGTTGTTTAGGAAAATTTCTTTCCCTACCCTGTTTGATTAAGTAGCCGCTATCCCTCAACCACGCCATCAACTTGTTACGTCCAATATTCACACCGTGTTTGTCATACATGATTTTCGCAAATGCTCCAACGTTTATTGCCCCGTTGCTTAGACTGACAACTTTTCCGAAATCCGTGTACTTCTTTTCTTTGTGTATTTTCGTTTCAAGTTGCAAGATTTTTTCTTGTTGAAAGTCCATCGCTCTTTTAATGACCATTTCAGGACTGTTCCACATTCTTTCTAACTGTAGAAAATACTGACGGGCTTGCTTCCCTTTATCGGTTCTCTGAATCATTCCAATTTCTTTTGCCATATCGAGTTTTAATGCATGATCTATAATTTTTCTTACCCCACCAAATGCTGTAACGTCATTAACATTTTTGTTAGTCACGGTGAAATCAACGTTTTCAACAAATCCATAACTAATCATTCTTTCAAACCATTGCGTATACGGCGTTTTAACTTCTAAAAACTCATGCAGTTCACGACCACTTACTACAATTTCTCCAGATACATTATTACTAGTGCTGATTAATTGATTCATTTACACTTCCTCCTTTTAGTAGGTTTTAGAATCACCTGGCTCCTTTTTTCTGTCTTCGATTTTCTGCATCCTTCATCGCTAACCTCGGCGCTGATGTTTCAAGCAAGAACATCATCACTTTTGCCATCGCTTCGTGCGACGGCTGCGTTACACCCGGAATGCACTTCTCTTTCGTTTGAATAGCCATCCTTCTTTCCTCCCTCCGCTTCCGTCACACCCACCAAACAAAGTTCGAAGTCTTGGCGTAACCAATTGGCGTGGCTCCCTTCTATAGAAGAAGATCGTGGCCGACTCCGCTCGTTCAAACTTTCGTTGCTGGGTGTGAGGTGCTTGTTTTTCAGACGATTTCCTTTTCTTTTGTATGAGTTTCTTGTACTAAGTTGCTAAATAAAAAGAAGATATCATCTTCTAGAATTTGCGATATTTTAAGTGCCGTTTCTAATGGTGGAGAAATATGCCCATTTTCCCAATTCGAAACCGATTGTTTTCCCTTGTATCCAAGCGCCTTCGCTAGTTGTTCTTGCGTTAAATTTTTCTTCTCACGCGATTTTACTAAATTTACATTCTTCACATTGCCACCTCCGATGTATGAACAACTTGTACCCTTAGTATACGTACAAGAATCTTGTATGTCAACAATAAAATACAATTATCTTGTACTATTATTTATTTCGTATTCATATGATGTACAATATCCTTGTACAAGCTGATATTAGGGGGAATTGTAATGGTGTCCCAAAGGTTAAGAGTAAGTAGAAATAGATTAAAGTTAACGCAGGAAACACTCGCGGAAAAAGTAAATACAACAAAAAGCACTATTAGTAATTACGAAAACGGTCATAGCACACCTTCGAACGAGATGTTAGTTCTACTATCTGATGTTCTCGAAGTGACTACCGACTACCTATTAGGGAAGACGGAGAATCCAAAAACAAACAGCGTCAATAACGACAAAGCTTTCTTCGTGAATAAAATTGCAACAGAATTTCCCGATATTGATTTGATGTTTAAAGATATGGAGTCATTGAGTGCTGAACAGATGAAAGAAGTCTATGATTATATTAAGTTTAAGGTGAGTCAGAAAAAACAGTGAGGAGTGAATAGCAATGTCTATTTTGTGCGCCATCTGTGAAGCTGGAACAAATCTTTTGACCCGCCGTAAAATCGCAAACGATGAAGTTGTATGTATGGATTGTTTTAAAAAAGCTGGCAGTCTTACTACAAAGCAGATGTTGAAGTTGAAAACCGTTACCGCTGACGAAATAAGAGAATCAATCATTAAGAGTGGCCATAAAATAAAGAAATACTCACCGCCCACTTTAGAAGAATTAGATGAGATAAGAAATCCTAAGTTAAAATGCCCTTCTTGCAAATCGATTGATCTTCAATTCATGCAAAATAACAAAAAAGCCTTCTCTATCGGAAAAGCAGCTGGTGGTGCCGTATTAACCGGGGGTATAGGAACCCTTGCTGGTTTCGCCGGTAAAAAAGGTGACGACCAATGGAGATGCAACAATTGTGGTAATATATTTGCAACCAAAAGACAAAAATAAATTACTTTTAGAAGGTGTGCTTTCCTGTGCGCCTATTCTTTTTACTAAAAAAAGAACATACATTCCCGTCAGGAGGTTTATTGCTTGTACACACATTTAGAGGACTATATTTACAACTTATATAAATCCATCGGCATTACGAATCCAGTAGATTTAGATATGGTGCTGATAGCTAAAGAGTTAGGCGTGGAGGTTGTATATAAAGATAATGCATTTAGATTCGATAATGAGATCATTCTAGTTAGAGGTACAACCAGCGAGGAATGGATGGAATTCGGGCATGAAGTTTGCCATTACTTGCGACACAGTGGCAACCAATTGAATATGCATACTCTCTTTATAAGACTGCAAGAATGGCAGGCTGATAGTTTTATGTATCAGTTCTGTGTTCCAACGTTTATGCTACAAGCATTAAAGTTGCCGCGTAATCGCAAAAAAGCAATTTGGGAAATCCAGAAGAGATTTAACGTGACTTACGAATTTGCGGAAATAAGGTTGGAGAAGTTCACGCAAAAATATTCATATGCGATGCTTTCTTAATTCACTGAAAGGGGTGATTAATGATCGACAAACTACACTAACAAAAAACAGAAATGAGGAGGGTAAATGAAAGTAGCTGTCTACATCCGAGTATCTACGACGGAACAAGCCAAGGAAGGATATTCGATAAAAGCACAAAAAACACGACTACAGGCATTCGCCACGTCGCAGGATTGGGATATTGTACAATATTATGTCGATGAAGGAATAAGCGCAAAAGACATGAAGCGTCCTGAGTTGCAACGCATGTTAGACGGAATAAAAAATAAATTGTTTGATTGCGTATTAATTTATAGATTGGACAGACTAACAAGATCTGTTGTCGATTTACACTCGCTTCTTGAAACATTTGAAAAATTCGATGTAAAATTTAAATCTGCGACGGAATCCTATGACACTACAACAGCCACAGGTAGACTCTTCATCACTTTGGTAGCTTCTATGGCTCAATGGGAACGAGAGAACCTAGGCGAGCGCGTAAGCTTCGGTATGGAGGAAAAAGCCCGGCAAGGTAAATGGGCGTTATCTACTGCTCCGCTAGGTTTTGATATCGTAGGTGATTACTTGGAAATTAATGAATTGGAAGCATTAATTGTGCGTGAAATATTCGAATTATACGCAACAGGTGAAAATGGTCAAAATAAATTGGCTGGAATACTAAACAAAAAAGGGTATCGTTCCAAAGCCGGCGCATTATTCACAGGTCCGACAGTAGCATATGCGCTTTCTAACCCTATCTATATCGGCACAATGCGCTATAACTATCGCATAGACACAGAAAACTACTTTGAAGTTGAAGGTGTCGTTCTCCCGCTCGTTGATGAGCATATATACCATAGAGTACAAGGAATCATACAATCAAGAACATCCAGTCATCCAAGACGTGCCACTAGCCCTTATATCTTTTCGGGTGTCGCGAAATGTAAAAGATGCGGATCGAAACTGAATGGTACACGCAGCACAACAACAGACCGCAGAGGTGGCACCAAATCATATGTATCATACAAGTACTATTGTGCCGCTGCGATTAGGGGTGAGTGTACTCAGAAAACCATTTCACAATCGTACTTCGAGATTCAATTTTTAAAGTTAGTTGAAAATTGGGATCTAAGTGAAGGCATAAAAACTACGACCGCTGCAGCCAAATTGAAAAAGACGAATCAGGATAAATCAATTTCTTTTAAAAAAGAATTGCAAGATGTGAAAAAACGCATGGAAAAATGGCAATTCGCTTGGGTTGGCGAAATTATTTCCGATGACGAATTCAAAAATCGTATGGATGAGGAGAGATTGAAAGAATCTGGCCTCCAAAAGAAAATAGCGAAAACTTTAGAATCGAATCCTAAAAGAAGTGAATTACCTAAATACCTTAAAGAAATAAAAGGAAACTGGCACGTGTTAACGACGTTAGAAAAAAAGTACATCGTAACACTTGCAGTTAAAGAATTACAGGTTGATAAAGTGTTTACTAAGAGAGTCCCGGAATCCTTAGAAATTAGTGGAGTCGTGTTTAATTAAGCGTAGTACGTCATCTACTAACAACACAAGGTGCCCTGTCAAGGCTGCACTTACTGCAATTTTTGCCGTTTCACTATCGCGAATTTCACCAATCATAATAACATCTGGAGAATGTCTTAAAATCGCTTTGAGCCCCGTTGAATATGTCAATCCGGAACGCTCATTCACCTGTATTTGAAGTAGGTGTGAATGGTTATTTTCAACGGGATCCTCAAGTGTTATGACTTGTCTATCTAGCTGATTTACACAATGGGCTGTCAAAGAATATAGTGTGGTTGTCTTACCAGAGCCAGTAGGACCCGTGATGAAAACAAGTCCTTGTCTCACAGTAGCAACTTGCCGTAACTTATCGGCCCAAGATTTTTCAATGCATAAGCGGTCTATCGAAACGATTCTGTCGTGCTTTTGTAAGCGAATAACAACACTTTCTTTTAATTTAATTGCAGGGATTGTTGATACTCTAAACGAAAAGTTCTCGCCTAGTATCTGTTTGTGAAAGGAACCACTTTGGGGTTTGCGCTTATCGCTTATATCTAACGAGGATAAAAACTTATAAAATGAAATCATGCGATCCGCTAATTGTGGGGGGAATTTACCGGATTTATCAAGTTTTGAATCTCTTTTGAACGAAACATCGTAGCCGTCATTTGTCGGTACGAAATGGATATCAGTCGCTTCATAAATAGCGGCCTCTTCTAGCAACTTCATACACTTACTCTCTATCAAGTTTTCTTGACTTAACATTTAACACCCTCTTTTTCTTAAGACAGATTTTTTCACCTGCCCATTTATTTTCAAGAAGTTTTTTTTAGATGGATGACCGTTATCCATCTAAAAAAAGTATACAATGTACTTATTGAAAAAGGAATGATACTTGCCAAAGTCGAATTGTGTATGATAGCTAAAGGCAAATTTCCCAAGTTAAATAAATGTTGACAACAACAATCTAGTTTCCGGATTTATTTAATATATTTAAAGTATCATCTACACTGCATTGTCACAATCACTCAACGATTGAAGTTTACTTTTGCAAGTGGTATCCTTTATAATGAATATGAGCTTATTGTATTACTTTTTTAAGGAGGGACGCGCATCCATGGATAACATGTTTAAACTTATGGGTTGGTGGACAGGTATTTTCGCTGTTATGTTTTTTGTTGGTGACATGATGACTGCTACATTGCTTTTTGCAGTGAGCACAGTATTTTTCCTACTACTTGGCTTCCTAAACCTAACAGAGCGTATGTATATGTACATGTTTGCATCATATCTGGTTGTGTTTATGGTCGGATTTAGTTACTATTCAACATTTATACACGTACCAGGTGGCGGACATTAATTCCAACACCAAAAAACAGCCTTTATAAAAAGGCTGTTTTTTTATTCTATTTTATTCACATAATAATAATAAGGATGTCCAGTTTTCTCCGCGCTTATTTATTAAAAACCATTTAAATAAGGATTTGAATCTTTTTCTTGCTCTGGTGTTGTTGAATTGCCATGACCGGGATAAATAATAAAATCATCATCTAAAGATAATAGTTCGTCATGGATTGATTTCAGAAGAACTGTAGTGCTCCCACCTATCAAATCTGTTCGACCTACACCATTTTGAAATAACGTATCTCCAACAATCGCAAAGCGTGATTCATTAAATATATACGACAGACTGCCCGGAGAATGTCCAGGTGTATAACGCGTTTCAATTTTGAAAGGACCTAATTCTAAGACTTCTTTCCCTTTCAATAAAACATCAGCTTTTCGGCCATTAATAATTGGGAATCCAGGATATTTGATTGAACCATTGAGTGCTGGATTTGAAAGCCATTCATCTTCTTCTTCATGAATGTAAACAGGAATATTAAACTTATCACGAACAACATCAACTGCTCCTATATGATCAAAATGGGCATGTGTTAGAAGTATTGCAACCGGTGTAAGTTCATTTTTTTTAATTTTATTAATAATTCGATGTCCCTCGTCACCTGGGTCAATAATTAAGCAATGATTCGTTTCATCTTGAATTATATAACAATTCGTTTGAATTGGACCAAGTGGATATGTACTTACTTTCAACATTAATAAAACCTCCTCATCGTTATAATACGTAATTCTTATAATGAATTCAAACAATCGTCACTTATTATACTCGACAAAATCATTATTAAACATTACAATAGAAGAGGAATATTGCTTTTACGGCATTCATTTTTTCCGTGTTGAAAGGAGTGTCATCTCAATGAACTTATTAATGGTTATTTTTGGACTTATCGGCATTTTAGCTTTAGTTGGTACAGTTCAGGCATTTAAAGAACGCAACGCTTTGAGTATAGCGTTTAACCTTATTGCTTTCCTTGTTTTCGGAGGCTTTACTCTAGCAACAATTGTTTTCCAAGGTTATCCACCAACTCTACATTAAGAATATAAAAAACCCTTTGCGAATTCAATCGCAAAGGGTTTTTTATTCTTTTAAATTAAGCCAAATCGTTTCTTTTCCACTAATGGTGTTGATTAGCCTTTCTGCAGAGTAGCCCGTTAAACACCTCTCCCCATTCGCTGAGCATCGAAGTAAGGTTGCTAGAACATTATCCGCTAAAGACTCCTGGTGTCCACCTGTAACTCGAGTGAGGCGATATGATTCACCAAGCTCATCTAATTGGCCTCCAAATTCATGTGATGCTAAAATGACAGTATTTGCAGAAATCCAATTTATTTCTGGCAAAACCCATTCTGAGTAATTGCTAACAGCAGGCATTTTCCAATCTGCTGTTACTGTGCCGTCTAAATTTATGATAGAGTAATGCGCGGTTTCATCATCGTCAATACGCACAACAAGCATCGACTCCATATATGTATCAAAATAAACGACGTTGCCTAATTCAGCTAACTTCCATTTCTCAGTAGCGATGTCATAGATATTAAGGTCCCCTCCAACTAGTGGATGTTCATCAATAGAACTTGTTAAGATGCTGCCTTTACCAGCCCATTTAGGAAATGGATTTCCAATATCTATCAAGCCAAAACCATCTGCTTTACTTTTACCATTATAGAGGAAAACATCATATGTCCAATCTTGATGAAATGCTGTTAGAAGGATGAGCGATGGATCTAGGTCATTCCACTCAATAGATAACTCTGAGGATTCAACAATTATTTCATCTTGAAGTACTCCGTCTAAACCAAGGATTTTAATTGTAGCGGATGCAGGATTGTTGCTCGTATGTAATAAAATAAGTTCTTTGGAAGGATGTATTTTCACATCTGCAATAATGGAAGTATCTTCATATAATATTGCGATATTACCAGTTTCAAAATCAAATATTTTTAAATAGTAAAGGTTTTGATCCTTTTCAACGAATAATACAGTAGTATCTGTTAGCCAATCTGCAATAAAATGAAATTTTGCTTGATCAGCTGTTAAAGTATGCTCAAATGCTTCTTCCTTCGTACTACTATCTTCTTCTAAGGGTGCTACTTTTTCTGGAATCTTCTCAATGCTAGCGTTTTTTTGCGAACAGCCCGCTACTATTAAAGTCATAATAAACAATGCGAACAACTTTTTCCTCACCGCGTACTCTCCTTTCTACTCACTTTCAATAAAAAAGTAAAAAAATGCTGCACAGGTTTACATCCCGTGCAGTCTTTTGTATTACTTTTCCTCAAATTCTTTTAACTCAGGTTTACTTATGCCTTCATCTTTGAACCTAAGTAAGTCACCGATAATCGTCATATCCGAATAACCAAGTTCCGTTGAAGCTCTTTCCACAAAAGGATCACAACCCGCTCTATCAACTTCTTCACCAGTTTCCGTATCGTAACAAACATCTTTTACAAAGACATTTTTATCGGTTACAAATCGGCCATCACGAAAGATTACGAATGGCTCATGTTCTGGCGAAAAAATATCTGTACCAAATTGTAAATCACCTTTCGTTTCAAGCCCCATGAGATGAAGAATTGTAGGACGAAGATCGATTTGACCAGATACCTCATCGATTGTTTCACCTTTACCATAACCTGGAATATGAATGTATAAAGGTACCCTTTGTAGCTTAGCATTATCATAAGGGGTAATTTCTTTATCTAAATACTTACCCATTGCTTTATCATGGTTTTCAGAAATACCATAATGATCGCCGTACATAACTATAATTGAATTATCGTAAAGTCCTTTTTCCTTCAACTCTTCGAACAGAACTTTTATAGCTTCATCCGTATATCGAACTGTTTGAAAATATTGGTTTAATGTAGTTGAGTTTGAATCGAAAGCTTCAATCAGCTTATCTTCCTCGTTTAAGTCAAAAGGAAAGTGATTAGTTAATGTAATGAGACGAGAGTAAAATGGCTGCTGCATATCTGCCATATGAGCAACAGACTGCTCAACAAACGGGATGTCTTTCATACCCCAGTTAACTGAGTTTTCATCACTTACTTCAAAACTTTCAACATCATAAAACTTTTCTATATTCAATGCATCATACATAATGTCACGGTTCCAAAAACTTCGTCCATTCGCATGTAACACATTTGTGAAATAGCCATTGTCTCCAAGTCGTTCAGATAATGAATCATATGTGTTACCGCTATGTGTGAAGAAAACGGCACCACCATTTACACCATATAAAGAGTTTTCAACTATAAATTCAGAATCAGACGTCTTTCCAAGACCTGTTTGATGGTAAAAATCTGAGAAATAAAATGTGTCCGGATCCTTTGATAGTTCATTCAAAAATGGTGTAATTACTTGACCATTCATTTCCTCATTAATAACAAAAGATTGAACAGATTCTAACGATACTGCAATAATGTTCCGGCCTTTCGCTATACCGAACTTCTCTGGATCAGGCTCTGCATAATTTGCGTTGATATGGTTGCTTACTTCTACAAGTTCACTACCATCGGCAAGAACCCTTTGTGCATGTGATTTTGTTTGTAAGACAATATCATACAAGTGGTAATTGTAAGCGCCAATATTTTTAACTAACAACTCTCTATCAAAACTTCTTGTGAGAAGTTGTGGTCTTTGTGCTTCAGCCAAACTTAAGTTTAGCATCATAACAACTGCCGTCATTACAAAGTAAAGTTTTCTCGTCATCTTACCCGTGTTTTCAGCATGTTCCACTTTAGGAATAAAACGAATTGCCAACAAGATAATCAAGACATCTGAAAAGAAAAGGACATCCGTTAGATGCATATTTCCGGTAACCGATGATGATAAATCTCCAAAGTTGTTCGTTTGAAATAACACAGGCAACGTAATGAAATCATTAAAAAATCGATAAAACACAGCATTACTAAACATTACAATAGAAGTAATCATACTTACTGTTAGAAGATACATATTTCGTTTCTTCGTGCTTTTCATGAATAGCGCAAGGCCATATATAAACAATAAGAAGCTAAGTGGATTCATGAACAAAATAAATTCCTGCATCTTATTATCAATCTTCATATTAAAACTTGTGTGGTAGCCTATATAAGTCGTAATCCATGTTGCAACAATTGCAATGATGAGCACGGAATGTCTTGACCAACTAAATTTCTTCATTCCTTCTCTTCCTTTCAAAAAAGCTTTAAAGTGATTTCTAGTTCTGCATAAATTGTGTGGTCACATAAACAATAGACGGATGAACTGACGAAAAGTTTCATTTTAATGTCGTAATAGGTCAAAAGTCTATAAAAAATATGTCTATTTACGTATACTTAGATACTTCTTGTCGTAAAATAAGTACAGCCTTTAAATAATCCTCTTGTAACAATAAACCACTGTCATAAAGGTCTTTCACTTCCATTTGCATTAACATTATATCATCTTTTCGATTTCCAGCGTAAACATATATGCCAAACCTTTTTAATAATAAAATAACACTATATAGATTATTCATGAGTTTTCAACCTTAGGGCAAAAAATTCGTTTATTTTCTGTGAAAATTCGAGTAACAGGGATATCGTGATTTTCCAAGGGAATTCTATTTGTGATTTGACATTCAAAAGCAAGCGAAACAGTTATGCCTTCAAAGTTTTTAATGTAACGATCATAATAACCGCCACCAAACCCAATTCGATAACCACTTGTTGTATAAACTACACCTGGGACTATTTGCAAATCAATATTTTCTTTAGCAACTAATTTTGTTTTAGTAATAATAGGTTCCAATAATTCAACATACACAATCTCTAATTCATTAAACGACTTAATACTACGAAAATCCATATTCCTTGTTGTAGGTATACATTTTGGAACAACAACTGTCTTTTTTTGGGCCCAAGCGGCCTCAATTATAGTTGTTGTGTTCACTTCAGGAAATCTAGATATTGTGATACCAATTGTATCAGCATTCTTAAATTCCTGAGAGGAAATAACACGTTCCGAGATTTTGCATGAGAGTTGCTCATGCTCAGTCTTTCCCATCTTATTCAAAACAGCTAGCATATTGTTCCTCATTAACTTCTTATTCATGTCTATACCCCCTGTCAGAAATAAAAAACCAAAACCGGCAATGGTTTTGGCATGAGCGATTATTTCGTTTCACGGTGCAAAGTTTGTTTCTTTTCACGTGAGCAGTATTTTTTCATTTCTAGACGTTCTGGATTGTTACGCTTGTTTTTCTTCGAAATATAATTGCGCTCTCCGCAATCTGTGCAAGCAAGTATAATATTTGTGCGCATTATTGTCCCTCCCACTCATTAAGTATATAAAGTTATTTATGAGCATGATTTATACGACTATTTAATTATAACACATCAATGATAAATATCCAATAAAAAGAATGAAATACCCTTTATATTTTTCCTATGCTAAAATGAATTACATGTAGCAATTTTAGGAGTGGTAAAATGGACTTTTCAATAATACTCATAGTAATTGGACTTATTGCGGTGTTCGCTTCATTTTTCCTTAACAATTCAGGCAAACATGCAGATGAATTGGAAAAGGTTTCAATAAGTTTGCATCAAGAAACAAACGGATTAAAAAAACGACTTAAAGCTGTTGAAGAAGAATTGATGATTAGCATTAATCCCATATCCTCTAATTCAAGAAATAAAATCCAAGAGAAACCGGTACACGAAATTATAGTGAATCAAATTCTATCATTGAAAACACAAGGCTATTCAATCGACGAGATTGCCGATCGAGCATCGTTAACAACAGAACAAGTAAAATCCGTTCTGCAATCGAAAGGGGCGATTGGATGATCCGCGATATTTTGCGTACAATGGGGGTCGCTTGTATTCTAACCGGAACGTTCCTCTTCTTCAGCAACACAGATAATGAACCCATAAAAAACGATACCTTCCAACAAGAACTTCAACTTCAAATTAAAGAGTTACAAACAAAATTAAGTACTACACAAAGCGAATTATCCAAACTACAAACAGCAACTTCCGTGGCCAATAAAAGTGAAGCAGAAAAGACCGAAGAAGAAAATAAAGTTGTGGGAAAAAATCCCCAAACAGAAACAATTGTTAAAACTTTATTTACGATTCAACCAGGTACTGATTCAACTTCTGTCGGTTATGCATTGCTACGACAAGGCATTATAAAAGATCATATGGACTTTGAAACATATCTCATAACAGAGGATCTAGCTGGTAAAATTCAAATCGGCGAATACGAGCTAGATTCTTCAATGGACATTAAGACCATTGTAAACATAATAACAAAATAACAAAACCGACTAGCTGTTATTAAAATAGCAGAGTCGGTTTTTTTACATATACATTGAACAACTCTAGCGCAGAAGAGACAAGCTGCACACCAAGAGAAATCCCGATCCCATAATAACAAAAATAAGCGCCACACTCAACTTGATGTAGAGTGCAGCATCTATCCATTCTACTATTTATCAGCACTTTCAAAAGGCGGTTTTATTTCTTCAACAACAGTTGAATATTGAATCTCACTAGCTTTCTTTGCCTTTAACTCGAAATACTTATCAACAGCTTCTTCAGCAATATCATTTTGGTGAGATTCGTATTTACTCCTATTTGTGGACACATTCGGAATTAAAACAGCATAAGCAATCTCTGGATTTTCATAAGGCGCATAACCTACATGCGATAAATTAATCGTTTTATAATAGACACCATCTATCGTAACTTCAGATTGAGCTGTCCCTGTTTTTCCAGCGGCATCATACGGTTTATCATTAAACCAACTTCTTGCAGTTCCGTATTGTCCATGATACGTATAATTCATTCCACGTTGAATCTGTTTAATTTCCTCATTTGTATTATTAATTCGGTTTAAAATATTAATTTTACTTTCTTGTATCAGCGGTCCGAAATGTTGTCCATTTATAGACGGTTCACGAATTTCTTTTAACACCTTTGGGGCAATACGGTAACCATCATTCGCGATTGTTGAAACAAACTGGGCAAGTTGCAAAGTTGTATAAGTTGCATATTGCCCTATAGCATAATCCAAAATCAGTCCCGGATATTCAGGTTCCGTAGTGTAACCTACGGCTTCACCAGGCAGATCAATACCGGTTTTTGCTCCTAGACCAAATGATTTAAACGAGTTACTCATAACTTCAAATGCATGATCTTTATCTATAGATAATCTTCCACCTCTTCGATAAGAACCATTTCCAATCGCAATCGCCGTCTTAAACATATAAACGTTTGATGATCTTCCGATTGCTACAATATCATTTATCGGAATACGGTTAAATGATTGGTTAAACAAAGAACTTTTATTGGCCGTACCTGCCATTTCAAGCATTTCATCAATCTTTGTTTCACCAATTGTTGCTGCACCTTCTTGATAACCCGTAAGTAACGTCGCCATCTTAACTGTTGAACCTGCTTCATACGCGGCTGTGAAGGTACCGAAAGCATAATCTCGTATTTCTTTTTCACCGGTATCCTTATTTGTGACGACTTGTTTTCCAATTAACGAAAGTATTTCTCCATTATTCGGATTCATCATAACAAGGAAGGCTTTATCCAATGCTTGGGAATTAGGTCCATTTTTTAATTCTAATAACTTCTTGGAAACTATTCCCTCAAGAGCAAATTCTAGCTCACTATCAATTGTTAAAATCAGATCTTTTCCCGGCTCGCCTTCTTTAACAGTTTTTGTTTCTACAACACGGCCCGTTCTATCTTTAATATTTTTTACAATTGTCTTTTGCCCTTTCAATAAATCTTCATAATACTGTTCTACAAAGCTTCTACCCACACGGTCATTCCTTGAGTAGTCTCTCCATAAATAATAATCTACATCCGATTTAGGAATCCCTTCAGTTGGGCTCGTAGTAGTTCCAAGTATTGTACTAAGTGATTTGCGAACTCTTTCCCAGTCGGTTGTTGTGTTAACACCAACAAGTTCTGGATCACTCAAGTGTTCTGATACGACCGCAAATTCTCTGTCTGTGACATCTCCACTTTTTATTATTTGTGGAGAGAATGCATATCCTGACATCATTTCGCGATAGATTGCAAGAACTTCCAAATCCTCTTCGGTAAATGAATTTATCTCTTCTTTTGTAATACGTTCACGGGTCAGCCGATTAATTTCACCTTGGGCTTTACCATCTTTTAAATCAGGATCATCAAAAATCTTCTTTTTTTCGGCTTCTGTTATTTTCTTACTAGCTTCTTCGCTATTGTTTAATATCCAAAAATCCCTTTTATCCCCGGTTGTTATGCGGTTTGTACTTTGTTCAATCAACTCAGATAATTTCTTTGCAGTTATCAGCATTTCAGCCGTTGTAGTCCCTGTCAACTTCGTATATGTAATTGCATTTTTCGGCTCATTATCAACAAGGATTCGTCCATCCCGGTCAAATATTCGTCCACGAGGTACACTTGTATTAATCGGTATTTCCTCTTTTTTTTCAAGTTGCATTACGTAATCTTCACTTTTTACAATTTGTAAATAGCCAAGACGAAAAATGAGCACTGAAAATAGAATAAATATTGCGAAGAAAAGGAAGTTCATTCGAAAAGCAGTACTTCTTCGTTGACGTACTTTTGCCTGATCTACTCTTTTTACTTGTTTAGTCACAACTCGTCTCCTTCCTATTCTTCATTTATGAATTATAACATTCCAAAAAGAAAAAGCACAGACCTTGACGAACAAGGTGTGTGCTTTGTTTCATTATCAAGTAATTATTTTCCGTAACGTTTTGCAACTTCATCCCAGTTAACTACATTCCAAAATGCTGAAATATAATCCGGACGACGGTTTTGGTAGTTTAAGTAATATGCATGCTCCCAAACATCGAGACCTAGAAGTGGTGTTTTACCTTCCATTAACGGTGAATCTTGGTTTGGTGTTGACATAATTTCAAGTGCGCCATCATTTAATACTAGCCATGCCCAACCTGAACCAAAACGTGTTGCTCCAGCTTTAGCAAACTCTTCTTTAAACGCATCAAAGCTACCAAACTTTTTATCGATTGCTTCAGCAAGTGTACCTGAAGGATTTCCGCCACCCTCTGGTGAAAGTAGTTCCCAGAAAAGTGAGTGGTTTGCATGTCCCCCACCGTTATTTCTAACTGCAGTTCGGATGTTTTCAGGAATTGCATCCATATTAGAAATCAAATCTTCAACAGATTTGCTTTGAAGTTCTTCGTTTCCTTCAAGTGCATTATTTACATTTGTGATATAAGCATTATGGTGTTTTGTGTGATGGATATTCATCGTCTCTTTGTCGAAGTGTGGTTCAAGTGCGTCATACGCATAAGGTAATTCTGGTAATTTATAAGCCATTTGTCTTTTCCTCCTTGAGAGATTGAATTATTTGCTACATACTCAACATTAACAAATTTATGAAATTGGTTCAAACAAAATGGACTATTGCACTACCAAACTTAAGATATAACCATCATTATTTAATAAAAATGAAAAAAATGATAATCATTACAATCATTATTGACCCTTTTGTAATGATCGAAGTGAAAAACCCGATTAGGGAACCCACACCCGTTTTTAATGCTTGTTTAAAGCCACTACGAGTAACTATTAATTCCGCAAGGACAGCTCCTAAGAACGGTCCTAATATTATACCAGCAACTGGAATTACAAACGGACCAATTAGCAAACCAATCGTACTGCCCCACATTCCTGCTTTTGAACCACCAAACTTTTGAACGCCGAGTATACTCGACAACATATCAGCACCAAATAATAATACTATAAATAAAATCTGGATACTCCAGAAAAGCCAAGTCATTCCATCAAAGGTTACCAATAATCCATACAAGAGGAATCCCAATATCATAAATAAAGCTGATGGAATAATCGGATAAACGAGACCCGCAAATGCAATGATGAAAAACAATATTGCGACGACCATACCAATTAGTTCCATTTGGAAAACCTCCAATCATCAATTATTAGCCACGTTTACCTAGGATTGCTTCCGCAATATTTACTGCATGGTCTCCGACTCGTTCTAAGTTTGAAACGATATCAACAAAAACCATACCTCCTTGTGCCGTACAACTACCATCATTTAGACGAAGAATGTGATTTTTTCTAAATTTACGCTCCATTTTATCAATCAAATCTTCTTTTTCTGCCACAGTTCTTGCTAAATCCATATCATTTAAATCTAATGAATCAACTGCTTTTTGAACTGTTTCGATTGTTAAAGTGAACATTTCAGCAAGGTCATCCATTGCACTTTCTGTTAATTTCACTCGGTTTAAGTCTCGAAAATCAATGAGTTCAATAATGTTTTCAAAATGGTCGCCAATTCGTTCGATATCGCGAACGGTTTCCATAAGCATTACATGACGAACCGATTCTACAGTTGAAATACTTACAGCAGAAACTTCTATTAAATAATCGGTGATTCTGCGATCTAGATTATTAATAGCATCTTCTATTTGGTACCCGGTTTCAGCATGTTTTTTATTTCCAGTTTTCAAGTATTCATATGATTCCTTTAAACCTTGAATACTAAACTCACCCATACGGACGATTTCTTCCTTCGCTTGTCCAATCGCTATTGAAGGGGATTGCTCGATAAAATGTCGATCCAAGTGTTTTGGTTTATATTCAATCGTCACGTCTTCACCTGGTATAAGTTTTGTAACAAGAAAAGCCCATAGACCTATAAGCGGAAACTGAATAATAGTATTCGCGATATTAAATGAACCATGAGCAAAAGCAATTTGCATTTTATTTTCTAAAGCCAATATAGACGAAAGAGATGTGATATAAGCAGTGAAAGGTACCAATATGAGTAGGAATAAAACGGTTCCCATAATATTAAATAGGACATGTACTGCTGCAGCACGTCTTGCAGCAACAGATGCTCCGATTGATGCTAAAACCGCCGTAATCGTTGTTCCTATGTTATCTCCAAAAAGAATAGGAAGTGCAGCTTTTAAATCAACAAGATTTTCTGCGTATAACCCTTGCAATATTCCTACCGTCGCACTTGAGCTTTGTACAATCAATGTAAAGACGGTTCCCACGATAACACCTAATATTGGTTTATCACTCATCGATATTGCAAGATCCGTAAATGCCGGTAATTCTCTAAGAGGCTCCATTCCACCACTCATTAATTCAAGTCCAAGAAAAAGTCCACCAAAACCGAAAATAACTTCTCCCATATTTTTAATTGAATTCTTTTTAATAAAGAAAATGAGAAATGCTCCAACAGCCATAATTGGTAGCGCATAGGCACCGACATCTAGACCTATAATAAAAGCCGTAATCGTTGTTCCGATATTAGCACCCATTATTACGCCTATCGCCTGTCGAAGTGTCATAAATCCTGCACTCACAAGCCCGACTGTTATAACTGTAGTTCCTGAACTGGATTGAATAAGGACTGTTACGACAATCCCTACTAAAATACCCATGAATGGGTTCGTTGTAAACCGATCTAGTATTTCGCGAAGTCTGTCCCCCGCCGCTTTTTGAAGGCCATCACCCATATACTTTATTGAGAACAAAAAGATACCAAGTCCTCCGAAAAACTGAAACAGCATTTCCTGCCAGTTTAAATCCATTCTATAGCCAACTCCAATCACACTTTTTTCATTCAATCCTATTATGATGATACATGTCGACTAATGTAAATAGAAAGAAAGCAATCTTTACAATACCTTAACAATTGGATTGAGAAAAAGTCATCAAACTGTTGAAATTTTCTTTAATACGTTTTTCTTTAATAATGATAGACTGTTGATAGAGCTAGGAGGTGCGTCGATGAAAATTCACAATATATTTAGTGCCAGCTTTTTTGAGCCAAAGAAACTTGCGGCGTTTAGATTGTTATCCATTGGAAAAGTGTTTAGATATGTTTATATTTTCATTTTTATTTTCACTATTATTTCCTTCTCGCGATTTTTTGTTGGGGATACTACTCTTTTTGAAGGGTCTCCCGATTTAATGGAATATAGTAAAAGAATTGGTTGGCTCATCTATCCAATCGCTTTCATGATGCAACTAGTTATTAACACATTTTATGTTTTTATACGGATTAGTGTATTTGCTTATATTGGTTCGTTGCTACTAAAACTAATGAAGAGACGTGGCGAATTTCTTCATATATGGAGAACCTCAGCAATTGCAATTACGGTTCCAATTTTATTCGCCATTTTTTTTGATTTCTTTCCAATTTTAGCAAACTACAGCTTTCTATTCACCTCAATTATTCACATAGTTTACATTGCATTGGCAATTCAGTACTATCCTAAAAAGCCTAGATGAATAACTTTCCCCTTCACGCATATAGTGCTGAAGGGGGGAATTTCATGAGAATACTAGTACTCGCAGTTGTATTGTTCGTTATCATTCACTTCGTTCGCATTGATCTCATGTCTGGCACAATTCCTATTGCTGCTTTTGCAAATCAAGCGCACCAATCTGTTCAATGCGATGAAACAGAAACTTTTTCAATTGCTATAGCGTCTGTTACTGGAGATACAATTGAATCATTGTTTGCACTCTACCCAGATCCGACAAAAAGTTTTGTAGATAGATTAAACGATTTTTACAAATTGAATCCACATCTTCAACTACAAGATATTGTTGGCGGAGAAAAAGTCTTATTACCTCTCTATAGAATTGATGCCAATAATTGTTTAGATTCAAAGAAATAAGGGTTGTCTCTTGTCTTTTTGAACTACTGATTGATAAAATAGAAAGCAGTGAACCGGCTAAGGCCATTTAAGGAGAGAATATAAATGAGTGCTATTACACACAGATCTAAAACACGTCCCGTCAGAGTCGGTAATTTAACGATTGGTGGTAGCGATGAGCTATTTATTCAAAGTATGACTACTACTAAAACACATGACGTTGAAGAAACAGTAAAAGAAATACTACGACTTGAAGAAGCTGGGTGTCAAATCGTTCGTGTGGCATGTCCAGATGAGCGTGCGGCGTATTCAATTGCTGAAATAAAAAAACAAATAAACATTCCACTTGTTGTGGATATTCATTTTAGTTATAAATTGGCTTTGATTGCAATTGAACAAGGTGCTGACAAAATACGAATAAATCCAGGTAATATTGGACGTGATCGCTATGTTAGAGAAGTTGTCAATGCTGCCAAAGCCAAAGGAATTCCAATTCGCATTGGTGTAAACGCAGGATCTCTTGAGAAATCAATTCTTGAAAAATATGGTTATCCTACCGCAGAAGGTATGGTTGAAAGTGCTCTTTACCATATTAAAATATTAGAAGATCTTGATTTTCATGACATTATCGTGTCACTAAAAGCATCCGATGTAAATCTTGCAGTAGATGCCTACATGAAAGCAGCGGCTGCCTTTGATTACCCATTACATCTTGGTATTACAGAGTCAGGAACCTTATTTGCCGGTTCCATTAAAAGTGCTGCAGGTTTAGGTACCCTATTATCTGCCGGTATTGGAAATACGATGCGTGTTTCGCTCAGTGCAGACCCAGTACAAGAAGTGAAAGTTGCTAGAGAACTTCTAAAAGTATTCGCATTATCTTCCGATTCTGCAACACTTATTTCTTGTCCGACATGTGGACGCATTGAAATTGATTTAATTTCAATTGCAAATGAAGTTGAAGAATACATTTCAACAATTAAAGCCCCTATTAAAGTTGCTGTACTTGGTTGTGCGGTAAACGGTCCAGGAGAAGCTAGAGAAGCTGATATTGGTATCGCAGGTGCTCGTGGTGAAGGTTTACTATTCATGAAGGGCGAAATTGTCCGCAAAGTTCCTGAAGAAACAATGGTTGAAGAACTTAAGATTGAAATAGATAAGCTTGCTGAAGAGTATTTCGAAAAGAAAAGACAAGAAAACCTACTAATAGAAGCAGAAAAAGCAAAATGAGAAATCTTCGTTTCGGCATTGATATAGACGGCACAGTAACTTGCCCAACATCTCTTCTACCTCACATTAATAAACAATTCGGTTGTGAATTGATATTAGAGGATATAAAGGAATATGACTTAACAAAAGCTTTTCCAATTGATGAAAAAACATTTTACGAGTGGTACAAATTGGCCGAATCTCATATTTATGAAACTTCTCCTGCACAGCCATTCGCTCAAGAGGTTTTATCATCTTGGATAACTCAGTTTGAACTCTTTTATATCTCTGCACGTGGTAATCATGTCTTCCAAGGTACACAAGAATGGTTTACACGGGAAGCAATCCCTTTTGATCATATTGAACTTACTGGAAGTCACCAAAAGATTGAGGCTGCAAAAAAGTTTGGTGTCGATGCGTTTTTCGAGGACAAGCATGACAACGCGGTAGAGATACATGAAGAACTTCAAATTCCTGTTTTATTATTTGATACACCTTACAATCGAATGACAATTCCCGACGGTGTCATCCGCGTATACGATTGGCAGGAAGCAAACAAGTGGATACAACACTTATTTCCAGTTGAAGAACTCATAAAGAAATAGCAAAAGACCTGTGGATATCACAGGTCTTTTTTTATGCACTTATACATAAAGGGCATTTCCCATAAATCTCAAACTTATGCCCTACGACTTCATAATCCGGTAAGTTAATAGTAATCATTTCCATCGGGCAATCCGGAATAGTACGTGTTTTACCACATGCAGTGCAAATAAAGTGATGGTGGTGAACTCCGGGGTCGCACTGCATTCGAAAATGTCGCTCACCTGAAAGATCTGTTTCTTCCAATATGCCAAGTTCTGCAAATGTAGTTAAGTTTCGGTAGATTGTATCAAAACTAATTCCTGGGTTCTTTATCTCCATAGAACTTCTAACATCTGCTGCAGTCATATATCGATCATTTTTTGAAAACAACTGTAGAATCTTTTCTCTATTTTTTGTACGTTTAAATTGTTTGTCCTGAAGTATTATCCATGCTTCATCTAATTTCATGTAATTTCCTCCTCTTTATGTGCACTGCGTCTACCCTGTGCTTTTTTCATAATAAGGACAATTAATAAAATAATAATCGATGTAACAACAATCGTACCACCGGGTGCAATATCTAAATAGAATGCCGATGTAAGGCCAATAAGTACCGCCGCCTCTCCAAATATAATGGAATAAATCATAGCGGATTTAAAGCTTTTCGCAAGTTGAATAGCTGCAGCTACAGGAATTGTCATTAATGATGAAACAAGTAGTATTCCTACAATTCGCATTGAAGCACCGATAACAAGAGCAGTAATAATCATAAAAAACATTTGAATATATTTTGAATTTATCCCAGAAACCTTCGAGTATTCAGCATCAAAAGACAGCACGAAGAGTTCTTTGTAAAGAAATCGAATATATGCAATGACAACAATTGCAATAATGACAACTATCATCAAATCTTGTCTGCTCACTGCGGAAACTGAACCAAATAAATAGCCAATTAAATCCGAACTAAAACCCTTTGAGAGTGAAATAAATATAGCCCCAATACCAATCCCGGCAGAAAGAATAACCGGAATAGCAAGTTCCTCGTAGTGACGATATGTTCCTCTTAATTTCTCAATGAGCAACGAGCCCCCAACAGCTGCTCCAATACCAAGATAAACTGGATTTAGTGCTGCGAAGAAAAGGACTTGCTGACTTAGATACAAACTTCCAGCAATTCCTGCTAGTGCAACGTGACTGAGAGCATCCGCAATTAAAGCAAGTCGCCTAACTACAATGAATAGTCCGAGTAATGGTGCAATAACTCCGATAATTAACCCAGAAAGAAAAGCATTTTGTAAAAATTCATAAGAAAGTATTGCACTAATCATTCTTCAGCCCCCAGTTCGTGCTGATGGACGCGGCGTACAGGATGTCCGTACCATTTCGATATTTTTTCGTCGCCCATTCTTTTATAATCAGACTGAATACCATGGAAATGAATTGTTAGATTTAAACAAGCCACATGTGTTGCCAAATCAGTCACTAAATCGATTTCATGTGTTACAAGTAAAATCGCAATACCATGGTCACGGTTTAAATCATTAAGCATAGAATAAAACGAACTTACATTTTGTTGATCTATGCCCACGGTTGGTTCATCCATCACAAGAAGTTCTGGTTCACCTGCTAATGCTCGAGCAATAAATACCCTTTGTTGCTGACCGCCAGATAATTCACCAATATTTCTATTAGAAAAATGGTCCATTCCAACAATCTTTAATGCCTCTATAGCCTTAAATTCTTCGTTTTTCGAAAAACTTTTAAACAAACCCCTTTTCCTAGTTAAGCCACTGCGCACAACTTCTAAAACAGTAGCCGGAAAACCAGAGTTAAATGAATTTGATTTTTGAGACACATACCCAATTAATTCTCTATGTTTAAATGAATCCAGGTCCACCCCAAATAATTTAACCGAACCTGATTCAGGTTTTAGTAAACCAAGAATGATATTGATAAGCGTAGATTTTCCCGATCCATTAGGGCCAATAAGAGCCCAAAACTCACCCTTTTTAACTTGTAACGAAATGTTTTCCAGGACAGCTGTATGTCCATAATTAAAATTCACATTTTCTAATTCAATAATTGTATTGTTTTTCATCATTTTTTCCTTTCCGCTCAATTAGGAATCATTCCGATTGATATTTGAAATTATAAACTATGATTGCCCAAAGAACAACCATTTAAGAAAGGAAGGATTAATGTATGGATTATGCTCAATTTTTAAACGAAGTAAAAACAAGAAGTGATCGTGATGTCCAAGAAATTGCAAGCACCTATGGAATAGACTTTGAAATTTCAGAAATTCAAGCATTACGTCCATTGGTGAATGAAATTTCATTCCATTGGATCTTAACGGGTATACCTGAAACCTTTATTGAAAAAGTACAAAGTGCTATAGGATTTGAAAAGACTGAGCAGCTATTTCGTATGTATTTAGATGTAAAACGATAAAGAATCCCGTCTGCTTATACTCCTAAGCAGACGGGATTTATTTTCAGATTCTATTTCAATAGAATTATACTTTCAACAACTCTATCTTATCAGGCTGAAATAAGTTTGCTTTAAACATTTCAATTTCATATCGATATGGAGCTTTTTTGTTTTTCGGATCTGCACCTACAAAAGGTGTTTCCAAAATTTTAGGTATTTCTTTAAAATCTGGATGATGAACTATAAACGAGAGTGGTTCAAAGCCAATTTCGCCAAAACCAATATTCTCGTGTCGATCCTTCATTGCACCACGTATGTTTTTACTATCGTTTACATGGATGACTGAAATACGGTCTTTCCCAACGATACGATCAAATTCATCGAGTACTCCACTAAAGTCATTGACGATGTCGTAACCGGCATCATGCACGTGACATGTATCAAAACAGACAGAAAGTCGATCATTATGTGTCACGCCGTCAATAATCGCGGCGATTTCATCAAAACTACGACCACATTCCGTTCCTTTACCGGCCATCGTTTCTAACGCAATCCGAACAGGATAGTCTTGGGATAAAACTTCATTTAATCCTTCGATAATTTTCGCAATTCCCTTTTCGGCCCCCGCAGTTACATGCGCACCCGGATGCAAAACAATTTGATTGGATCCAAGTGCAGCAGTACGTTCAATTTCTTTTTGTAAAAAATCCACACCAAGTGCAAATGTCTCTGGTTTGAACGTGTTCGCAAGATTTATTATATACGGGGCATGGACAACGATATTTTCTATGCCATTATCCAACATATGCTTGCGACCTGCTTCTATATTTAACTCTTCAATCGGCTTTCTCCGCGTGTTTTGAGGAGCACCAGTATAAATCATAAAAGTAGATGCTCCGTAACTTAATGCGTCCTCACTCGAGCCAAGCAACATTTTACTGCCGCTCATCGAAACATGGGAACCGAGAAGTAAACGTGTCTCATTTGTCATTTTTTCCGCTTAATTCTCCTTTCCCGTTTCTTCATTTGCTCCATTTGTTGCGTCATTTTCTTTTTATATCCCGGTTTAACTTTTGCGGGTTTTCGAATGAATGAAGCAACTTTACGGTCGATGTCGTCAACTGTCTTAACTCGCGTTTTTCTAGAATGACGTTCTTTCACTTCAACCCATGCACCATCTTTTACTTCTTCGTGAACAAATGGAATCCCCATCTGTTCAATACGTATCACTTTATCTTCTTCAGATGGATCGTAAAGAGTTATCGCATTACCTTCAAGGCCTGCGCGTGCAGTACGTCCAACACGATGTATGAAGAACTCAAGTTCATCTGGAAGTTCATAATTGATGACATGACTCACACCGGGGATATCGATTCCACGGGCTGCGAGATCTGTCGCAACGATAAATTGGAAATCTAGATCACGAATCCTCTTCATCATGCGAGTACGTTCACGGGAAGTTAAATCACCATGTATACGTCCCGTTTTAATACCGGATTCTGCAAGGAAATTTGCAAGTTTATCAGCATTTTGTCTTGTATTCGTAAAAATAATTGCTAAATAAGGAGATATTCCACCCATTACTTGTAACAATTTTTTCTGCCTGTCCATTCCACGAACTGGAACGAGCGAATAATGCATTCCTTCAGTTAGAGATTTACTCTTACCAATTTGAATATGCGCTGGCGATTCCATATATTTTGTAAGGAATGGTTTAAGCTTTTCGGGAATTGTTGCTGAAAAGACATACATTTCTAGATTTACTGGCATTTTGGAAGCGAACTTATCAATATCTTCTATAAAGCCCATGTCAAATGCTAAATCTGCCTCATCAATGACAAGTATTTTAGCTGTATGAATTCCGAGTGCACCCTTTTCAGCCATATAGCTGATTCTTCCTGGCGTACCTACGACAATATGTGGATTGGATTTTAGTCTGTCAACAGATCTCTCTTTATCTGTTCCTCCAATTAGTAACGTCGATCGAATTTCCGTGCCCTCTGTCATTTTTGTTAATTCGTTATAAAGCTGTGTAGCTAGTTCCCTCGTTGGTGCAACAACAACTGCTTGCAAATCATTCAACGATGCATCTGTCCGCTCAAGTATTGGAATAAGAAAACTATGTGATTTTCCTGTCCCCGTATGTGCTTGACCAATGGCACTTGTTCCCTTAAGAATAAGTGGAATGATTTCTTTTTGAATCGGCGTCGGACCTGTAAAACCGAGCTTATCAATTGCTTCCCGAATGAACGGTTTAAAATTATAATCTGTGAATTTCGACATTTAAATGCCTCCTAACCTATTCTTATTGTATCATGATTCTGTTCCGTAGTATGACATTTTTGCATAGTATACAATGTGTTCGTTTAATTCTTTACTGACGAAAGGAGTATAAAATGAGATATCAGTCCTTTTATCCATTCGAACGGCAGCAATCTCCACAGAATCCTTTGGGACAACCGGGCTTTCGCATGCCGCCGTTTCAGGGTCAACAACAAGCTCCAATGCAACCATTTCAATCCAGGCAAATGAATAGTCCCTTCCCGGGCCAAACGCAAGGAGCAGCCCCTCAGGGTCCTTCAAAAATGGAATCCTATATGCAAACTGCCAATCGTTTTTTAAATACTGCACAGCAATATGCACCCGTTGTACAGCAGTTTGCACCAATGATGCAGAACTTACCTGCTATGTGGAAACTTTACAAAGGATTTCAATCACTACCCTCAACAACTGGACCAACCGGACCAAGCGTTGCAAGTAGTATAGCCCAAGCTGGATCCGTCCAAAATGTAGCACCTATCGCAAATCCAATGCCGTCGATACCACGAATCTTTCAGCCTCCCAGGTTATAACTTTGAAACAGCTTCCAAACTCCGTTATAATAGATTACAAATCCTATTTGAGGAGTGAAGTAGATGAAGGTACTAAAGATTACCCCCAGAGGCTATTGCTACGGGGTTGTCGATGCAATGATTATTGCTAGAAATGCAGCACTCGATAAAACTTTACCGAGACCCATTTTTATTTTAGGAATGATTGTCCACAATAAACATGTTACTGACGCATTTGAAGAAGATGGTATTGTTACTTTGGATGGAGAAAACAGGCTTGAAATTCTTGAAAAAGTAGAAAAAGGAACGGTTATTTTTACAGCCCATGGAGTTTCTCCTGAGGTAAGAGAACTTGCAAAAAGAAAAGGTCTCGTTTCAATAGATGCTACTTGTCCTGATGTGACCGTTACTCATGATTTAATAGAAGAAATGACAAAAGAAGGATACGACGTTATTTATATTGGCAAAAAACATCATCCAGAACCTGAGGGTGCGATTGGTGTTGCGCCCCATGCAGTCCATCTTATTGAAACAATTGACGACATAAATGCTTTAACAGTAATAAATGAAAAGCTAATCGTTACAAATCAAACTACAATGAGTCAGTGGGATGTAGCCCACCTCATGGAAGCACTACAAGTAAAATATCCACATATTGAAATACATCAAGAAATTTGTCTTGCAACTCAAGTAAGACAAGAAGCAGTTGCAGAACAAGCTGGTGAAGCAGAGCTTTTGATTGTTGTTGGAGATCCCCTCAGCAATAACTCCAATCGCTTGACACAAGTATCTGTGGAAATTGCAAATACGCCTTCTTACAGAATTTCAGATGTTTCTGAACTTGAAATTTCATGGTTAGAAGGTATTGAAACGGTAGCTGTGACTGCTGGAGCATCGACTCCAACTCTTGTTGTTAGAGAAGTTACTGCTTTCCTTGAAAACTTTAAACATGATGACCCAACAACACATTATCCTGAAAAGAAATTCAAACTGGAACGGATTCTTCCTAGAATTAAAAACCCGCAACCCGTTGTAAGAATCGAACCCTATGCATAATAATAAAACCGGCCCATTTCAACTAGATGGCCGGTTTTATTTTTTTAACCTCAAATCAATTACGCCTTGGCGTAATTGCGTCAGGATTTTTTTCGAGCTCGCTCGAAAAGCTCACCTAAAAATCCATGACATCCGCCGGAGGCTTTATCTGGATTCAGCTGGAGTTTGGACATCCACTGATTGAAAAGCTCCTTGCTTTGCTCCCCACTTATATAAATTGAAGGCCTATCCTGAATTCAGATAAATTGAAAGGGTTCTGTCACAATCTTAGATTCATAAAACTGAACATTATATTTCGCAGTTATACAAGCTTTCGTCATATAGTTTGCAACACCTTGAATCATTACTTTTTCAATATTGTGTCCAGGATCTACTACATTTAAACCAATTGCTTCTGCATCATGTGCTATATGGTAATATAAATCCCCAGTCACAAGAACATCTGCACCTTTTCTTTTTGCAGCATGAATATACTTATTGCCATCACCACCGAGGACTGCAACTTTTCTAATTATTGAAGATGGATTTCCGACAAATCGAACAGCCGGGACATCAAAAACTGACTTGACATGTTCTGCAAATTTTCCAAGTGTCAATTCCTCATTAAGTTTTCCAATACGTCCTAAACCAAGTTCATTCGTATGCTGCTCCAACATGAAGTAATCGTATGCCGGCTCTTCATATGGATGTGCTTTAAGCATAGCCTTTAACACTTTCTGTTTAAGTGATCCCGGTAAAACGACTTCAATTTTTTCTTCGCTTACACTTTCTATTTTACCAACACTTCCGATAAACGGTTTCGCTCCTTCATTAGGAGTAAAACGACCAGTTCCACTAGAAGTAAAACTGCATCCTTTATAATCTCCAATTGCGCCTGCCCCTGCCATAGCTAATGCTTGTCTAACTTCATCAACATGGGAATCTGGACTAAATACCGATAATTTATAAAGAGGTTCTGAATAAGTTACTTCCACGACCTCCGTGTCTAGTAGTCCAAGTAAGCCCGCAAGCATATCATTCACTCCACCAGTTGCTACATCTAAATTTGTATGAGCGGCATAAACAGATAGATTGTTTTTAATGCACTTCTCAATCACTCTACCTTGAGGAGTATCCACAAATATTCCTTTTAGTGGCCTAAATATTGGGGGATGGTGCGCAATGATTAAAGTTGCACCTATTTCGATTGCTTCATCCACTACTTCCTCATTTACATCTAGAGTAATAAGTACTTTCTCAACCGTTCGATTAAGAGCACCAATATGTAATCCTACGGGATCTCCTTCCATCGCATACTTTTTTGGCGACCACTGTTCAAACAAATATATTATTTCATGACCATTCACTGTTTTCATATCGCCAACACCTCTCTTACTAAATCAATTTGACTTTTTAACTGATTTTTTTTCTTTCGAATATCATCTGTCTCCTCAGCATCTTCAATCGATAGGAGTACACGATGCCATTCTACAATTTCTCTTTCCCACTTCTCACGAAAAACAACACTTTTTTCCAAACATAGAAAAGGGCCTAATAGTATTTCAGTTTCGTCGTAAGAGGACGAACCTTTTTCCATATTTAAGATTTCATAAATCTTATCGTCCTCTTTTAATATTTGTTCGGAAACGATTTTCCACCCATTGAAAACGGCCCATTTACGTATGACGCTTGACTGGATATTAGGCTGGACAATAATGCGCTTAATAGATTCAAGTTGGGATTTGCCATTTTCCAAGATGGTTGTAATTAGAGTACCACCCATTCCAGCAATTGTAATTGTGTCAACTAAATCATTAACTTCGACTGCAAAGAGGCCGTCAGCTAAACGAACAGTAATCGAATCTGCTAAGCCTTCCTTCAAAACATTTTTCATAGCTGAATCATACGGACCTTTCGCTACTTCACCTGCTATAGCTTGTTTTATTTTCCCTGTTTTAAGAAGATAACACGGCAGGTAAGCATGATCACTTCCAATATCCGCAACTACTGCCCCTTCTTCAACAAATGATGCAACCGCTTTAAGTCTGTTAGATAAACGTTCTGTAATCAATGAAATACCTTCTTTCTACTTGCTTTTACATAATCTCATTATATTACTATTGCTCCACAACAAAAAGAAAAAGCCCTCTATCAACAGATAAACTGTTGACTGAAGACTCATTCTTTAACGTTTTATTTAAGTGATAGAATATATTCCGCCATTTCATCTACATGTTCAGCTGGAATCGCATTTGGTACCTGTGCCGGCATTCCGCCTAAACCATTATTTAAAATATCTACAATGTCATCCTTGGACAAGCTTAAACCAATAAGACTTGGGGCCGCACCGCCCATTCCGCCAGTAAGGTCTCCCCCATGACAGCCGATACATTTACCTTGTGCAACTTCAGCGTCGAAATCAGCTACAGTTACATCTGAACCTTCTTCAGTTTTTCCATCTTCACCTTGGCTTGCAATTTTCTCTTTTTGACCAAGGCCATAAATCGACATGAAGAATATTAAACCGATACCAAGTGAGAAAATCAGGATATAAGGTATTACAGCATTTTTACCCATTGAATAAACCTCCTTCATTAAGAATTTTTCTGTAATCAATACAGTTCACAACTATTATTGTACTGTATTGACTTGCAAACTAAAAGTGTTATAAGCTTTCTTTTCATCGTTTGTGACAAATTCGACAAACTTTTCATTTATAACTTTCTCATTTCAGGAGATTATTGGGCCAATCTGTATACAAATAAATGCTCGTAATTTTCGTTCAGAGTTAACAACCAATAAGTCTTGCAATAACCATACGTTGCACTTCGGACGTTCCTTCTCCTATTTCAAGAAGTTTTGCATCGCGCATATATCTTTCCACTTCATATTCTCTCATATAACCATATCCACCATGAATTTGGATCGCCTGACTTGTTATCTCCATGGCAATTTCTGATGCATATAGTTTACACATTGCAGCCTCTTTAGAAAATGGACGACCTTGATCTTTTAACCATGCTGCTTTATATACCATAGTTCGTGCCAATTCGATTTTCATCGCCATATCCGCTAATTTGAACTGAGTAATTTGAAACTCTGAAAGTGTTTTACCAAACTGTTTCCGTTCTTTTGAATAACGTAGCGCACGGTCAAATGCCGCTTGAGCAATACCAACGGCCATTGCACCGATTCCAATTCTACCACCATCCAAAGTCACTAGGAACTGTTTAAAGCCATCCCCACGCACTCCTAGAAGGTTCTCCTTGGGTACTCTAACATTATCAAAGATAAGTTCAGTTGTATTTGAAGCATGTAAGCCCATCTTTTCATACTTATCAAGGATCGTAAAACCCTCAGACGAGGTTGGAACAATAATTGCACTAATTTCTTTTACGCCATTATTTATTCCTGTGATTGCAGTAATCGCCAAATGTTTCGCATGGCTAGCGTTTGTTATATATACTTTCGAACCATTAATAATAAAATCATTACCATCTTCTTTTGCAGTCGTCTCTGTACCTCCAGCATCCGAACCAGCATTTGACTCAGTAAGTCCAAATGCACCAAACGAATCCCCTGTACAAATGGGCGTTAAGTATTTTTCTTTCTGTTCTTCTGTCGCAAATAAGTTAAGCGGTGCACCCCCCAGTGAAATATGTGCAGAATAGGTAATTCCCGTTGATGCACATGCCCGACTTAACTCCTCAGTGACGATTGCGAAACTTATCGTATCGGCCGCACCCCCACCAAACTCTGTTGGAAAAGGTAAACCCATCATGCCCATTTTTGACAACTTCTTAAATATCTCTACTGGAAATTCCTTTGATTGATCGCGCGCGATAGCTCCCGGTGCGACTTCTTCATCTGCAAAATCCTTTATCATCTTACGAATCATTTGTTGCTCTTCTGTTAAATCAAAATTCAACATAGTCATCCCCTTTTTGTAAACGTTTACAAGTTCAATTATAGCGAATATTACCGCTACTTAACAAGCTTTACATGAATAAAAGACAATTCACATCATACTGATAATAAAACCTATAATGACGAGAAGACCGGCAACACCTGAAATCATAAAATAAGTTAATTTTAAATATTTACCGCCAATTAGCCAAACAAAACAATTTAATATTAGAATGATAATTAAAAAAACCGAATTCTCATTGAAATAAGTACTCCATAATTTCATAGATATTAGAAGTAACAACAATGCTGATAGTATGTATAAAAAAGGTGCGATCTGACGTTTTTTAATTGTACTGCGAACGGCATAAAATAAATATAAAAAAAATAAGATACTGGTTAAACCTAGTGTAATTATAGGGTCAATTGACACTATGAACATACTAATGCTTGCTAGCAGGGCAATAATAGAAAGAACAATTAATGTCCTTTTTAATTTATTTTTTTCCAGCGCAATTACAGATTGGGGAACAACTCTTTCAATATTTTCTTCCTCACCCTGAGCATAAAGAGAAATCAAGAAATCACAGTAATGCTCCGGCAGTAACTTATTTTGTTTCCAGTAAATAATTTCGGACATTATTATTTGTTTACGCTTATTATTAATAATACAAATCACCCCTACTATAGGTTAAAAAAATACCGGCAAGGAATTTGCCGGTGTTTTAGATTATTCAAGAAAGTCTTTAAGTCTTTTACTTCTTGATGGGTGACGTAGTTTTCGTAAAGCCTTTGCTTCGATTTGACGAATTCTTTCCCGTGTTACACCGAATACTTTACCAACCTCTTCAAGAGTTCTTGTCCTACCATCATCAAGTCCAAAACGCAGTCTTAAAACGTTCTCTTCTCTATCTGTTAAAGTATCGAGCACGTCTTCCAATTGTTCTTTCAACAATTCATATGCCGCGTGATCCGATGGTGATTGCGCTTCCGAATCTTCAATGAAATCTCCAAGGTGTGAATCATCTTCCTCACCAATAGGTGTTTCAAGTGAAACAGGCTCTTGTGCGATCTTAAGAATTTCTCTAACCCGCTCAGCTGTTAGATCCATTTCTTCACCAATTTCTTCCGGTGAAGGTTCACGACCCAAATCTTGAAGTAATTGACGTTGAACACGGATTAATTTATTAATCGTCTCAACCATATGAACTGGTATACGAATTGTACGTGCTTGGTCTGCAATTGCACGTGTAATCGCTTGTCGAATCCACCATGTCGCATAGGTACTAAATTTAAATCCTTTAGTATGATCAAATTTTTCAACAGCTTTGATAAGGCCCATATTTCCTTCTTGAATTAAATCTAAGAAGAGCATACCTCGACCAACATATCGTTTTGCAATACTTACTACAAGACGTAAATTCGCTTCTGCAAGCTCTTTCCTTGCAGAGTCATCGCCTTCAATGATTCGAATAGCAAGTGCTACTTCTTCAGGTCCCGTTAGTAGTTCTACACGACCAATTTCTTTTAAATACATTCGAACCGGATCGTTTATCTTAACACCTGGTGGCACACTTAAATCATTTAAATCAAATTTGGTTTCTTCGGCGGGTGCCTTTCCAGGTTCCTCTTCAGCTTCTTCACTTTCTGATTTCCGGTCCATTTCTATACCTTGCGCCTCAATAGCATCTAGGAACTCTTCGAATTGTTCGGGTTCTATTTCGAATTGCGAAAGTTTCTCGGTCACCTCATCTAATGTTAATTCCCCTGTTTTCTTTCCCGCTTCCATCAACTTTGCTTTTGTTTCTTCTATTGACATTTCTGCTTCTATGTCCCCAGACAATTCTTTTTTGCTCATCTTAACGTTCCTCCTTCTAACACCGGACAGTGGCTTATAATGCCATTACTGATTTCCGGAGCTGTATAATTTCCCTGGCTAGCTCCAGTGCCCGGGTGTGATCATTTACCTTTTCAGCTTCTTTTGATTCTAGGATTTTTTCGTCGATTTTAATCCGAACTCGAAACTTTTCAATATGACTGATGCAATCATCAATTTCTTCTTCAGCATGCTCGGGGTCTCGTTCGACCATTGCAGCATCCAGGACAATTTTTCTTAATTCACGATCCTCCAATGATTCCGCAAATCTATGGAAATCGGGAGAACCATGTTTTTCATAAAAACCTGCAAGACGCACAAATATTGCAGAATAATCATCACGTATAAAAAGTTCGCGTCTCTCTTCCCGGAAGCGATCAAATAAAGCCCCGTCATTTAATAAATGAAAAAGTAAAAGACGTTCTGCCCGCTCAGTTCCTGTAACCTTTTTGTTCGATACTACTGTAGGAATAGTTGCTGCATTTTGTGGAATTAATTTTGTTTGCTTTGCTTGTTTACCAGCCATTTTTAGAAACTGCTGATTAATCGCATCTTTTGAGATTCCAGTTTCATCCGAAATCAGGCGAATATACATATCCCGTTCAACTGGAGACGTACGCGTGGTTAGCTCCTCCAGAACTTCATGTATGAACTGTAAGACGTCATTCTGGTTGGAAAGATTCTTTGACCTCTTTGCATATGCCATAATAAAAGACATATATGGATGTGGATTACCAATGATTTTATTACGAAAAGCATCTGCCCCATGTTCACTAATGTAATCATCCGGATCCATTTTCTCCGGCAGCAGTGCTATTTGGACCTCCATCCCTTTCTTAATGGCCAGAACTGCAAATCTTTTTGCTGCTTCCCATCCCGCATTATCGCCGTCGCAGCAAATAATTATTTCTTTTGCGATTCGTTTCAACTTTATTAGATGCGTATCTGACAACGAAGTACCCATGACAGCAACGCTATTTAGTATGTCTGCCCGATTCGCCGAAATTGTATCCATAAATCCTTCAAACAGTATTACTTTACCCGTTTTTCGAACGTTAAGACGTGCATTATGAAAATTGTATAAAATTCGACTTTTTTCGAATATCGGCGTTTCAGGACTATTAAGATATTTTGCTTCCTGCTTCGAATCCAATAACGTCCTTCCTGAAAATGCAACTACTGCTCCATTATCATCTTGTAAAGGGAACATAATACGCCCACGGAACCGATCAAAAAAGCCTGTTCCATCGTCTTTCATAATACAAAGACCTGCACGTTCCATATCTTTTAGATCAAAACCTTTCCTTTTCAGCAAATCCGCTAAAGCACTTGAGTTATCAAGTGACCACCCAATCTCATATTTTTCGAGACTGTCCCTAGTAAACCCTCTTTTTTCAAGATATTGAAGTGCTTCTTCACCTTCAACAGTGTTTAAAAGTAAGTGATTGTAAAAATTTGCAGCAAGCGAATGAGCTTCAAACATATGTTTATATTCATTTCGAGAGTTTGATGCAGAATCATTTTGAATGTCAACACCTATCTCAATACCTGTTCGAGCTGCAAGTTTAACCAATGCTTCCGCAAAAGGGCTGTTTTCAATATCCATAACAAATGTGATTGCATTTCCACTAGCGCCGCATCCAAAACAATGGAAAAGTTGTTTATCTTCAGAAACAGAAAATGAAGGTGAATTTTCTCCATGAAATGGACAAAGCCCAAACCAGTTCTTACCTCTTTTTGTTAGCTGTACATATTCGCCGACAAGATCAACAATATCTGTCTTTGAACGAATCGCCTCAATAGTCTCCTCTGGTATTCTCGTCATTCAATCACCATTTTCTGCTTTAACTACTTATTTTCGCTGTTTTCTTCAAAAACCCTTCATATTTCGACAAATACATTCAATAATTCTTCGAAACTATAATTTTACACTAGTTCAATGCCTTTTTCGAGTATTTAAGATTAAAGGTAAACATTAACTTATGAATTATAATCTACTCCAAGACAAATAGCCATAAAATAAGAACCTACCCACATATATGGATGGTTCTTTCTAATTATTTATTTCACTTTGTTAATTTACTCACAATCACATTTGCTGTTTCCTCAACAGCCCGATTCGTTACATCAATAACTGTACACCCTATTTTAGATACAACATTTTCAAAATGTATGATTTCTTTTTTTATGCGATCGAGTTGTGCATAATTAGCATCATCTTTCAGACCAAGCGCAATTAGTCTTTCTTTTCGAATACAATTTAACTTTTCAGGAGAAATTACCAATGCAAAACACTTGTTTGGATCAATTTCAAATAATTCATCAGGTGGGTTAACTTCTGGAACTAATGGAACATTGGCCACTTTATAGCGTTTATGAGCCAGATATTGGGATAAGGGCGTTTTCGAGGTTCTCGAAACACCAATAAGCACTATATCTGCTTTTTTTATTCCACGTGGGTCACGACCATCATCGTATTTTACCGCAAATTCAATGGCTTCAATTTTTTTAAAATACTCATCATCAAGCTGTCTAACGAGACCGGGCTCTTCTAACGGTTTTTCACCAAGATTTATACTTAACACATCTACTAGAGGCCCGAGAAGATCGATACATTGAATTCCTTGTGAATCGCAATCTTCAAGTAGTTTTTTCCGCATATTGCTTTTAACGAGTGTATAAATTACTAATGCATTTTGTTGTTTTGCTAAAAATGCGATTTCCCTTAATTGTGATTCTTCTTCTACATGTGAAAAACGTTTGACAGATACTGTTTCCAACCCTTCGCTAAATTGGCTTACTGCAGCCTTTGCAACTAGTTCTGCAGTTTCACCAATAGAATCTGAAACGATAAATAACGTTAGTTTTGTCACTTATATCCCCCCTTACAATTCATGCTCATCCCCTAGCGATAAGAATGCTGCAGTGATGTTTGTTTTCGTTATCCTGCCAACCACTTTAAGACCTTCAGCATACTTGTCAATAACGGGAAGTGCATCAATTTGTTTATCAATCATCTTTTTTGCAACGTCAATTAATGTATCTTGTTTTTTACAGTACGTAATATTGGGCATGCGTGTCATAATTACATGAACGGGCATTTTATTTAAATCATTACCACCAAGACTTGTCCTAAGTAAATCTTTTCTCGAAAGAACACCCGTTAGAAAGGAATCATTGTCTACAACAAACAAAGTTCCAACATCTTCTAAGAAAATATGACAGATTGCATCATAAACGGATATCTGTTCTGTTACAACAACTGGCATCGACTGAAAATCCCTAACCTTCATGCCAATCATACTTTCTTCAATAGACTGTGCAGGTTTCTTACCAGAATAAAAATAGCCGACCCTTGGACGTGCATCAAGATAGCCGGCCATCGTTAAAATTGCAAGGTCCGGACGTATTGTTGCTCGAGCGAGACCAAGCCTTTCAGAAATCTGTTCCCCAGTAATTGGAACATTCGCTTTGACTATTTCCAGAATTTCCATCTGGCGCTTATTTAGTTCCATATGAGTCACCGCCCTAAACAATCAATTCTATATACCTAAGTATTATATATGAAGTTGCCGTCTATTGCGAAGAAAGGGAAATCGTGCTACACTATTTTATGAACTAAATAGACGTAGAAGGGTCTATAAGTAATGTCAAAAGTTAGCGAGCAGAGACAGTGAAAGTCTGCACCGACATGAAAAGGAAACCTGGAGTCATGTATTTTTTTAAGAGGGCTATTTAAGTAGCCAAACGAGGTGGAACCGCGGGTCATTATGCACTCGTCCTCGGACTATATGTCCGTGGATGGGTGCTTTTTATTTTTTTCAGCTTAAGGCTACTACTGAAAAGATTAAAGCCTCCGGCGGATTTAATTACTAATTGGAGGGATCATTTTATGTCGATGGAAAAAATTGTTAACTTATCAAAAGCAAGAGGTTTTGTTTTCCCGGGATCTGAAATTTACGGGGGTCTAGCGAATACGTGGGATTACGGGCCACTTGGAATCGAATTAAAGAACAATATCAAAAAAGCATGGTGGCAAAAGTTTGTTCAAGAGTCGCCGTACAACGTTGGACTTGATGCTGCAATTCTTATGAATCCAAGAGTTTGGGAAGCTTCGGGCCATATCGGTAACTTTAATGACCCAATGATTGACTGTAAAAAATGTAATACACGCCACAGAGCGGACAAACTAATTGAAGATGCACTTGATAAAAAGGGTATTGAAATGATTGTTGACGGCTTATCCTTTGATAAAATGGCAGAGCTCATTTCTGAACACGAAGTTATTTGCCCAACATGTGGTGCAAATGATTACACGGATATCCGTCAATTCAATTTAATGTTCAAAACGAGCCAAGGTGTAACGGATGCTTCAGCAAATGAAATTTTCTTAAGACCTGAAACAGCACAAGGGATTTTTGTTAACTTTAAAAATGTTCAACGTTCGATGCGCAAGAAAATGCCTTTTGGTATTGCACAAATAGGAAAAAGTTTCAGAAATGAAATTACTCCAGGTAATTTCACTTTCCGTACTCGTGAATTTGAACAAATGGAGTTAGAGTTCTTCTGTAAACCTGGCGAGGATATGAAGTGGTATGAATTCTGGCGTGACTACTCAAAAAACTTCTTATTAAATCTAGGACTTACAGAAGCAAATATGAGATTACGCGTGCATGATGAAGATGAGCTTTCACATTACTCCAAAGGTACAGTGGATATAGAATATAAATTCCCATTTGGTTGGGGTGAACTATGGGGAATTGCCAATAGAACAGATTTCGACTTGAAACGCCATATGGAATTCTCTGGAGAAGATTTCCACTACCAAGATCCAATAACAAATGAAAAGTTTGTACCATACTGTATCGAACCATCACTCGGTGCGGATCGTGTAACACTTGCATTTCTTACAGATGCATACAGCGAGGAAGCGCTTGAGGGTGATGACAAGCGTACTGTTCTACGTTTCCACCCCGCTTTGGCGCCTGTCAAGGCAGCAATTCTTCCGCTTTCAAAAAAACTTTCAGAAGGAGCGGATGAAGTCTATGCAGAACTGCGCAAACACTTCGTTGTTCAATATGATGATTCTCAATCTATAGGTAGACGCTATCGTCGACAAGATGAAATCGGAACGCCGTTTTGCATCACATATGATTTTGATTCCGAAGAGGACCGCAAAGTGACAGTTAGACATCGTGATTCGATGGAACAAGTTCGCATTCCAATTGATGAAGTAAAAGACTATATTGCAAAACACTTAGTATTTTAATTAAAATTTTTCAAAATAAAAGCTCCTAAAGAAGAATTTATTCTTCTTTAGGAGCTCTTTTTATAGGTAAAAGATTTGGTGTAGTTTCAAGCTGATCTAAGAACGCCCTCGTTTTAAAATAAACACCTAGTTGTTCATCATAAACCGTCCGAACAATCCTTTTCAAGAATGTTTTCGTCTCTTTTTTTAGCGTTAAGTCTCCAACACTACTAATTGGAACAGTCGCAAATGTACGAATGAGTTTTAATTGATTTGGAGTTATACGAACTGAATATTTATCCGTATGAAAACACCTATGACATATAAAACCGATTGCTCTAAAGGAAAATGCAAACTCTCCTTCGGTGGCATGACAATTAGCACATTCATGTAAAATCGGATGGATTCCTCCAACAACCAGCATTTTCCATTCTACAAAAAGTGAAATAGCTTCGGGGTCATAATGCTCATTAATTGCATTGAGAGCTTCATATAAAAGAGTATAAACCCCTTGTCTTCTTTCATTTTCTTCAGTTAAACGATCAACAATCTCAACGATATAACTTGTATACGCCATAGCTTCAAGATCCTCTCGAATAAAGCGCATCGAATTGATTTGCTCGCCCTGCTCAAGTGTCCCCATTCCCCGTCCTTTTCGAATTAGGAACGAACCATATGTGAACAATTGTGTAACTGCAACTAATTTACTTCTTGGTTTTTTCGCTCCACGTGCCATTGCCGTTACTTTTCCTGCTTCCCGAGTATAAAGGGTAACTATACTGTTTGACTCTCCGTATGGGATACTCCGAATGACAATTCCTTCCCATTTGTTCATCAAATTAGACACTTCCCTTTTTATCTAGGTAACAAAATCCATAATTGCTTAATATTCCTCATCATTAAAGCCAAATTCTTTCAATCGACCCGGTTTATTACGCCAATCTTTTTGAACTTTCACCCATAATTCTAGGAAAACTTTAGAACCTAGGAGCATTTCTATATCATAGCGAGCTTTTGTACCAATTTCTTTTAACAGCACACCTTTTTTACCAATAACAATACCTTTTTGAGAATCACGATCAACAATTATCGTAGCCATTACATTTACCAATTCCCGCTTCTCTTCGCGTTCAATTTTCTCGATGATGACCGCTACAGAATGAGGAATTTCTTCTCTAGTTAAATGCAATACTTTTTCACGAATTAATTCAGAAATAATAAATCGTTCAGGATGATCCGTTACCTGATCATCTGGGTAGTATTTCGGACCTAAAGGCAAGTACTTTTTAAGTGTTTCAAGTAAACGGTCCGTATTATTTCCGTTTAAAGCTGATATTGGTACAATCTCCGCGAAGTCATATTCGTTTTTATAAGAAACAATGATTTCCAATAATTGATCTGGATGTACAAGATCTATTTTATTTATGATTAAAAAGACAGGGGTCTCTGTATGTTCGAGCATTTCAATAATATAACGATCTCCAGGACCAATTTTTTCCTCAGCATTCACCATAAACATAATAACATCTACTTCTTTAAGTGTATTACGAGCAGATTTCACCATGAAATCGCCAAGTTTATGCTTCGGTTTATGAATTCCAGGAGTATCGATATAAATCATTTGTGAATCTTCTGTTGTTACAACACCTTGCACTTTGTTTCTTGTCGTTTGTGGCTTATCACTCATTATTGCGATTTTCTGCCCAACAACATGATTTAAAAATGTTGATTTACCTACGTTTGGACGACCTATTATTGATATGAATCCTGACTTAAATGATTTATTGTTTGTTTGCAAAATTAAGATCCTCCTTTGAAAATGCTCCTGGTAATAGTTCAGCTACAGTTGTTTCAACAACATCGCCCTTAAGATTTGTTAAATAGACCGGCATTGCACCATCGCAGAACTCTGCAATAACTTGTCTACAAGCTCCACAAGGCGAAATAGGCCCTTCTGTGTCTCCTATTACTGCTAATGCTCTGAATGTATGTACGCCTTCTGAAACCGCCTTAAAAAACGCTGTACGCTCTGCACAGTTCGTCATACTATATGCCGAATTTTCAATGTTACAGCCGTGGTACACAGTACCGTTTTCTGCGAGCAGTGCTGCACCTACCGAAAACTTCGAATAGGGCACATATGCGTTTTTACGCGCTATTTTTGATTCATCAATTAATGCCTTAATATCCATTTACACACCTCTTCTAAATTATTTAAACCATTTTGATGCAAATAATAGCAAACCTATAACTCCGCTTATAACAGCATAAATAAGAACAGCACCGGCTGCAAGGTCTTTAGCTTGCTTGGCAAGTGGGTGAATTTCTGTAGTTACGAGATTGACTACACGCTCGATTGCGGAATTTACTAATTCAAGGGAGAGCATTCCCCCTATTAAAATCAATATAACAAACCATTCTATAAGTGTAAGTCCTGTCAAAAAACCAGCAATAACAACAATTAGACCAGCTAAGAAATGGAACTTCAAGTTGCGTTCTACTCGTAACCCAAAAAGAATGCCATCCCATGCATACTTAAATGCTTTGAAAAATTTTCGCATAGAAGGTTACCTCCTAAGTCCAAACGATTCAAGAATTTCTTTCTGCCTACCGAACATTTCCGTTTCTTCCTCAGGCGTTTGATGATCGTATCCAAGCAGATGAAGTAAGCCATGTAATGCAAGAAAGCCGATTTCCCGGTCAAAGTCATGTCCGTAATCATGTGCCTGTCTTCTCGCTGTTTCCACTGAGATCAGTATATCCCCTAGAACTTTGGGCATTCCCTCTTCTACTACAATTACAATTTCATCTTCAGTCAATTCTTCGAGTGCGAATGAAATCACGTCGGTCGGTTTATTTATTCCACGATATTGTTCATTGATTTCTTGAATTTCAGCATCCGTCATAAATGTAATCGATATTTCAGCTTCACCCGATAAGCCTTCCGCTTCCGCCGCATAAATGAGAAGGTCAGATATTTTTTTTTCATTTCCCTTATCAATAGTCTCTGTTTCATCGTTAAAATAAAGATTAAGCATTTTACAAGCCCCTTTCCCACTTATTCTGGATATTCAATTCGGTTGTGGAATATCCCATTTAGGGTTTCACAAATTATTCTTTCAACAGTTCTTAATTCTTTCATCGATAAATCGCATTCATCAAATTGCCCATCATTTAATTTATCATTAATAATTGAATGGACAAGAGAAGCTATTTTTAAAGAAGTGGGATCTTTCATTGATCTAACAGCAGCTTCTACACTATCTGCTATCGAGATAATTGCAATTTCTCTCGTTTGTGGCTTAGGCCCGGCATATCGATAATCGTCTTCTATTACCTCTGCACCGGAATCACGAGCTTTCACAAAAAAGAACTTCAATAAACTTGTACCATGATGTTGTCTTGCAATATTGATAATTTCGGAAGGCATTTTATGCTTTTCAAGCAGTTTTGCACCATCTTCTGCATGTGCAATTATAATATCCCGACTTTTTTCAGGAGGTAACGAGTCATGCGGATTTTGTCCCGCAAGTTGATTTTCAATAAAAAATCCTGGTCGGATCGTCTTTCCAATATCATGATAGTAACTGCCCACTCTTGCAAGAAGTCCGTTCGCACCGATGGATTCACACGCAGCGTCAGATAGATTGGCAACCATTACACTGTGGTGATACGTGCCTGGAGTTTCCGTCAATACTTTTTTGAGCAAAGGATGATTTGGATTCGATAATTCAATTAATCTCATGTCAGACATTAGACGGAAAGCCGTCTCAAAAAACGGCATTAGTCCAATTGTTAATGCACCAGATAGAACCCCTGAAGTTACTGCAGCAATTGCATAAAACATCAGTTCTGTTAAATTATATGTGGACTGTGTCATAATTAAATAAAATGCTAGAAATAATATATTTGTCAAAGCAACACCGACACTCGTCGTTAAAATAGTCGAACGCTTACCACCATTGCCAAGTAAATAAATACTCGTTAATCCACCAAAAAGTATGTAAAGTGCAACTTCCATCTGAATAATAGAGGCAAAGCCTTCTTGTAAAATAACACCGGCTGTTGCTGCCGTTATGATTGTCGTCATCAATGCAAGACGCTCATTTGTTAACAGTCTCACGAGCATAGGCGCAAGTGCAGTAGGAAATAAAAATGCAACGAGCACATCAAAATCTTTTTCAATTAAGGCGGTTAGTTTCATTAAGATTACAAGAAGTAAAAATACAGTCAATACAATGAGTAACGACTTCTTTTTTACAACGCTATTTTCTTTCCATGTTCTAAAATGCATATAGATTATCGAAGAAATTAAGAGCGAAAATAATAATGATCCCGCAATTGGTTTAAATGAAGATTCATTTGTCAATAATCCCAGAAGTTCCAGTTGTCTATATATTTCACGATCTATGAATTGGCCTTCCCGAACTACTACTTGTCCGAGTAAAATCCGTGTTGGTTCTACATCTGCTTTTGCTTGCTCTATTCTTGTTTTTGTTACCTCTTCATTAATCGTTTCAGTTTCTACTATCGCGGATCTACCAATTAAAATTACTGTTTGCATTACGTTCGTTGGTATGGAGTTCGATAGTCGAAGTTTTCGTTCCATTTCATATTTCACAGCTGTAAGATCACTTGTACGCACCGGCTTCGATAATTCCTCACCTATTATGGTAACTAAAGCCTTTTGTATTCTGAGTAAAGAGGGAATGTCTTGTGCTAAAAGACTTGCTAGCGCCTCATCATTTAAACGCATAGATGATTCTTCCTCTTCAAAAGTTACAAGTTTTTCACGTAGTTCTTTCACAAGATCTTTTCCCGATTTTTTCGGTGTCTCCGTTTTTAGGGCTTCAGCCACAGCATTGTTTTTCACTTCAATAACCAAATCAAATAACAGAGTTGCAATCGCTTGTCGATTTTTTGCAACATCTTCGTTTAACTGGTAGTTTGGACTAACTTCAAGTGCTGCCCTTTCTCTGTCCTCTTCCGTTTTCACAGTATCTTCAATCGTCTTTATTGAACGGATTGTTTCGGGTGAAATTTGAAACTCGGTTAACTTATACGTTTCCTCTTTTATACCACTATACATTAAGGAAAAAAGAACGATTCCGCTTAAACCTATAAGAAAAATTGACAAATAATTAAATTTTAGTGATTTTAATAATTTAAGAAATTTATCCATTGGCTGAAACATTAGATTTCATCCCCCAGTATCTCTTTTCTATATGAGAAAGCAGTCAATTAAGATGACTGCTCACTATCGTATGCGTCTATAATTTTAGCAACGAGCGGATGACGTACAACATCGCCTTGTTCCAAGTACTGGAAATGGATATCATGTACATTTTTCAGAATAGATTCCGCCGCAATTAACCCCGATTCAGTTCCTTTTGGCAAATCGATTTGAGTTTTATCCCCATTTACAACCATCTTTGAACCAAAACCTAAACGTGTTAGAAACATCTTCATTTGAGCTTTTGTAGTATTTTGTGCTTCATCGAGTATGACAAACGCATCATCAAGCGTTCTGCCTCTCATATAGGCCAGTGGTGCGATTTCAATAACACCGCGATCCATTAGGCGCTCAGTTTGTTCCGCCCCAAGAATGTCGTGCAGTGCATCATACAGAGGCCTTAAATAAGGATCTACTTTTTCTTTTAAATCACCAGGCAAAAAACCTAAACTTTCGCCTGCCTCCACTGCTGGCCGTGTTAGAATAATGCGTTTCGCATGTCCAGTTTTCATAGCCTGAACAGCAAGAACGACGGCTAGATACGTTTTTCCGGTACCTGCTGGTCCAATACAAATCACAAGATCCCGTGTACGAACAGCATGAACGTACTCACGTTGTCCTATTGTTTTTGCACGAATTGCTTTCCCCTTTGTATTCCTAGATATTTCTTCATCATAGAGTTCTGCAAAGTATTCAATTGTACCACTTTTCACCATTTCAAGTGCCGTTGATACATCTCTTAAATTAATATTAATACCTTTTCGTATTACTTTTAATAATTGCTCCAATAAGGCACGACCCGAATTTCTACCTTCTTCTTCACCGCTAAGTGTAATTGTTTCACCTCGGGTTTGAATAGAAATCCCGAGCCCTTCTTCGATTAATTTCAAGTTATGGTCAGAAATACCGAGCAACATTATTGCTTCATCGGGGTTTTCCACATGTAGTTGAATTAATTGCTCTTCCAATAGCTTCAGTCTCCTCGGGATATTGATCTTTTTATAGCAATATTATCGTTCACTAGAAATAATATAGTCCCACTAACTTTATCATCATCGAATGTTACGTGCAAAACTTTATCCTCTTTAATTATCATACTTGACGATTGTTCGTATAATAATTTCTGTTTTATTATTGGTATAAGTAAGGTTTGTTCGGTTTTTTCATTCAAATCATATACTTCATCAATTTCAGAAACACGACGCTCTATAGTGAAAAAGTGTAAGTATAATGATTTCAAATCTTTCACTTTCGTTAAAGTCCTAAAATTTTCTTTTAATGGACCTGTTGCTAATAGTTCAACTTGCTCTTCCCCTTGAACTTTAAAATGAAACGGAGTTGGGATTACAAATGAGTATTCCAACCAGTAGTCAGCATAAACCGCTCCATCAGCACCAACTATTGTTGTTTTCCCACCTTGCTCTAATATTCCTGTTGCGAGCAAATCACCTTTTTTTACCGTTTCATGTATATGGCCTACACGTTCACCACGTTTCAATTCAAAACTAGTAACTACACCGCCTGTTCGTGCTACAAGGTCAGACGGGGGTCCTGTGGTTTCCACCGCGATATCAGAGGCAGGCGATAGCATTGGAATGACTGTGAGATTAGTTCCAATTCGCTTAAATCGTACCCATGATAATGAAGGGTCATCCTTCATTATATGTCTACGCATTTCTCCTTCGTCAGGCACAAGAAAAAGTGGTCTAAATGTAACGATTGAGGCATCGACCAGCTTTTGTTCGATTCGTTCAGACACTTCTGGTATTTCAGACTCTACATCTACAGTCCATAAAAAAAACGATCCTATAAGCGGAATTAGGAACACGATTAGATACCGATAAGAGGTGAAGAAAGCTCCAGCGTTAGTGTCGTTTGTAAGTTCAGAAATACTCGCTTTTAATCGATAACGCCTTCGATATCTTCTAATTTGTTGAACACCTTTTCGGTTTGTTCTAAAATTTGCTTCTCCATCAATCATAATTAGTCCGGTTATCTTAGTTCCTACGGATTTTAGCTTTGTAAGCATAGCCATGATATTTCCAGCACCGTGTAGTCTAATATTATATAGTTTAAGACCCATAGATGTTACCGTCATCTTTTTGCTTGCTCACTTGTATTTTAGTAATTGAAGAGAATGAAAAAACTGCAACCTCATCTAATAGTTTATCAACAACTAAATCTTCTCCGATCGTCTCAACTGTGTAATTATCACATTTTATTGTAGCGAAGTTGGGACCTAAGCTTAAAAGTGCATAAGGACCGGTAATGCGAAGTGAAGAGAAATCGTCAATTAATATGGATGGACCTATATTAAATAGTTTTTTCAAATTAGAAAACCCCCTGTACATATCTTATGAAATGTAAGGGGGTTCAATGATTATCGTTTTGAAATTGGCGGGCCGTATATTTCAGAGAAAATAATGCCTTTAATAAGGTCATTTTTGTTTTTCGGAACAATGCTACCTGTTGTCAATAGTTGCTCTTTTTCTGATGTTTTACGAGTTGCAACTTTTCTACGATTTGGTCTCTCTTTCGGTGTTTTCTTCCGAGAAACTTCTGTAGGTATAGTTACATTAAAAGGTTTAACACTTGTTTCAATAGGGTTTCTAGTCGGAACCCTATTTGATGTTCTTTTTCTTTCTTGTGTTCTAGGTTTTTCTTGAACCCTTTGAACTTCTTGTACCCTAGGATTTTCCTGCGTTTTACGAATTTCTTGTGCTCTAGGATTTACAGTTGTTCTAGGATCTTCTTTTATTTCTCTTTGAATTTCTTCATACATTTCTTTTGACATTTCTTTAATCTTTCTTATTGGTCCGCTTTGTTGGCTCTGTTTAGTAGAAGGATTCGTTTGTTGTGGATCAGATCCTTTTTTCTTCTTTTTGCCGAAAAGCGCACTTGCAAGCAAAATGATAATTAGCGGAATTAATTGTTCAATTTGCATTTAGTACATCCCCTTTCCGGGAATTTGTTTCATAGGAATATTGAAACTGTTTTATTAGATACTAGAATCATCTTTGTCGTTACTTACTTTGCTAATCGAATCGCGCATTAAAGTATCAGCTTGTACGTTTTTATAGTTCATATAATCCATAACTCCGATATTACCTGAACGCAGTGCATCAGCCATCGCTAATGGAACTTCAGCTTCAGCAAGTACAACTTTAGCACGCATCTCTTGAACTTGTGCAATCATTTCTTGTTCTCTAGCAACTGCCATTGCGCGGCGCTCTTCTGCTTTTGCCTGGGCAATGTTCTTATCTGCTTCAGCTTGTTCAGTTTGAAGATTTGCACCGATGTTTTCACCGATATCAACATCTGCAATATCAATCGAAAGTATTTCAAAGGCAGTACCCGAGTCAAGACCTTTAGATAGTACTGTTTGTGAAATCATATCCGGATGCTCAAGTACTTTTGCATGGTTTGCAGAAGAACCAATTGTAGAAATGATTCCTTCACCAACACGAGCAATTATTGTTTCTTCACCCGCACCACCAACGAGACGATCAATATTGGCACGAACTGTAATTCTTGCTTTTGCTTTTACTTCAATTCCGTTCATCGCAACACCTGCGATGAAAGGTGTTTCAATTACTTTAGGATTTACAGACATCTGAACCGCTTCTAATACGTCACGACCTGCTAAATCAATTGCAGCCGCCCGTTCAAATGTCAGTTCGATGTTAGCACGGTGTGCAGCAATAAGTGCATTGACGACACGGTCTACGTTACCACCAGCAAGATAGTGACTCTCTAGCTGGTTAATAGAAATATCCAAACCTGCTTTATGTGCTTTAATAAGTGGTATTACAATTCGATTCGGGATAACTCGACGTAATCTCATCCCAATAAGTGTGAAAATACTTACCCGAACTCCAGCCGCCATTGCGGAAATCCAAAGTGCTACGGGAACAAGTGTGAAAAATACTGATAAAACGAGTATTACAACAAAGATTATTGCAAGTGTTGTTACTAAAGCCGCATCAAATACCATTATTTAATTTCCCCCTTCTCTTCTGGTTCTCTGACAACAATACGAGAACCTTCAACCTTTACAATGATAACACTTTTACCCCGGTCAATGTAACTTCCATCAGAAACTACATCGATACGTTCACCGTCTAACTCTATTGTGCCCGCAGGCCTTAGTGGTGTCGACGTTTTTGCAATTCGATTGAGAAGCTCGGTACGGTTAATATTGGAAACGTATCCACTCTCCGTATCCGTCGAATCCATTAGTACTACTTTGTTTAATAAGTGTAACTTTTTACCGAAAAATTTCATAATAATCACCATCCCTGTCAGAGCGATGACAAGTGCGATAAGGACAGAAACAGCCATATGCATTGGATTGCCACCTGCCATAATGATACTACCGATGATTGCGAACGACCCTAAAATCCCCGCAATACCACCTGGAAGGAAAAACTCCGCGACGACCAACCCAATTCCTAATACAAAAAGAATTATTGATTCATATCCCGCAAGTCCTGCGACAAGGTGTCCATAAAAAAAGAGCATTAAAGATGTTATTGCCATTGTTCCTGGAACGCCGAACCCTGGTGAATACAATTCTACCACAAGACCAAGCCCAGCGATGGATAAAAGTATTGGAACAACAATTGGACTCGTAATAAATCGAGCAATTCGTTCAGTAAACGTTTCAGATGTAGAAACTACTTGTGCGTTTTCATAACCAGTTACTTTTAATAATTCCTCAAATGATGAAACCGTTTGTTTACTATACCCAACCGATTTTGCTCCACTTGCAGTAAGTGTCAGAAGTTTTCCTTTACCCGCATCCAAGTCTGGTAGATTGATTGAGGGATCTGCCATCGCGAGAGCATATATCACATCTTTGCCCGACGATTCAGCTGCGGATTTCATAGCGGCGAGCCACGCACTATCCGCCTTATCGCTTGCAGCATTACCGGTAGATTCAATCACTTGTGCTGCACCCATTGTAGCACTCGGCGTCATATAAATTGCGTCTGCATAGAGCGCTAAGAAAGCTCCAGCGGAAAGTGCACGATTATTAATGAAAGCGAATACTGGTAATTCAGTACCATTTAAGATTTTCGCAATATCCTGTGCAGCGTCCACAAAACCTCCAGGTGTGTCGATATCAAGATAGATCGCTTTTGCACCAGCTTCTTCTGCTTCATTAAATGATCGTTGTAAAAAGGCCTTTAGTCCCTTTTCAACTTCATCTGTAACTGGCACTCTATATACTTTTGTCGCATTTGCACCCGTTTCGATAAACGGTAGTGTAACAGCGGTTACAAACAGAATGAACAGGAGCATCCTTCTAATTATTTTTATCATTTGTATTTCACCTCTCTCCTTATATTCAATTGTATTCTTTATACGTTTAAAAAGGGTAGAAGTTTCACTTTAAGCGAAACTTTTTTAACTACCAAATTAAATAGCTCTACAAAATAAAACTATTTTATTTTAAGAACAGACTAAATTGAACAATAAATCTTATGAGTTGTTTCTATAATATCAAAATAAACCGAAGTATCCAAAAAAGGACCCTCCGGTTTTTAAAATTCGTTTTGAAAATATAAGGCGAATCCAAAGTAAATAGCAATGCTATTACGGTAGATTAGAATTTACGTTTTCTTGCAGCCTCAGACTTTAATTTACGTTTAACACTCGGCTTTTCATAATACTCTTTCTTTCTTGAATCGCGAATTTTTCCGCTTTTGGAAACATCACGTTTGAAGCGTCGAAGAGCATCTTCAAGCGATTCGTTTTTACGAACAACTGTTTTCGACATATCTCTTGTCCCTCCCTCCGAACACACTTCGTGTCCATGGCCTAGTGCCATGTACTTAAACATTATACCTCACAATTAATATATGGTCAATATAATTCTTGTAATTAATTAATAATCTGATTCAGATGTTAAACCTTTCATAATCTGTGCGCCTGAACTTGCACCGATCCTGGTAGCACCTGAACTAAGCATGTTGTGTACGTCTTCAAGACTTCTTACACCGCCAGAGGCTTTCACTCCCATAACAGGTCCAACTATAGCTCTCATTAATTTAACATCTTCTTCGGTTGCCCCTCCAGTTGAAAAACCGGTGGAAGTTTTAACAAAGTCGGCACCAGAAACAACAGCTAATTCACATGCTGTTCTTTTTTCTGCATCCGTTAGAAGGGATGTTTCAATAATAACTTTTACGATTGCTTTGCCCTTTGCCGCATTCACAACTGCAGAAATATCCTGTTTCACAAGCTCATCATTACCATCTTGAAGTGCACCCATATTAATTACCATGTCAATTTCTTCGGCACCATTTTGAATCGCATTTTCAGTTTCAAATGCTTTTACCTCAGTAGTTGTAGCACCAAGAGGAAATCCGATTACGGTACATACTTTAACTGTTGAACCCTCTAGTGCATCTGCAGCCGTTTTCACCCATGTAGGATTCACACAAACGGATGCAAATGAATACATACGTGCTTCAGCACATAGATTTTCAATCTCATTTTTCTTCGCATCTGCTTTTAATAATGTATGATCAATATATTTCGCTATATTTGTATTCAAAAGAATACCTCCCTGTAATTGTTCGTACTATTTTAATCATAACAAGATTGTACAAAGACTGCACTAAAAAAGCTGTATTCCTGATGTAGGAACACAGCTCACGCGATTAGACAAGTACTATTTCCTGGTCATCAAGTACTCTAACATACTTACCTTCACTATATGGATAACCAGCTTTTGTTAGTTTGACGCGCACGATTTTACCAATCATCGACTCATCGGCTTGGAAATAGACCTTCAAATAATTATCTGTATATCCCTCATAAAGCCCACTGTCTTTATCAAGTTTGTACTTCTCCTCCGGAATGACTTCCAATACTTCCCCATCAAATAAGGTTGCATATTCTTTTGCCAATTGATCATTCAATTCAATCAATCTATGAACACGATTGTTTTTCACATTTTCATCTACTTGATTTTCCATTCGAGCCGCAGGTGTCCCAGTTCGTTTTGAATAAGGAAAAACATGCAATTCAGAAAAACGGTGATCACGGATAAAATTGTATGTATCCATAAACTCTTCTTCTGTTTCGCCTGGAAACCCTACAATCACATCTGATGTGATTGCTAACTGTGGTAATGCTTCACGCAAGCGATCCAGTCGTTCTGCAAAAAACTCCATCGTATACTTTCTTCGCATGCGCTTGAGCACTGAATCTGAACCTGATTGTATCGGAATATGAAGATGACGAACAACAATTGATGAATTTTTCAGCACATCTATGACTTCATCAGTTAATTGGCTTGCCTCAATTGAGCTTATTCGAAGACGTTTTAACCCTTTAACTTTAGTTTCAAGATCACGTAATAAACGAGCAAGATTATAATCTTTCAAATCTTCCCCATAACCACCTGTATGAATACCGGTTAGAACGATTTCAAGATATCCCGCGTCTACTAATTGCTGTGCTTGACGTATCACTTCTTTTGGATTGCGTGACCTCATTAATCCACGGGCCCAAGGAATAATGCAAAATGTACAGAAATTATTGCATCCTTCTTGAATTTTCAAAGAAGCACGTGTTCGATCCGTAAATGTAGGTACATCTAATTCTTCATATACTCTATTTTTCATAATATTACCAACAGCATTGATAGGCTTACGCTCTGTTCGGAATTCATCAATCAGCCCAATTAGTTTTGTACGGTCTGATGTACCCACGACAATATCTACACCAGGTATCGCCATAATTTCTGCTGGAGACGTTTGTGCATAACAACCAGTCACACAAATTACCGCATCCGGATTATTACGAATCGCACGGCGAATAACTTGTCTGCTTTTTTTATCGCCCGTATTTGTTACTGTGCAAGTATTAATAACATAGACATCCGATTTTTTTTCAAAATCTTCACGATTGTAATCAGCATCTTTAAATAATTGCCATATTGCCTCGGTTTCATAATGATTTACTTTGCAGCCCAGCGTGTGAAACGCAACTGAAGACATGGCTGCTCACCTCCTTCATTCAAATTCGCAAGACATTGCAGATAATAAAAAGAGTGGAGCTGTTTCCGTTCTTAGAATACGTGGTCCAAGAGAGGTGGAAAGAAAACCTTTTGCTAAAAATGCATTCGCTTCAGTTCTTGAAAGTCCACCTTCTGGTCCAAAAATCACAAGAATATTTTGACTTGCTTTTATCGTTTTCAATCGGTCAGCAATGCGATTTCGTTCGTCTTTCTTCGCATCTTCTTCGTCAGCAATTAGCAATACATCATAGTTATTTGCGACTTCGAGTAGCTGGGTTAATGTAAACGGATTTTCAATACTAGGGATGTTTGAACGATGACATTGCTCCGCAGCTTCTTTTGCAATCTTCTGTAGTCGTTCAATCTTTTTTTGTCCGCGTTTTTCATCCCATTTGACGACGGATCTTTCTGCTTTAAAAGGAATGAGTGCACTCATTCCTAGCTCTGTGCCTTTTTGTACAATTAAATCTAATTTATCGCCTTTTGGAAGTCCACATGCAATTGTTACATGTACAGGCATTTCATTTGAAGGGAGTGGTTCATTTTCACGTTGTATGAAAACTGTATCCTCACCTAATGCACGAATCGCAGCAGTAAAAGCAACCCCACTATGAACCGCAATAATTTGGTCGCCTACATTCATACGCATTACTCGTACGATATGTTTGCTGTCATCTTTTCCTATTACCGTTTTACCGTTTTCGTCAAACGGTTCTTCAAGAAAGTAGCGTTGCACTATCGTCACACATCCCTTTTCCGGGCAACAATTGCAATCCAGTCTTCCATTAATACAGATTCAATAATTTCAAACCCTTTACTCACAAGATCCGATTTTACTAAATCCCTTTTTTGCCCAATTATTCCCGAAACTATGAAAAGCCCGTCTTTTGGCAATAAAGTATATGCATCTTCTGAAAAACTAATAATAACTTCAGCCAATATATTTGCAATTATAACGTTCGGCTGAATATGGACGGATTCCAAAAGATTACCATGGGTAACTTTCACAATTGACTCAACTTTATTCAATTCAACATTTTCTTTTGCCGCAACTACTGCAACATAATCTAAATCAAGAGCTTGGACACTAGATGCTCCTAAAAGTGCAGCACCAATCGAAAGCACCCCAGAGCCCGTACCGACATCAACAACAATATCAGCTGGCTGAACATACTTTTCCAACGCCTGCATACACATGACGGTTGTTGGATGCGTACCCGTTCCAAAAGCCATCCCTGGATCTAGCTCAATAATTAACTCGTCGGACTCAACAGGTTCGTATTCTTCCCAAGTAGGTACGATCGTAAAACGCCCTGAAATCTTAACCGGGTGATAATACTTCTTCCAAGCAGTTGCCCAGTCTTCATCATCAACTTCATTTGTTTGAATGCTGTTTGCCCCTACGTCAAGTCCAAAACTCGCTAATTTTCCAATCGAATGCTCAATTTCAGTCATCGTCTCAATTAAGAAGCTATTAATCGGCAAATAGGCTTTGACTATTACTCCTTCATTCGGAAAATCATTTTTATCGAGTTCATAAATTTCACCAAAGCGGTCTTCATGAATTAGATCAGGTTCGTCTGAGTCCTCTATGATAACTCCGCTTGCACCAGATTCATGTAAAATGTTTGCTACAGCTTCAGTAGCTTCATGCGTTGTATGGATAGCAATTTCGGACCACTTCAAGTTGAGTCAGCTCCTTCAGTCACCTTTTATAGTACGTCTTATTTTATCAAATAATGAACTTGAATATTCTTCTGGTGAATTGCCACTGATGGCGGCAAATTCACGCATAAGTTCTTTTTGTTTTTCAGACATTTTTTTCGGTGTAATAATTTTAACAACCACATGTTGGTCACCTATTCCACGTCCGTGCACATTTTTAACACCTTTGCCTTTAAGACGGAATCTCGTTCCCGTTTGTGTACCGGCAGGAATTTTCAACTTGACCGCTCCTTGAACCGTTGGAACTTCAATTTCATCGCCAAGTGCTGCTTGTGGATAAGAAAGTCCGAGCTCGAGGTAAATGTCATCCTCTTCACGAATAAATCGCTCATGCGCTTTTACTCGGAATACGATGTACAAGTCACCTGCTGGACCACCGTTAACGCCTGGTTCTCCTTGACCCGATACACGTAATTGTTGCCCATCATCGACACCTTCAGGAATTGTGACTTTGATTTTTTTACGCTTCGTAACTGTTCCTTCACCGTGACATGTTGTACATTTTTCCGGAATAATTTTACCTGTTCCTTGACAATGATTACATGCTCTACGATTTACCATCCTACCTAATGGCGTATCTTGAGTTACGCTAATTTCACCAGTACCGCTACAATGTCTACATGTTGTAGGTGAAGTTCCTTTTTTCGCACCACTACCCTTACAAGTATCACATGTTTCATCTTTAGGTACTTCAATTTCAGTTTCTTTCCCGAAAACAGCTTCCATGAAATCAATCGTCATCGTGTATTGTAAATCGCTCCCTTTTCTAGGGGCATTTGGATCACGCCGGCGTGTATTTCCACCAAAAAACGTACTAAATATATCTTCAAATCCAAAGTTATCTGCTCCGCCACCGCCAAACCCTTGATTGGGATCTGTGTGTCCGAACCTATCATAGTTCGCTTTCTTAGTCTCATCGCTTAATGTTTCATACGCTGTAGTAACTTCTTTAAATTTCTCAACAGCATCATCGGCTTTGTTTAAATCAGGATGATATTTTTTTGATAAAGACCTATAGGATTTTCGAATCTCATCTTTTGTTGCTGATTTTGTTAATCCAAGCACTTCATAAAAATCACGTTTACTCATTACTTCACTCTCCCAAAACATTTACATGTTGACTATTGTACCATGCAGAATCATTTATTGTTAAAAAAGGAAAGGCCAAAGCCGGAATATCGGACTTTGACCTTTCCGTCAACTCTTATACAACTATTCAATAAAAGCGTAGGAATAGAGAAAGCCAAGGGCCTGAGTTTAACAGGTCATGCAGTTTGTTTTAACGATTTGCGAATAAACAACTTCATTCAAAACGACATCTACATTAATTACTCAAACCGCATAACCCTTTGGCAGTGCTATCTAAAGCATACGCAAATTCACTATTCTTACATCGCTATGAAATACTTTTTATACTTACTTTTTATCTTCGTCGACTTCTTCAAAATCAGCGTCGACAATATCATCATCTTCTGCCGTTTCAGCGGCTTCTGAACCTTGTGCCGCCTCAGCTTCTGCAGCAGCTTGCTCATATAACTTTACAGACATTTGCTGAACAAGTTCTTCAAGCTTATCTTTCTTCGCACGAATTTCTGTAAAATCTGCTGCTTCCAAAGCAGTTTTCAACTCTTCTTTTGCTTCTTCAACTTGCTTAACTTCGTCTTCAGAAACTTTTCCTTCAAGTTCCTTAACTGTTTTTTCAGCCATAAATACTAACTGGTCAGCATCATTTTTCAAATCTGCTTCCTCTTTACGCGTTTTATCGGCTTCAGCATTCTCTTCCGCTTCTTTAACCATGCGCTCGATATCTTCATCAGTTAGTGAAGAACTTGCTTGAATTGTAATATTATGTTCTTTTTGTGTACCAAGGTCTTTCGCTTTAACTGTTACAATACCGTTTTTATCGATATCAAATGTTACTTCAATTTGAGGAACACCACGTTGAGCTGGTGGAATATCCGTCAATTGGAAACGGCCAAGTGTTTTGTTATCGCTAGACATTGGACGCTCACCTTGAAGTACATGAATATCTACAGCAGGTTGGTTGTCTGCAGCTGTCGAGAACACTTGTGATTTACTTGTTGGAATTGTCGTATTGCGCTCTATCAATTTTGTAAATACATTCCCCATCGTTTCAATACCAAGTGAAAGTGGAGTAACGTCTAGAAGTACAACATCCGTAACATCTCCGCTAAGAATTGAACCTTGAACTGCTGCACCTAATGCAACAACTTCATCAGGGTTAACACCTTTATAAGGCTCTTTTCCAGTTTCTTTTTGGATTGCTTCTTGTACAGCCGGAATACGAGTTGATCCTCCAACTAAGATTACGCGGTCAATTTCTGCCGCTGTAAGATCTGCATCTTTTAGAGCTTGTCGAGTTGGAACCATTGAACGTTCAACAAGATGTGCAGTTAGTTCATCAAATTTCGCACGAGTAAGTGTTATTTCTAAGTGAAGTGGACCTGAATCTCCAGCTGTAATAAATGGTAATGAGATTTGTGCTGATGTAACACCAGAAAGATCTTTTTTCGCTTTTTCAGCACCGTCTTTCAATCTTTGCATTGCCATTTTATCTTTAGAAAGGTCAATTGCGTTTTCTTTACGGAATTCACCAACAAGATAGTCGATAATGACATCGTCAAAATCGTCTCCACCTAGTTTGTTATCTCCGGCAGTTGATAATACTTGGAATACGCCGTCTCCTAATTCAAGGATCGATACGTCAAATGTTCCACCACCAAGGTCATAAACAAGAATCGTCTGATCCTCATCCATTTTATCAAGACCGTAAGCAAGTGCAGCTGCCGTAGGCTCGTTAATAATCCGCTCTACTTCAAGTCCAGCAATTCTTCCTGCATCTTGTGTAGCTTGACGCTGTGCATCACTAAAGTAAGCAGGAACTGTAATAACAGCTTTTGTTACTTTTTCACCAAGATATTCTTCTGCATAATTCTTCATGTACTGAAGAATCATTGCCGAAACCTCTTGTGGAGTATATTCTGTGTCTTCAGCTTTCACTTTATAATCTGAGCCCATTTGGCGTTTAACAGACATAATCGTATTCGGGTTGGTAATCGATTGACGCTTCGCTACTTCACCAACTTGACGTTCCCCATTTTTAAACGAAACGACAGATGGTGTTGTACGATTGCCTTCCGGATTTGGAATTACTTTTGGCTCTCCGCCTTCATATACCGCTACTACTGAGTTTGTTGTTCCTAAGTCGATACCAATAATTTTACTCATAATCAAATTCCTCCTATGGAAATATCATAAATTTATGTTTATTATTTATTCATTTACTTTGACCATTGATGGCCGTAAAACACGATCTTTTAACATATACCCTTTTTGCAGTTCTTCAAGAACTGAACCAGATGGCTTGTCCGGATCATTTTCCGTCATAATTGCTTGATGGAAGTTCGGATCAAAGTCCTTGTCTTCTGCTTCAATTTCAACAAGTCCTTCTGCCTCTAATGCGTCTAAGAGTGTGCGATAAATCATTTCCATACCCGTCATCATAGAACTTACTTCTTCAGATTTAGCCTCAAGGCTGAGTGCCCGCGAGAAATTATCAAGTACAGGGAGTAAGTTCGTTAAGATATTTTGTGAGCGATATTTCTGAAGAGCCTCTTTATCAAGATTCACTCTTCTTTTGAAATTTTCGTAATCCGCAAGAAGTCTAAGTCGCTTGTTCTCTTCTTCTTGAAGTTTTACAGTGAATTCCTTTACAATATCTCCGTCTTCAGAGATATTTGTCTCTTCACTTATTGTTTCATCAGAAACGATTTCATTTTCCAATTCTTCATTTAAATTTTCAACTACAACATCTTCATTAACTACTTCACTATTCTTTTCCATTAGTAGTCGTTCCTCCTAGCTGTTCCGCCACCGATTATCAGTTTTCCTAATTCCCGTGACAAATCATTGCTAATTAAATCCAGCATTTTAATTACACGAGCATAATCCATACGGGTTGGTCCTATGATAGCTATCGAGCCAGTCATATTGTCGCCGGCAGAATACGTCGCCGTAATAACGCTAAATTCTTCCATAGCATTATGATTATTCTCCGAGCCTATCCGAACTTGAATACCGATTCGGTCGTCTTCGAAAAACGTTGTCGCAGGCGCTCCTTTGTCGATGAGCTCAAAAAACATTTTCATCTTGTGGACGTCTTTAAATTCGGGCTGGTTCATCATATTCATTTTTCCACCAAAATACAATCTTTCTTCCGGTGTAATTGCAATCGCTTTTTGGAACGAAGAAAACAATTCTCCAGCTTCATGAATATGGTGTTCAAGAACCGTTTTCGTTTCTTTGGCAAGCATTTTCTCAAGATTGATTAGAGGCGTTCCCACTAGGCGTTCATTTAAGATATTTACCATTTTTTCAATATCAGATGTCGTAAAGCCCTCGGGAACATTGAATAACCTATTTTCAACTCTTCCATTATCAGTAACAATTATTGCTACAGCTGTCATTTGATCAAGTGGAACAATTGTAAAACGTTTCACTTTATGAAGGGAAGAATCTGGTCCTAGAAGAATTGACGTATAATTTGTCAAATCCGAAAGAATTGTTGCCGATTTCCGAATCAATTCCTCCGTAACAAGAATCTTTTCTTGGAAAATTGAACGAAGTTGCTTACTGTCTTCAGTGTTCAGCTTTTCCGGTGTTAACAAATGGTCGACATAAAATCTGTACCCTTTTTCGGAAGGAACCCTACCCGAAGACGTATGTGTCTTTTCCAGATAGCCCATATCTTCAAGGTCGGCCATCTCATTACGTATCGTCGCCGAACTGAATGGCGCCTCGGGTTTCTTCGAAAGTTGTCGTGATCCGACAGGTTGTGCGGATTGAATGAAATCGTCGACCGTCAATTGCAAAATGAGTAATTGTCTGTTCGTCAACATAATCATCACTCCTGTTAGCACTCATTAACGTCGAGTGCTAATACTAATGATAATTTAACAAATATGAACCACACTGTCAACAAATTGACTTTGATTTAATTAAGGAATTGCTGAAATACTTCATTGCCTCTGAAGACACCAATCTTTGTAAGTTTAATTCGTTCACCTACGCGTTCAACAAGTCCGCTTTGAACTAGCGATTCTAAGGTGGTTCCGTACACTTCATCCAGTGCTTTTCCGAACTTCTTTTGGAAAAGCGCACTAGACACTCCTTCAGACATTCTAAGTCCAAGGAACAATTCTTCTTCCATAGACTCTACATTTGTTACGATATGTGTATTTTGTATTGGACGTAAACCGCTGTCTACTTTTTCCATATATTTCGCAATCGGTCCAATGTTTGAATATCGATTACCCATTAAGTAACCATGTGCGCCGGCCCCAACACCAGCATACGTATCATTTTCCCAATATATTTTGTTATGAATCGATTGTAATCCAGGAAGAGAGAAGTTACTTATTTCATATTGCTCACGCCCGTTTTTCTCCATATGATCAATGAGCATATGGAACATTTCAGCCTCCATATCTTCACCTGGAAGTGGTAATTTACCTTTATTCATTAAGTTATAAAACACAGTTTTCGGTTCAACAATGAGCGAGTATCCTGAATAATGGGGAAGGTTCAGTTCTGTTGCTTTTATTAGTGTATCTTCCCATTGCATCCTGGATTGACCTGGTAAACCATAAATTAAATCGATGCTAATATTTTCAAATCCTACCTTCCGAGCATCTGCAACAACACGTTCTGCATCACCCGGACTATGGGTTCTTCCGATTTTTGTTAACATTTCCGAATCAAAAGATTGTACGCCGATACTCAGTCGATTGACTCCACCATCTTTCAAAACGCGGAGCTTGCCGAGCGTTAATTCATCAGGGTTGGCTTCTGTTGAAAACTCTTTTAATGCCTTTACATCTACATGTTCCTGAATAATACTTAACAGGCGATCAAGTTGTTTTTCTGATAACGATGTAGGAGTTCCGCCGCCTAAAAAGACTGTTTCAACTCCCTTAAATGAAATTCCCTCGTCCTGCATCAAAGTGAGCTCTTTGCCCATAGATTCGATGTATTCATCAACAGGTTGGTTTTTAAAAAAGACTTTATTAAAATCACAGTAATGACATATCTGATGACAAAACGGGATATGAATATACATTCCTCGCATTTTGTACTCCTCCACTCTTAACGGAAAAAAGGAGGCATAGTTGCCCCCCTTCTCCGAATTTACATTAATAATCGTAACGCCTTATTCCTCGTCCATCTTAAGAACTGCCATAAAGGCTTCTTGAGGTACTTCTACTGAACCAACTTGCTTCATACGTTTCTTACCCTCTTTTTGTTTATCAAGAAGTTTTCGTTTACGGGAAATATCTCCTCCGTAACATTTGGCAAGAACGTTTTTACCAATTGATTTAATCGTTGAACGAGCAACAATTTTGTTACCGATTGCTGCCTGAACAGGTACTTCAAACTGTTGTCTCGGAATAAGTTTTCTCAACTTTTCAACGATTGCCTTACCACGTTCATAAGAGAAGTCATTATGCACAATGAAGCTTAGTGCATCTACTTGTTCGTTGTTCAATAAAATATCCATTTTCACAAGTTTTGATGGTCTATAACCAATTAACTCATAATCAAATGAAGCGTACCCTTTTGTGCTTGATTTTAATTTATCAAAGAAATCATATACGATTTCAGCAAGTGGAAGTTCATAAATGATATTGACACGTGATGCATCCAAGTAGTCCATCGTCATGAAGTTACCTCGTTTTTTCTGACAAAGCTCCATTACAGAGCCAACATATTCGTTTGGCACCATAATTGAGGCTTTCACATAAGGTTCTTCAACAGATTGTACTTTTTGTGCATCTGGCATCATTGCAGGATTATCTACATTCATTTCAGTGCCGTCTGTCATAATTACTTTATAAATAACACTTGGTGCAGTTGTTATCAAATCAATTTTGAATTCCCGTTCGATACGCTCTTGAATAATTTCCATGTGTAGTAAACCAAGGAATCCGCAACGATAGCCGAAGCCAAGTGCTTGAGAAGTCTCCGCTTCATAATCAAGTGCAGCATCGTTAAGTTCAAGCTTTTCGAGTGCTTCACGAAGATCATTGTATTTGGAAGTATCGATTGGATACAAACCACAAAACACCATTGGATTCATTTTGCGGTAACCTTCTAAAGCTTCTGTGGCAGGATTTATTACTCCAGTTATTGTATCCCCAACTTGAGTATCCCCGACATGTTTAATGGAAGCCGATAAATATCCCACGTCACCAACATTCAATTCATCTCTGTGCGTTGGTCTTGGTGTGAATACACCCGTTTCAAGTACTTGAAACTTTTTACCCGTTCCCATCATCAGAATTTCGTCCCCAGGTTTAATTGACCCGTCTATAATACGAATATAAACAATTACTCCCTTATAAGGATCGTAAATTGAATCGAAAATAAGCGCCTTGAGTGGTGCGGATGGATCCCCTTGTGGAGCAGGAACTTTCGCAACTATTTGCTCTAGTATATCTTCAATACCAATTCCAGCTTTGGCTGAAGCATGCACTGCATCAGACGCGTCAAGTCCAATAACGTTTTCGATTTCTTTTTTCACTCGTTCTGGATCGGCCGCTGGCAAATCGATTTTGTTAATAACCGGCAAGATCTCAAGATTGTTATCAAGTGCAAGATAGACGTTTGCAAGCGTCTGGGCCTCGATTCCTTGAGCAGCATCGACAACCAAAATCGCACCTTCACATGCAGCTAAACTTCTAGAAACCTCATATGTAAAGTCGACATGTCCAGGAGTATCTATTAGATGGAACGTATAATCTTGACCGTCTTTCGCTGTATAAACCAACTGAACAGCTGTTAGCTTTATCGTTATTCCGCGTTCTTTTTCTAAATCCATCGAATCTAATGTTTGTGAACTCATTTCTCTAGTAGTTAATGTTTTTGTCTTTTCCAATATGCGATCGGCCAACGTCGACTTCCCGTGGTCAATATGTGCAATAATTGAAAAGTTTCTAATATTCTTTTGGCGTTCCAATTTTTGTTCCAAATTCATCTATCTTCACTCCTAATTAAGCTATTTGCATTATAGCAGATAACCGTCCATCTTGTTGTATCTTTATGTTAAATCCTATTTAAACACAGGTTTACGAAAACACATTGCATTTTTGTTTTACTGTTCTATATTACTGTATAAAACACCCGACATCAAATTTATTCAATAAAACAGGGAAAATACTTTAACAAACAGCAAATCTTTTTGTTTGAGGAATTCGAAAAACCAATCAGAAGCATATGTCTGATTGGTTATATATTCATTGGATTGCACTTTATTTTCTACATATGCTAAATGTTATTCGTTTATAGTTAATTTATGAATAATTTCGGATGCAGCTCTTGCAATGACCGCAACGGTTCGATTCAGTTCATCTTCCGCATTTCCAACGCCACCCAGCTCTATTAAAACAAGATTAGGGGCAAGATCTTGATTGTATTTCCCATCAACGCCTGCTCCATGCTTCATTACTAGACTTCTTGTTATACCGGGTACTAAAAGTTCCATTTCATTTTTCAATAAAACTGCATTCGCACGATTAACTTCAAAATTTGGATGCTCCATTCCAATAACAAACGCTACCTTGGCATACTTTTCATCGTTATGAACGATCGTAGTTTTTTCTGGCCCAATCGAATCTCTATGCAAATCAATAATAAGATCATATTTTTTTTGTTGTAATTGATTCTCAATATAAGGTCTTATCGTTTTATAAGCATTTGCATGTGGTACTGCTGTAGGTAAAATATCTGTTTCAATACCGTTAACACCAAGTTGGTTCTTAAGTTTTTCTCCAAACTTCATTATGTTTTCAGATTTATGTGAAACTGCGATTTTTCCTTCTTTTGCTTTGATAATTGATTGATATGCTTCGTGTGAATGAGTGAAATACAACAATACTCTACCTTTATCTATTTCTGGTTTTTGCGCCAAATCTAAATCTGGTACATTCTCTACCTCGGGTTCGACCTCTTCAATTATGTTCGCAGCATAAACAATTTGAATTTGCTCTTTTACTAATTTCGGTGAATTAGTCGGTTCAGCGTGAGGAAGATAGGTGATAATAACTGGAAATAAAAAGAGAAAAAGGACTAAAGAGCCCCATATTTGCAATGTCTTTTTCATTAGTCATCCCTCCGTTCTCCGATTATATGCATCGAAGAACGGTTCAATGAATTTTTTTAAAAAACGTTTTATTCTATATTTTATGTTCGCTACTTTTCATTTCACTCAACCATTCAGATAATGTACTAGCAAGATTGTCGGCATATAACGTAACCCAAGAGTCGATTTCCTTTGGTGAAATAAAGGTATTTAACTCTTGTGTCGTTAATACTTCTTCAAAAAGTTGTATTCGATCCTCATGTGGCCAAGAAGCCCAATCCCCAAAAATAGGTTTCAGTTTTGATCGATCCGCATCCTTATCTTCTGAACGGAGCCAAGGGGTCACAGCAAGACGCGATGATGGATTATCAGATTCACTTATCTTTGATGCTATATAACCAAACATTGTGTTGATGGCGTCAGCGATTAATACCGGACCATCCACAACAGTTGGAATGCCGATTGCAAAAACAGGTATTCCAACTGTTTTCATGGAAACTTCTTTACGACTATTACCCACACCAGACCCTGGATGAATACCAGTATTCGTCAATTGTATTGTTTTGCATAATCTTGAAGAATCCCTTGCAGCAAGTGCGTCAATTACAATGAGTAAGTCCGGTTTTATTTCAGATACCATCGCTTTAACAAAATCCGCTGTTTCAAGTCCTGTCTGAATTGTTACTCCAGGTGCGTACACAAAAACTTCACTGTCCCCTTCGGAATAGTAATCGGGTACGATATTACGTAAAATATCCGTTGTTAATGGTCCGACAGCATCAGGTGTAATATCACGATTTCCAAGACCTATGAATAACACTTTCCTTTTCGTCACATTCGGAACTGTAGTTAACATTTCATTTAATTTTTTAATTAAGACGCTCGTCATTTCATTAATTCCGTCGTTATCATCTGGAGTTAATGTAGGGAGACTAATCGTAATGTAATTCCCTTTTGACTTACCAATCTTTTTTTCCCCTTCTTCATTTACTGTTACTTCTGTAAGTCTGATACGCCCAATTCTGGATTCTTCAAATTTTATCCCTTCTTCTGTTTTTAATGTATCTTTTTCTGAGTCTGTTCGATGACGAACCATTTCTTCACTTTCATCTACTAAGTCCGTCCTGTAAAAATTATACCGCTCCATGCTATCACCTCAATACAAGTTTGTCCGTTGTAGAAGAATATATTCTTTAGAATTGTGTATTTACAACAATGTTCTTTTCATAAACGTAACTAATTTGTGGCAAAGCTAAGATCTGTCGTATACATACACAAACTTCCACTTTTATTTCTTGCTATTGAGTTGTTTATTTGTTAAAATAAATCTTGTTATGAAAAGATGTACTCTGCTTTACCTGATATTGGAGGTGAATGAAATGCCAAACATTAAATCGGCGATTAAACGTGTTAAACAAAGCCAAGCAAAAAACGTTCAAAATTCTCATGCAAAAGCATCAATGCGTACTGCTGTACGTAAAGCTGACTTAGCAATTGAAAATAAAGACGAAAACGCTACAGTTCTTCTTAGAGCAGCAATTAAAGAAACTGATTCTGCTGCACGTAAAGGTCTTATCCACAAAAATACTGCATCACGTCAAAAAGCTCGTCTTACAAAAAAAGCACTTTAATATTATGAATTCTAAAAAACCGTCCGGAACTCCGGACGGTTTTTTTAGTTTCTAATTCCTTGCATAAAGAATAACTCTAATACTCGTTCTCTCTTCCCACTTGTTGATTTTAATTTATAATCAATCGTTGCAAGATTATTAAGGATAATAAGAAGCCTTGCTTCATTTGGCATTTTTTTATTATCCATCATTAATTTCACTCTAAAAGGATGTACCTTTAACGTTTTAGCAATTTGTTGTTGTTGATATCCTTTTCTGCGTAGCGACTGAACATGTATCATCAGACGGATTTGACTTGAAATTAAAGATGTAAGCATGATTGGTTCTTCACCATTTCTAAGAAGATCATGGTAAATCGACACACTATCAGCTACCTTGCCTGTTATGTATGAATCCGTAAGCCTAAAGACATCCATTTCAGGCGTCCGAGCAACATGCATTTCGATTACTTCTTTCGTTATTTCCCCTTCACCCGCCAAATATGTCGCCATCTTCTCAATTTCTGTAGCTAATGATAACAGACTATCTCCAGCCACATCTACGAGCAGCATAGCGATTTCAGATGAGATTTTAGAATCGTTCTGTTTGGCTTCATGCTGGATCCATGTAGTAAGATCCCTACCTTGAAGTCGTTTTGCTTCAATTACAGTAGTTTGCTTCTGCATAAGCTTTGTTATCCGTTTTCTTGCATCCAATTTTTCATAAGGAGCCAAAAATACAACTGTTGCAGTTGGCGATGGATTTCCTAGCCATGATTCAAAAACTTCTAAATTATGTACGACTTTCTCTCGCCCTTTGTCTTGTGCAGTTAAAAATGAAGCATTGCGTGCAATAATTAACTTACGGTCTTCAAGAAATGGCAATGTATCCGCCTCTTCCAAAACAATTTCAATAGGCGTTTCCTCAAGGTCAAAATAAACGATAGAAGTTTCATCGAGAATTGGAATTGCCTTCTTTAAGCGTTCAATTGTCGTATCAAATATATGCTCTTCAATACCTGATAATAAATAAACAGGTTCGATTACTCCTGCCGAAATATTTTTCCATGTTGCATTCGCCACTTTTCCCACCTCGTCTTTTAATACATATCAAGTATACAATATGAAAATGAAACTGTTTGAACAAATTGTGACATTTATTTTGAAAATTATATAATTAGAGGATTGCAATGGATTTTTTTCAGAATATCACTTATACTAAAATGGAATCAGGAGGTGTAGCAATGAATGATTTCGAACATGATGTACAGTCAAAACGCAATGATTTAATCGATTCGGGAGTAGGTTTTCTTGTATCTTTCGGATTTTTCTCAGCAATATTTATTATTGCTACAATTATCGACGTCGTTGGAAGCTAACATCAATTAATAAAGCAGACATGCCTTTCCAACTGGGAATTGCATGTCTGTTTTTTTATTTCTGCATAACAGTAACTGAGTAATCCCCTTTTACAACATCAATTGTAATCGTACCATTTTCAGCTGTCGACATTGTTTGATATCCTAAATCGATAAATCTTTCCAACACATCTTCGTGTGGATGGCGATACATATTGTTTCTACCTGCAGAAAAAATCGTGAATTCAGGTCGAAGTGTATTTATGAAAGGCTCTGTACTTGAAGTTCTACTACCATGATGCCCACCTTTTAATAGTATACGACCAAAATCCAAATTTCCATATTTCTTTATAAATTTTCGTTCCCCTTCTTTTTCTAAATCTCCAGTAAATAAAAACGAAAGTCCTGGGGCTCTCATTAGCAGTACTAGTGAACTGTCATTACCTACATAGTCTTCATCTTGTGGACTCATATAATTGAAGGGTATCTGCCCTTCTGTCCAACGAATTCCATCCTTCATCGAAAGGATTGGTACTTTTTTTATCTTTGCAACGCGCAGTAAATCAACCATTTCTTTTTCTTCTTCACTTCCAGGTGTAATATGAATTTCGTTGACGGTAATTTCCTCAAGAATCTCATCCGCTCCCCCCATATGATCCAAATGTGCATGGGAGATGATTAGTTTATCGATTTTTTTAATACCGCGGCCTTTCAAATAGGGCACAACAACCTTTCTACCAACCTCAAAACTTTTCTCTGGTGTTTTCCAGTTGTTTTCTCCGATCGAAACAGTTCCACCGGTATCGATTAAGTACACAGCTTTTCTATAAGGAAGTTCTACAACAGCACTATCTCCTTGCCCCACATCCAGAAATGTCACCTTTAAAGTTCCATCCAAATAAGGCATGAAGTGTATGATTAATGCTGGCAAAAGGACAAAGATAAGAAAATTGTGTGTTTTTACTCCTTCTTCACACTTCACAAAAAAGTAAAGTACACCTGCAACAATACATACCATCTCAATTGTACTTAATTTTCCAGGTGTCCAAAGTTGATAAGGTAAAGAGGACAACCATGTTGATAAGAATGCGATACATTCACGAAAAGGGACATATATCAAAAATAAGAAAGTGGATAAGGATGCACTAAGCCAGGTCACAACGAGCAAAATAATATTGATTGGTAAAATCACAAGTGAATATAGCGGTACATAAAACAGATTGACAAAAAATGAGGATAAAGAAATCTCATAAAAATGAAACAGTAATATCGGATAAAGCGATAGTTGGCTTATGGACGTGACAAGAAATGAGATGCCAATAGCCGTTTTTGCCCTAGCTAGAATTTTTGAAGATAAAACAAGGGAAAAAGCTGCAAGATAGGATAATTGGAATCCCGGTTGAAACAATACAAACGGTTGAATTGAAATGAAAACAATCGCACTTATTGCAAGTGCGTTATCCAAACGAATTTTCAGGCCAAAGAAAGACCCTAGCAAGACGAACGTCGTTACCGACACGGCACGCCATACAGAAGGTGCCCCACCCGCCAAGACCGCGTATAGTGGCAGCATGACGATTAACAACAGATCAACAGTACCTTTACGGAAGCTCAGCCTCAACAGCAATTCCCGAAACATAAATGCTAGTAAACCGACATGAAGTCCTGATATCGCAAAAAGATGAGTAATACCCAAGCGTTTGTATATGGTAGCTTCAGTTTCATCCATTCCACTGCGGTCACCTATTAATAGGGCTTCCGCTTCTGTTATTAGTTGTTTTGGAAAAGTTGAGTTGATGTGCATTTTCACTCTTTGTCTTTGGTGTGAAAGTCGTGAATAAACACTATTTTTGGGAACTGCATTTAGCAGCACTTCTGATTCGAATATACCTGAGGATCCATACATTCTCATATAATTTTCCATGTTAAATGCGTAGATGTGAGAAGGAATGTCCGCTTCCCGAAAAACACCTGATAAAGTTAACATTACGGATGGTAAGTGAAGTTCACTAAAGGAGTTCTTCTCTTCTTCGTCAGTAAACTTATATACGGCATAAATAATTTGTCCAGCGGATGTTTTTGCAAGCCCTTTAACTTTACCACCGTCAATCTTTGCATTATCAAACCAATTCATTGTGATTATTGCAGGCCCTAGTTCGGCAGCATTAGGATGTGAAATTGTAAAATAAGTGAAGGATAGAATTGCGGCTATAAACGTGAGGATAGGTGTGAGGTAATCTCCTTTTCTACTAAAGAAGATGGGGATTAATAAAATATTGACAAGTAATAAATAGGCCGAGCCGTATACGGAGAAAGCCGATACAGCTACGGTTATTGCCATATAAATAAAACGTATGCGTGAAACCATCATCCAAATAGGTCATCCACCCTTTTCTTTAAAGGGTCCAATTCTTTAGCATCAACACCGAGCTGTTGTATCGTTTCAAATAAATCATTAACGAGTTTTAATTGTTCTCCATTTGAAAAATCAATTTTTTTCTCATTAAAGGGAATATGTTGAACAGAAATACCTGATTGCTCAAAGAGTTTCATTGCATATTCATTGTTTTTATAATCCGTTGCATAAATCACACGCACAATGCCAGCTTGTATAATTGCTTTTGAGCATTGCAGACATGGAAAATGAGTAACATACAACGTCGATCCTGAGGCAGGCGTTCCATATTTTGAACACTGCAATAATGAATTCATTTCAGCATGAATTGTGCGCACACAGTGATTGTCTACAACATAACATCCATGATCAATGCAATGATCTCCACCCGAAATAGACCCATTATATCCGCCGGCAATAATTCGATTGTCTCGAACAATTGTCGCTCCAACAGAAAGTCTCGTGCATGTACTCCTGAGTGCTAAAAGATGGCATTGTGCCATGAAAAACTGATCCCAAGTAATTCGCTCCATATAGATTGCCTCCATAATAAATTTCTTAAAAAAGTACTTGTCCGTTTAATTTACTTTAATTAAATGTTCAAGCTTTTCAAATGTCTTTTGCCCTATTCCAGAAATGTTCATAAGATCCGTTGTATCCTTAAAAAGACCATGCTCGTTACGATAGGCAATAATGGCTGCAGCTTTCGCAGGTCCAATACCAGGAATCGTCATGAGCTGTGTTTCATCTGAAGTATTAATATTTATTGTGTGATCACTTGCCTGTCCAATCGGACCGGTCACTAAACTTTGCTCTACTTCAGAAACTTCTTCGCCTTCTAAAGGGACATAAATAACAAATTCATCCATTAACTTCATTGCATGGTTTAAATTTCTTGAATCTGCATTCGGCAAATAACCACCCGCTGCAGTAATTGCAGTGATTAGGCGGTCGCCGTCTTGCATTGTATAAACGCCAGGGTATCGAACAGCTCCCTTCACATCTATTATGATTTGAATGGGTTGTTGTTCTACCTGTGCCGGTACTTCTGGGAGTGTTTCTATTAAATCAGGGAATGGGTTTTGATTGCTCATAACAATGCTTGCACTGTTAGTCTGCTCACGGGGAAAGAGCAGAAAAGCGATTATTGCAACGATTGCTGCAATGGGGATAATAAACTTACGCCAATTACGGGTTACAAATGAAACATTCAGCACGGTCACCCTTTCAAGTAGGGGCATCCATATGGAGTCTCTTTAACTATATATGAATGGAATCTAATTTAAAAGGTCTATTTCCGTATTTGAAAGAATATTCTTTCACTCTCTTCGTGTGGCGGCTCATCTTCCCAATCTGCAAAAATTCTTTCTACTGAAAAACCCGCTTCTGTAATTATTGAAACATACTCTTGCAACGAAAACGTACGTTGATAATGGATTTCGTCGAAACGTTTATATAAACCCAATTCCGTTCGAATGAAAAAAGCTAATTCTGAATAAACAGAGTGTGGCTCATCTCCTAGTTCCGTTTCCCATATGTATGCAATGCTATTATTATCGAACGTAAATGGACCTTCCATGAAGATTTCATCCATTTTAAAAGTTGAATGCACATCAAAAATCACAACACCACCAACTTTTAGAGTGTTGTAAACATTTTTGAATGTAGTCATAACTTCTTCATGTTTAATTACGTAATTCAAAGAATCAATCGCAATGACAGCTACATCAAATAATTCCAATTGAATTGGTTGTTGCATCGGTTGTTCGATAAACGTAATCGGAACAGACAGCGCAAATGCACGCTGTTCTGCCACCGTTAACATGTCCGACGAAATATCAATACCTGTTACGTCTGCACCCATTTTTGCAAGCTTCACTGAAAGTATTCCAGTTCCACAACCAATGTCTAGAATTTTCTTTCCTTCTAGACCACCAGCCGCAATTGCGATAAGTTCAGCATACGTATCATATGGAATTTCAGTCATTAGTTCATCATAAACGGAGGCAAACTCCGAATATGCATTACTCATTCGCTTCTGCCATATTCAGTAGTGGCGCATCTCCCCAGTGCTTCTCGAGATTATAATAACCGCGCTCATCTTTATGGAAAACATGAACAACAACGTCTCCAATATCTACAAGAATCCAACGACCTGAGTCAAAACCTTCTAATCTTTTTACATCAAAACCAGCTTTAGATGCTTGGTCTGCAACTTCTCTTGCAATGGATTGGACTTGTCTTTCCGAATTTGCATGACAAATAACAAATTGGTCTGCAATAATCGAAACACCCTCCATATTTAGTACTACGATATCTTCTGCTTTTTTATCATCTGCTGCGTTATATGCTAACGTAAGTAATGAAGTTGTCATTCCGTCACTCTTCCCTTCTCTTTATCGTGCTCGATTAATGTTGATTTACACTTGCGTATTTCCGACCTCACTGATTGAAGTGAGATGTTCATTGTAACAGTCGATTGAATCCGGGAATACCGGAACTTTTTTTGAAACAAGAAACAGCACAGACTGATATATGCAAGCTTCCATTGCTTTTTCAAGGCTTTCTTCAGCAATTTCCCGTAATTCCTTCACATGCGGAAAATCTCGCCCGGGTTCTATCATATCAGAAACATAAATTAATTTTTCAAGTTTAGACATACCCGCCCGGCCAGTAGTATGGTAACGGATTGCATTCAGCATGTCTATATTCGTAACATTAAATTCATCTCTTGCAATAATTGCGCCGACTGGACCATGCCATAATTCATGATGGAATTTCAGCAAACGTCGATCTTCAATTTCTCGGGTAAGAATCGATAACAAAACGTCTTTATCCATAAACTTAGCAATATCATGAAAGAGAGCTGCTTGAACAGCATGATCAACTTGGATATTGTGTATTACCGCAAGCTTCTCCGCAGTTTCCATCACTCGAATTACATGTTCATATCGTTTCAGGGGCATACGTTTTGAGATTTCACTTTTCAGTTCAATCAGATTCATAAAGTCCCTCCTGCCTTATATAAACTTCTACAGACTTTGGCATTAGAAACTGAACCGTTTTTCCTTCCGTGAATCGCTGACGAATCATGGAAGAGGATAAATAGACTTGCGGGGTATCCAAAAGCTCCACGGGGTACTCTGACAAGCCTTTATAACCTGGACGATTTACTCCAACAAATTGCACGAGTTTTACAAGATCATCAATGCGATACCAAGTAGGAAGTGCATCAATCATATCCCCACCTATAATAAAAAAGAATTGTGCCATCGGATCTTGTTCGGTTAACACCTTCATCGAATCATACGTATAGGAGACTCCACCCCGCTCCAACTCAAACGGGCTGACCTTCAGTCCATCTATACCATCAATAGCTAGTTCAACCATTCGCAATCGCTGAACAGTCGTTACGTCATCCGTCGATGCTTTGTGCGGAGGTGTGGCAGTTGGCATTAATCTAACCTCATCAAGTCCAAGTGCATGCCTCACTTCATTTGCGATTATGAGGTGACCTATATGCGGTGGGTTAAATGTGCCTCCCAATATCCCAATCTTTTTCACTAGGAAATCCTCCTTACGGCAACTCGATTCTTTTCTTTTCTACGGACTCTTTATATAATACAATACTATTTCCTATAACCTGTACAAGTTCGATTCCTTCTTGTTCTGTAAACTTTTCCGCGATTTCATGTTTATCCTCATCACAGTTTTGTAAAATACTTACTTTAATTAATTCTCTTGCCTCAAGTGCCTCTTCAACTTGTACAATAATAGCCGTCGTTAAACCATTTTTTCCGATTTGAAACAGCGGTTGCAACTGATTTGCCTTGCTTCTTAAAAATCTTTTTTGTTTACCTGTTAACATAAGAACCTCCAAGATTAATTGTAATTTTTTTGATCATTTTTTCAGTGTTTGGTTGTATACCATGCCACTTTGCAAAAGCAAATGCTCCTTGATGAACGAACATTCCTATTCCATTCATTGTTAAAGCATTTCGTTCAAGTGATTTCGTAAGTAGTTCTGTTTCAAGTGGATTATAAATAATATCCGCAACGATTGATCCAACGGCTATATTCTCAGGGTTTAATGGTACACCTTGTTGTGCGAAATTCATACCGACAGATGTCGTTTGAACAATTAATCCATATTCTTTTAAAGAGGATTCTGCAGATGTAATCGACATTGCAGTAGAATCATCTAGTTCACTGGATAGTTCCAGAGCTTTCTCAATTGTACGATTCGTAAATGTGATTGGTCCATAATTAGACTCTTGAAGTGCGAAACCAATTCCCCGTGCTGCGCCGCCTGCACCAATAATTAACACCTTTTTATTTTCTAATTGGCCCGGGAATGCCTCCTCCAATGAACGGACAAATCCAATTCCATCCGTATTGGATCCACGTAGTGTTCCGTCTGAAAGGACTTCAACTGTATTTACAGCGTTCATCATCTTTGCAGTGGGATCTATATGATCCAAAAAAGGAATAATGGCAGTTTTGTGTGGCACAGTTACATTCCACCCACTACATCCCAGAAGCTTTAGGCTTATGACGGCTTCCTCAAGACCTGATTTCGTGACATGAATTGGAATATAGGTTGCGTCAATTTCATTTTCGATAAACCAGCTATTATGCATTTCAGGAGACATCGACTGCTCGATTGGGTCACCTATTACTGCAAACCATTTTTTCATTACTATCCCCTCCTCTTAAATAAGTGAAGGTCGAAGAACGACATCGACGCCTCTTGGGGCATGAACTGCAACAACGACATTCGGATGCTGAATCGTAATCCACCCAAGTCCCGATATAATAATATCTACTTTTCCTTTTTTTATTGAAAACTCATGACGAACAAATGGAGGCATCTTCTCGATTGATTCCCCAGATGGTGGCGATAGCATACCACCTAGATGATTTTCATAAAGAGCTTCGGCATTTGAAAGTTTTGTACGGTGAATTTGCAAATCATTGGAAACATAGACCATAAAGGAAGAACGGTCCCCAGCAATAAAGTCAAAACGTGCAAGACCTCCTATAAATAAGGTTTGTTCCGCATTCAATTGAAACACTTTTTGCTTTATTTCTTTTTTCGGTGTGATCGCTTTTAAATCGACGATATCTAAATGATGGGCAATTTGATGATCGTTAATAATCCCTGGTGTATCATATATAGCTTTCCCATCATCAAGTGGAATTTCAACAAGATCCAAAGTGGTTCCCGGGAAGTGTGAAGTCGTAATTACTTCACCAATACCAGTCGCACCTTTAATAATACGATTAATAAATGTTGATTTCCCAACGTTCGTGCAGCCAACGACATAAACGTCTTTACCTTTACGGATTTTATCAATCGCAGTTAAAGCCTCTTCCATTCCAGTTCCCTTATGAGCAGAAACTAAAAGAACATCTACCGGCTTTAAACCTTGTTTGGCAGCTTCCGCCTTCATCCAATTGATTAACCGATTTGGGTTAACTGATTTTGGCAATAAATCCGATTTATTACCAATTAATAAAATATCTTTTTTGCCAACAAAACGGTGAAGTCCTGATATCCAACTGCCGTTAAAATCAAATATATCAACTAGTTTGACGACCATTCCATCTTTCATGCCTATTCCATTTAAAATGTTTAAGAAGTCGTCACCAGTAAGCGAAACGGGTTGAAGTTCATTATAATTTCGCAACCTAAAACAACGTCTACATATTAATTCTTCGTTATTTAAAGAGGCCGCAGGTGCATATCCTTCTTTTTTTGGATCTTCGGATTGAATTTCCACTCCGCACCCAATACATTTTATTTCTTCCACATTTATTTCTTCCACATTTATTCCTCCCAAGTTATCAATCCACGACGTTTTAAATTCGACATGATTCGTCTTTCAAGTCTTCTGTTAAATTTTGTAATTGCTGCATCTGAGCTTGCGACCGGAACTACAAGAATCGTATGAAGACCTCTTCGGTTGCCACCAAGTATATCGGTCAAAAGTTGGTCCCCGATTACAACAACTTCATCATTCTTAATGTTCATCGTTTTCAAAGCTCTAGTAAATGCATGATTCAACGGTTTCCGAGCTTTTGCAATAAAAGGAATGCCTAAAGGTTCCGAAAAAGCCTTCACCCGCAAATCATTATTGTTCGAAACAATGGTTACAAGTATATTTGCATCTTGCATTCCTTTTAACCAGTTGATAATTTCTGGCGTAGCTAAAGGCTGATCCCACGCAACAAGAGTGTTGTCTAAATCAGTAATAATACCCTTAATTCCATTTTCCAATAACTTCTCAGGAGTTATATGAAAAATGTCTTTTACAAACTCATCTGGTAAAAATTTTTTAAGCACAAAACTCACTCCGATTTCCAACTAGATTCTAAAAATGATTATAACATATTCATTCAACAGTATTGCCTTCTACTGCATCGAAAATAAGGACATCCATTATCGCCTGTCCGACTCAATATTCGGTGATACGGCAGGACACGACCGCATATGCTGTCATACAACGACACAGGAGGTGGCCCGATGAGCGGGTTTGTATTATCCATTGTTCAGCTGTGGCTTGAAGTGCCTGCGGTGATCGGTTACATTCGAGGGCAAGCTTTTAAGCGTCCTCTTTCTAAAGAAGAGGAAGCGGACTGTCTAAACCGATTAGCCGCCGGAGATGAAGACGCGAAGGATGAACTGATTGAACGGAACATGCGACTCGTTGCACATATTGTAAAAAAATTTCATCCAAAACACGAACTTCTTGATGATTATATTTCGATAGGTACCATTGGACTTATGAAAGCTGTGAATAGTTTTACACCAGATCGAAAAACGAAACTAGCAACGTATGCAGCCCGATGTATCGAGAATGAGATTCTAATGTATTTAAGAACACAGAAGAAAGTCCAAAAAGATGTTTCATTGTTTGACCCTATTGGTGGAGATAAAGACGGTCAATCACTCCAGATATCCGATTTACTTCGTACAGATGAGGAATCCCCTATTACAACAATAGAACAAAATGAGAGAAAAGAAAGGCTTTATCGACATCTTGGAAAATTGGATGGTAGAGAACTTGAAATTATTCAGCGTCGTTACGGTTTGCTTGATGATCAACCGATGACCCAAAAAGCAATTGCTGAACAACTCAATATCTCTCGAAGTTATGTTTCCAGAATTGAGAAGCGCGCAATTGTTAAACTTTATCAATTGTTTAAACATGAATACAGCGAATGATCCGTATGGCAGCCTATTGATGATTGTAAAAAAGAAAAGGCGTTATCGCTTGGGATAAAACCCAAAAGCGTTAACGCCTCTTTGGATAATTTTAGTCAGCACTTACCTCGCGAGCAATAATTACTGCAATTATAGCAGTTCCAATAAAAGTACCAGCCATTAAAAAAAACATAAGAACTTCCCTCCCAAATAGAAACTAAAATTTATATAAACCTTTTACTTATCTTATCATGAAATTGTCAAAGTTTCGAGATGACACGCAAAACTATATCAGTTGAATGTCTAGCTGCGATGGGTAAAAACTCTTCGAAGCTGATAGAAGATTCCTTACCAGCAATATCCGAAAGTGCCCGAATCACTACGAAAGGTATACCAAACTGGTAACATACTTGTGCAACAGCTGCGGCTTCCATTTCTGCCGCAATCATTGATGGAAATAATGCCCTTACTTTTTCGACGTGCACAGGATCGTTCATAAAAGAGTCTCCTGAGGCGATTAACCCTGTTGAATGGGAATGCTTACCGATTTCATTAACAGCCGTTATAGCCAACTCTACCAGCTCAGGGTCCGCTTTGTAGGCTGCAGGTAGGCCAGGTACTTGTCCATGTTCGTAATTGAAGATAGTTACGTCCACATCATGATGACGAACTTCACTTGAGATGACAACTGTACCTACCTCAAGAGTTTCAAGAAATCCGCCAGCCGATCCTGTATTTAGGACAATCTCTGGTTTGAAGATTTGTAACAGAAGTGTTGTTGCGACTGCTGCATTTACTTTACCGATACCGCTTTTCACTAGAATGACTTCATGTTTGCCAATCATTCCGTTAATAAATTCGCAGTTTGCTACTTTCGTAATCTGTGGTGACGAAATCTCACCCCTAAGATATTCAACTTCTTCTTCCATTGCACCTATTACCGCTATCTTCATTTAAATTCCTCCATATATCATTGAACCGTTTATGGTTTTCTTAGTAATCAAAGTCAAGTGTTGTTAAAACATCTTTCTTCACGGGTTTCCAACCTTCGTTATTTACCCATTCGATATATACACGATATTTACTGGAATCACTCTTTGATTCGATAATACCAATTGATTTTTGCGGGTTACCACCATTTTTAACTTTCCAAAAGATTAATTCGTCTTCGGATTGTCCAATTGCATACGCAATGGCTTTCTTCTTTTCATGCCAATCAACGGATTCTCCATCATAACTGGAAACATGTTCGCCCGATTGTTCTGTAGCAATTGGTTGCCAAGTCGAATCTACAATTGTTTCTGAAACTATTTCTTTGTCTGATGTAGGCCCTGATTCAACAACAGTGTCCTTAGTAGTATCATCAATTTCATCTTCATTAGCATCCGAATCTTTATTGTCTTCGGCTTTATCTAACTCTATTTTATTCGTTTTTCCGCCCTTGTCTTCAGTTGCTTTGTCGGAGTCGGCCGTGTCTTCACTTGTCGGCTCTTCCTCTTCAAGATTTGCCTTAGAATCATCGTCTTCGGCTGTATCTTTTTCAGCCTCAATTACTTTGTCCCCATCTGTTGCCTTTTCATCGCCATTCCCATTGAATATAACTACTGAAATAACTACGATTAAAAGGACGACCACACCAATTAAGATATTCAATAACCTATTCATTCGATTACGACTTTTTTTACGACCATATCGTGAAAAATCAGGTTCTCTATTCTTCATAATTTCTCAACTCCCGATTCAATTTTGTCAGCTAACCAACATCTATGTAGACGGGCAAATACAAATTTTGTTGCATTTTTTAAAAAATAGCCACCTTCAAATGAAGGCGGCTACCTAAGGAATCAGTTAATTTCTAATATCGTAACTAACATTTCTCCACCTGGTGTGTTAATTTTTACTTCATCGCCTTTTGAACGGCCTATAAGTCCACGTGCAATTGGAGAATCGTTTGAAATTAAACCTTCTACTGGATTCGCTTCTGCAGAACCGACAATTGTGTATTTTTCCACATCACCATCTGGAAGTTCTTTGAAAGTAACAGTCGTACCTAGAGAAACAACATCGGTATTTAACTCGTCTTCAGTAATGATTGTTGCATGTCGCAGCATACCTTCAAGAGTTGAAATTCTACCTTCCAAAAATGCTTGATCTTCTTTGGCAGAATCATATTCCGAGTTCTCCGAAAGATCACCATAACTTCTAGCGATTTTAATACGTTCTACAACTTCTTTTCGCTTAACAATCTTTAAATGTTCAAGCTCTTCTTCGATTTTTAGTTTTCCCGCAGCGGTCATCGGAAACTTTTTTTCAGTAATCATACCTATCACTCCTTATAATTCAATCATAAAAATACTATGCCGCAGTGAACCTTTGTATGCGACATAGTGTTAAGCTCTTACTGATTTATGTCATCATCATAGTATAGTTCCGTTCCATTTTCAAGAATTGTTTTTATTTTCGTAACCATTAGGTCGATTGCAACTTCATTATGACCGCCTTCTGGAATAATAATATCAGCATACCTTTTTGTTGGTTCGATGAATTGATTGTGCATTGGACGAACTACGGACAAATATTGTTCAACCACCGATTCGATTGAACGGCCTCTATCATTAATGTCTCGCAAAATACGGCGTATTATTCTTAAATCTGCATCTGTATCAACGAATAATTTAATATCCATTAAATTTCGAAGTTTCTCATCTTCAAGGACAAGAATACCTTCCAATATTATAACATCCTTCGGTTCAATTAAAACGCTTTGTTCCGAACGAGTATGGAGCGTGTAATCATATATTGGTTTTTCAACAGATTGACGATTTAATAACTTCCTTAGATGACTGATGAGTAACTTATTGTCAAAAGCCAGTGGATGATCATAATTTGTTAAAAGACGCTCTTCAAAATCAAGATGAGATTGATCTTTATAGTAAAAGTCTTGTTCAATAACAACGACCGAATGTTGTTTAAATACTTCATAAATCGAATTCGTTACACTTGTTTTTCCAGAACCAGAGCCACCAGCGATTCCAATTATGAGCGGTTTACTTAATTTCATCGTTAACTCCCCCACAAATACATTCTAACTTAAAGAATTTCTTGTTTTTTTGTTGCTATTAACAGCCCATCGCCGATGGGTAATAAAACGGAGTCGTACTCAGGATGACTCATAACCCAGCGAGTAAACTCCTTTAATTTACGAATCATTGTCCGACTTCGTTTTGGTACGTCAGTATCTTCCCGCAAAACCATACCATGCATGAAGATGTTATCGCAATAAATAACTCCATTCGAATTTAGAAATGGAGTGTATTTTTCAAAAAAACGTTGATATTGTCCCTTTGCTGCATCAATAAAAAGTGCATCAAATGTTTCGTTATATACTTTGTCCAGTTCTATTTCCAAAGCATCCGCTTCTATAATTTGAATCCGTTTCGTTAGTCCACATTGCAAAATATTTTCAACAGCCTTCGTGTAGCGTTCGGCATCTCTTTCAATCGTCAGTATCTTTGTTTCTTTTAAAGCAGTTGCAATTCGTATAGCGGAATAACCAATCGCACTGCCGATTTCGAGAACGTTCTTTGGTTTTTGAATTCTAAGTAAGCCGATTAATGATTCTATGCCGACACTTTCCATAATCGGAACTCTGTTTTCTTCTGCGTATTCTTCCATATGTGTAATGAAAGGTTCTTTTTCATTTAAATGCGCTTTTATATATGCATCATATCTATCTATGATATTCAACTCCCGCTCATTTGGGTAACCGTTCAGTCAAGGTAATTAGCGATGTTTTGTAAATGCTCTTGATAATCAATCGCGTAATGTGGTTGACCATCTTTTCCAGCGATAAAGAATAAATATCTTGTTACCTCGGGATCTAAAACAGCCTCAATTGAAACCTTTCCAGCATTAGCAATTGGACCAGGTGGTAATCCTTTATAAACGTATGTATTATAAGGATCATCTAGTTCGAGATCTGAAAAAAGAGTTGTCGTTAAGTGCCTTTGATGTGCATAAGCGACTGTCGGATCCGTTTGGAGTGGCATTTCAGGTTCAAGGTTCATTCGATTGAAAAACACACTTGCGATTACTTCACGATCCGACTGAGCCGTTGCCTCTTTTTCAACTAATGAAGCAAATGTTAATAACCAATGAACAGATTTCTCATGTTCTTGCAAATAAACTAAATGCGGAATTACATTCGCCGCCGTTGCTTCAAGCATTACCTGTACTATTGTGTTTATAGATGGTTTTTCTTCATAAAAAGGGTACGTTGCTGGGAATAAATAGCCTTCCAATGCAAATTTTATATCTTCATTTTTAATTTCTTCAGATAAAAGGCTTGGATATTTTGATATTAGATAATCAATATTTTTTTCATTCGTGACATACTCCATAAAGTCTTCTTCAGGAATACCCGTTCTTTTCTTAACGACCGAAGCAATTTCCTTTAAATTTAGACCTTCAGGTATGGTCATTGTAAATACCGGTTCTCTATAAACTTTACCAGATTTCAAACTTTGTATAAGTTCATCGGGCGTCATGGCTTTTGTTAGTTGATAAGTGCCTGCTTGAAATTTCGATTCGTTGTTAAACTTCGCATAATATTTAAACAAACGAGCATCTTTAATAATACCTTTTTCTTTAAGTTTCGCCGAAATCGAATCCAGTCCTGAACCAATTGGAATTTCAATTTCAATTACTACCTCAGATTCAGGATCAAGCGGTTGCAAACCTTCAGTTATGTATTTATATATCGCACGACCACCAATCAGCCCCGCAATTAAGAGAATTAATGCAATAGCAAATACGATTCTGCGAACTATTTTCACTTCTTTTTTCTTCTCGCGCATTCGATCGAACATAACATCTTTTTTTGAACTAGTATCCATAAACGATCTACCTCCTTGTTCTTATATTAGAATAGAAAAAAGGAAGGCAGCCTATAATTGCCACAAAACGTGGCAACGGCTGCATGACCTACATCCTATAGGCCAACCAAAAAAGACGGAACAGTCTGCACCATTCCGTCCGTGTGCATATTTCTTACTCTTCTTCGTCTTCTTCGTCTTCTTCAGCAAGGAAAGTATTCAGCATTTCCTCAATCATTTCCCACTCTTCATCGTCTTCAATCGGCATAAGTTCCCCATCTTTATTATCTTCAGATGGAACAAATGCAGATGCGTGAATTTCTACTTCCTCGTCTTCACCTTCATCCTCGCCCAAAACGTGGTAAAGTACATATGATTTTGCATATTCTTTAGATTCGAATGTAAAAATTACTTCACATACGTGTTCTTCGCCGTTCTCATCTACGATTGTCATTGTTTCTTGTCCGTGTTCCATTCCAATCACCTCATCTATTTTTTAAATCAAGATACCCTTGGAGTATCATGACTGCTGCTAATTTATCAATAACAGTCTTTCTTTTCTTACGACTTACATCGGCGTCGATTAAAGTACGTTCAGCAGCCATAGTTGTAAGCCTTTCATCCCATAGTGTAACAGGAAGGTTAAACTTTTTCTTAAGAAGTTCAGCATATTTTTCAGATGCTTCAGCCCTAGGACCGATTGAGTTGTTCATGTTCTTAGGATAACCTACCACAAATGCACTAACCGTATACTCAGAAATAAGTTCATGTATTCGTCGCATTCCAAATTGACCAGCGGCCTCATCAATCTTTATAGTCTCGATGCCTTGGGCTGTCCACCCAAGTGCATCACTGATTGCGATACCGACTGTTTTTGAACCGACATCCAAACCCATAGTTCTCACTTAATTTTACCTCCGTTTTCACGGACATAAAACTTCACAAGTTCTTCGAGAATTTCATCCCGTTCTAACTTACGAATTAGATTTCGGGCATCTTCATGACGGGGTATATATGCAGGGTCACCCGAAAGTAGATAGCCAACAATTTGATTGATAGGATTATACCCTTTTTCATCGAGTGCGTTGTGCACATGTAGCATTACCTGCTTTACTTCTTGCTCCATAGATTCCTCTGGAAAATTGAACTTCATCGTCTTGTCGTATGAATCCATAACCGACACCCCGCTTTCTGATTTCCCTATTCAGTTAAACGATTGTATAACAATTCCATTATACCCGATTAACAAAATCTTTTAAACAGATTTCACATAATCATACACGGATTGGAGCGCGTCATCAAGTTTCGACACATCTTTTGCCCCAGCCATCGCCATATCCGGACGTCCTCCACCTTTACCATCGCATTGCTGTGCTACATGATTGACGATCTTGCCAGCGTGATAGTTCCCAGCCTTTAAATCTTCTGTAACACCTGAAACAAGCATAACTTTACCATTCACTGCAGCTCCTAGCACAATTACACCAGATGTTAGCTTATTCTTCAATTCATCCATCATTTGACGAAGACCATTATTATCTTTCACATCAACCCGTGCAGAAATTACAAGTATATCATCTATTTGTCCTGCTGACGCTAAAATCTCATCCACTTGGCTATTACCTAGTTTTGCTGCAAGTGATTCGTTTTCTCGTTGAAGATCCTTCATCTCAGAAAGTACAGTCGAAATTTTCGTTACTAAATCTTTGGAATTAGATTTAAGCAGTGCAGCAGCATCATCTATCACTTTTTCATCTTCTTTAAATGCATAAAATGCAGCTTCACCCGTTAGTGCTTCAATACGACGAGTTCCCGCACCAATTCCGCTCTCAGATACAAGTTTGAACATGCCAATTTTAGATGTAGATTCAATATGACATCCACCACAAAGCTCTATTGAGTAAGAGCCAATCGACACGACTCGCACAACATCACCATATTTTTCGCCAAATAATGCCATAGCTCCAAGTTTTTTTGCTTCGCCAATCGGTTTTTCGACAATTTCCACAGCATAGTCAGACCATATCTTTTCATTTACAATTTGTTCAATTTGTTCTAGTTCCTCTTTTGTAACAGAGCCAAAATGAGAGAAATCAAATCTTAAACGGTCTGGCCCAACATATGATCCTGCTTGGTTAACATGATCTCCTAGAACTTCTTTAAGCGCCTTATGAAGAAGATGTGTTGCGGTATGATTTTTAACAGTTCGTTTTCGAGTGTCTTCATTAACAGCAGCATGAATCTTAGTGCCTTGAACCAATTCACCGGAACGAATGACTCCGACATGTAAATTTTGTCCATTGGGTGCTTTTTTAACATTTTTAACATCTGCGATAAATGCGTCACTTGAAATTGTGCCAATATCCGCTACTTGACCCCCACTTTCAGCGTAAAAGGGTGTACGGTCGAGTATGAATTGCACTTCATCCCCCTCTGATGCATTCGTTACTTCTTCTCCACTTTGCAACAACGCAACTACAGTTGCCTCACATTCAAGATTGGAATAACCGAGAAATTCGCTAGCATGATGAATTTCTCCTAAAACACCTGATTGCACATGCATTGAGTCTACATCTTGACGTGCTGAACGTGCACGCACTCTTTGACTTTCCATCTCTTTATTGAAACCATCTTTATCAACAGTAAAACCAACTTCTTCAGCAAATTCTTCCGTTAATTCAAATGGAAAACCATATGTGTCATAGAGTTTGAATGCATCGACACCAGGAACAATAGCCGAGCCCGATGATTTAGCATTTTCAATGACTTTAGTTAATAAACTCATTCCATCACTTAGCGTTTCATGGAATCGGACTTCTTCATTTTTAATAACCTTCATAATGAATTCTTGTTTTTCACTTACTTCAGGATAATAATCCTTCATTATTTCCCCTGTGACCGGGACAAGTTCATACATAAATGGTCTGTTAATACCCAGTTTCATAGCAAATCGGATTGCTCTACGGAGTAATCTTCTTAGTACATAACCACGGCCCTCATTTGACGGAAGTGCGCCATCTCCAATAGCAAAAGCAACTGTCCGAATATGATCCGAAATAACTTTGAATGCCATATCTTTTTCCGTATCTGTTCCATACTTATCATTAGAGATACTTTCAACTGCTTGAATGATCGGCATGAATAAGTCTGTATCATAGTTCGTTGGTACTTCCTGAATGACAGAAACCAATCGTTCAAGTCCTAGCCCAGTATCGATGTTCTTTTTTGGAAGAGGTGTATATGTATGGTCTGGATTATGGTTAAATTCAGAGAATACAAGGTTCCAAATCTCAAGGTACCGCTCATTTTCTCCGCCCGGATAAAGTTCTGGATCAGAAAAGTCATCCCCATAAGTTGGTCCTCTATCAAAGAAGATTTCAGAGTTGGGCCCACTTGGTCCTTCTCCTATATCCCAGAAGTTTCCTTCTAATCGTATAATTCGACTTTCCGGTATTTGAATCTTATCTCTCCAAATTCCGTATGCTTCCTCATCTTCAGGATGTACTGTAACCGAAAGGAGTTCTGGATCGAATCCAATCCAATTCACATCCGTTAGAAACTCCCACGCACGAATAATAGCTTCTTCTTTAAAATAATCTCCAATTGAAAAATTTCCAAGCATTTCAAAAAAAGTATGATGGCGTGCCGTTTTCCCAACGTTTTCAATATCATTTGTTCGAATTGATTTTTGAGCATTTACAATGCGCGGATTGTCCGGAATAATTCTTCCATCAAAATACTTTTTCAATGTTGCTACACCACTGTTAATCCAAAGAAGAGACGCATCGTCAATCGGAACAAGCGGTGCAGAAGGCTCTACACTGTGCCCATGTTCTTTAAAATAATCTAAGAATAATTGTCTAATTTCGGATGAAGTTCTTTTTTTCATACATAAAACCTCCTTAATATTTTAAAAACGTAAAAAAAAATCAGCCAACTTCGTCGAATCGAAAAAAATCCCCGCCCCTAAATACAAGGGGCGAAGATTAATAATCTCGCGGTACCACCCTAATTACCGAATCGTAATATCGGCATCTCTGGTTGCCTTAACGCGGCGAACGGCAGTGTTGGACTGCACTCGGGAGTAGCTTTCGACACTTTATTAACGAAAGCCCTCTCAGCCTAGGGGCTTTTTTCTTTACGAAATTGGGTGTGTACTTTCTCCGTCAAAGCATTACATCTATTTAAATGAAGTATAGAAAAGTTACGAGCTTATGTCAATCAGTAGCTTCGAAAAAAGTGTACGGAGAAATGCCATCCATACCAATCATTGGATTGATTGAGACAAAAGTTTCTGTTGTCAATTTATAAGTTGTTTCATTATCGTTAACATTTTCTTCAATCGAACTAATTGATTCTTTTTGAACCGGTACATCTTTAACCGTAGTTTCTACAGCTTCTACAGTTTCTCCTGTTAAGCGCTCTTTCAATGTTGTTTGTCTTTCAAGTTCATCCGCTCGTGCAATGCCCGCCCTAAACTCAGAAGGTTCTCCACATAAGATGAGAAAGTTCTTGGCTCTCGTAATCCCAGTATATATTAAATTACGTTTTAGCATTTTTCTATGACTCCGAACAATGGGCATAATTACGATTGGAAATTCACTACCTTGTGCTTTATGAATCGAACAGCAATACGCTAATGTAATTTGCTTTAAATCACTGCGCTCATAATTCACTTCAATTCCATCATAAGAAACAACGAGCAACTCTTTTTTATCAACAGTTTCTTTTGCTTTAAGAATTGCGACGACTTCACCCATATCACCATTGAATACATTACTCTCAGGTTGATTTACAAGTTGCAGAACCTTATCTCCAATACGGTAAATCGCGTCACCAAAAACTACTTCTTTTCGCTTAGGTCCCGGTGGATTTACCATTTTTTGAATCATTGTATTCAGCGCATCTATTCCCGCTGGCCCTCTGTACATTGGTGCCAAAACCTGGATTTCTTTAATGGTGTGTCCTTTAGAAATTGCATTTGTTACAATTTGTTGAACGACTTCAAGAATACTTTCACTGTCTGCTTTTATAAAGGACCGATCGGACGTTTTATTTGTTATATCGTCTTTCCATTCAGACTTTTTAATCATATGCGCCATTTCAATTATTGTTGAGCCAGCACTTTGACGATAAATTTCTGTAAGTTCAATAACTGGAACCTTTCCAGAAGTAAGCATATCTTTCAATACTTGTCCAGGACCTACGGATGGTAATTGATCTTGGTCTCCAACAAATAATATTTGCACATCATTCGGAAGCGCTTTTAATAACTGATGTCCAAGCCAAGTATCGACCATCGACATTTCATCGATGATTACAAGTTTCCCTTCGATTTCACGCTCGGTTTCCTCATCTTTTTCTCGACCTGTAAAACCAAGAAGGCGATGTATCGTCATTGCAGGCAATCCAGTAGACTCCGACATTCGTTTTGCAGCTCGACCCGTTGGTGCTGCTAATATTATTGGAAAGACTTCGTTCTTTTTGGAATATTCTAATGGGTCAAGTGATAACCCGTGCAACTGTGCATAGACTTCAACAAAACCCTGTATGACTGTCGTCTTACCTGTTCCCGGTCCACCTGTAAGAATCATTGCTGGTGAATGAAGTGCCGTTTCAATTGCGGCAACTTGCGTTTCAGCATAGTTGACGCCAATCCGCTCTTCTACTTCTCCAATCGCTGTTCTAATTTCGGATACGGGAAACTGTTCTTTTGTTTCATTTTCCAACAATCGGCCAATCTTTGCAGCAATTCCAATCTCCGAGAAATAAAGAGAAGGTAAATAAATCCTACGTCCTTCTACGGATATCTTTCCCTCTTCAACAAGTTGGATAATCGCATCGGATATCGATGTAAATTGAATTTCGAATGATTGACTCATTTCTAGCAAGCGTTTTACAAGCGGCAATACGGCCTCACCATCTAAATATACATGTCCTTCCGACTGGACGGCCTGATTCATTGAATACAGGATAGCTGCCTTTATTCGTGAAGGATGATCTCCAATAATTCCAAGATTTTTTCCGAGTTCATCAGCACGCTGAAATCCTACACCTTCAATTTCTTCTGTAAGACGATAAGGGTTTTCTGTTAGTAAGGAAAGAGAATCTTCACGGTATGTTTGATAGATTCGCATTGCAATTTGCGGACCGAATCCCCATTCATTAAGTTGGATAATCGTCCGCTCAAGCCCCATATTTTGTTCGAGAACAGAAACGAGTGTTTCTTTCCTTTCCTGGGAAAGCCTAGGTACTTTATCGAGGACGGTAGCATCATCTAAAATAAGTTTTATGGCATCTTTTCCAAGCGTTTTAACAATTGTATCAGCTGTCTTCATCCCAATCCCCGGAAATAAATCGCCTGATAAATAATGGATAAGACCCGTTTCTGTCGCGGGCATTTCTTTAGCAAAAGTATGTACATCAAACTGAACACCATACGTTGGATGTTTGACGAGTCTTCCCGTGAACTTATAATCATCGTCAGGTGTCAGCCGTGGAAAATTTCCTTTTACAATGATTTCATTATCTTCATTACCACTATTCGTTTCCTGAACCTTTAATTTAATGATTGTAAAAAGATTATCCGGATTATGGAAGATTGTCACAACCGGTCTTCCGACCAGAAAAATTTCTTCTGTTTCTTCCATAGCCAACATCTCCTTATTTTTCACTTTGTTGAATCATGTCGTATATATAGCGAGCTTGTTCATAATCTTCTTCTATTGTAAATGCTTGTTTTAAATGCGCCAAAGCATCTTCTTTTCTATCGGAAGATACAGCGTAAAGAAATCCAATATTATAATGAGCATCTGCATTGTTCTCATCTTTATCCAGAATAAATATAAATTCCTTTTCAGCTTCTTGGAAGAGCTCTAAATTCGCAAGAATAATACCATAGGACAATCTAACCTCTATGTCTTCAGGCGCAAGTTCAGCTGCACGCTGCATATATGGGAGTGCTAATTTTGCTTTATCCATACGTTCAAGACTTTTCGCGAGCATAAAGTACGCATCCGATTCGTCTACACCTTTACGGACTGCAAGCTCATATAATCGAGATGCTTCTTCATAAAGTTCTTTATTGTAGTAAAGACTTGCAAGACCATAATAGGCTGTTCCGGCTTCTGGATCTAACACAATTGCTTTCTGAAAAAAAGGTTCCCCTTTTTCAGCATCTCCAAGGGATGCAAACACATTTCCAAGATTAATATAACCAACTGCATCTTCTGGTGCATTTTCAATCGCCTGCATAAATGCTTCTACTGCTTTTTCGTAGGAGCCATCCTGTAATGCTTTAATTCCAATTTCATTGTATTCCATACTATAATTCCCCTTATCCGACGTAATCTAGTTGTTTACCATTTTTTATTACCGTATCTATTGTTCCTCCGCCCAAACATTCATCTCCGTCATAAAAGACTACAGCTTGTCCTGGCGTTATCGCACGAACTGGTTCTACGAATCGTACAATTGCTGTATTGTCACCCGTTAACTCAACAACTACTTCTGTATCTGGTTGACGATAGCGGAATTTTGCTGTACATGTAAATGTTTTCGGTAATTTACGTGCTGTAGAAAAACTAATATCAATTGCTGTTAAACTGTCCGAATAAAGTGCGTCATTTGTAAAGCTTTGCTCAACAAGAAGCACATTCTTTTCAAGATTTTTTCCAACAACAAACCAAGGCTCACCAGCTCCACCAATTCCAAGACCATGACGTTGTCCAATCGTGTAATACATCAGCCCATCATGTTTACCGATCTTTTCACCAGTCATTGTTTCCATCGCTCCTGGTTGTGCTGGAAGATATTGACCTAAAAACTCTTTAAAATTGCGCTCCCCTATAAAGCAGATTCCAGTTGAATCTTTTTTAGTTGCTGTAGATAAACCAGCTTCAAGAGCTTTTTCACGCACTACACTTTTATCCAGATGCCCAATTGGGAACATGACTTTTTGCAACATTTCCTGTGTTAATTGGTTAAGAAAATAAGTTTGGTCTTTATTTTCATCTTTTCCTCTAAGCATTGCGACGCCACCATCTACCTGAACGATTTGTGCATAATGTCCCGTTGCAAGATAATCCGCTCCAAGACTCATCGCATGTTCCATAAATGCCTTAAACTTTATTTCCTTGTTGCACATGACATCAGGATTCGGAGTGCGACCCGCCTTATATTCTTCTAGAAAATACGTGAAAACCTTATCCCAATATTGTTTTTCAAAATTAACTGCGTAATATGGAATTCCAATATCATTACAAACATTAATGACATCTTCATAATCTTCTGTCGCTGTGCAAACTCCAAATTCGTCTGTATCATCCCAGTTTTTCATAAAAATCCCGATTACATCATAGCCTTGTTCCTTTAATAAAAGGGCGGCTACCGAAGAATCGACACCTCCGGACATACCTACGACCACACGTGTTTCTGCTGGTGTTTTAATTGTCATTATTTATTCATCCTCTATAGTTGTCATTTCACGAGTCTATTGATTATTTCTGCAGTTTTCATTGCCGCTTCTTCAATTAATTGTCGATTCAGGCCAAGCCCGAAACTGAATCTAACAGAGTTTCTAAGTTGTGGCGCATCGCTGCCGTACATCGCTAAAAGTACATGGGAGGGATCCAAAGAACCCGCAGAACATGCCGAACCACTTGAAACACAAATTCCTGCCATGTCCAAATTCACTAGAAGTGATTCGATATCTGTTCCTGGGAAGCTTATATTTAGAACATGCGGAAGTTTTTCCACAGCAGATGCATTAATTTCATAATTAACACCTTCCATTTTCAGTACTTTCTCCAGTATATCGCCAAAGTCATTGTATTTCATACGATTGTCTTCAATTGATAACTGCATAAGTTTAACTGCATCGGAAAATGCTACAATCGCGGGAACATTTTCTGTTCCTCCACGCCGTTTCCGTTCTTGTTGCCCCCCAACTTGCAGGACCTTTGTGTCTATCCCTTTTCGTTGATATAAAAACCCGACCCCTTTAGGACCGTTCAATTTATGTGCTGAAACCGATAGTAAATCGACACCTAATTTCTGAACATCAAGTGGGACATGTCCATATGCTTGAACCGCATCTGTATGAAAAACTGCCGGGTGATCCTTTAAAATATCCCCGATTAACTGTATAGGCTGTATTGTACCCACTTCATTGTTGCCATACATTATTGAAACAAGAATTGTAGTATCCTTTAATGCAGTCCTTACTTGTTCCGAAGTTATAAGCCCATTGTCGTCTACTTCTAAATATGTGACATCGAAGCCTTCCAATTCCAGTTGTTTACAAGCGTTTAAAACTGCCGGATGTTCGATATTCGTTGTAATAATATGGTTTCCTTTATTTTTCAGAGCATAGGCAGTCCCGAAAATCGCAGTATTATCGGCTTCCGTTCCTCCGGATGTAAAAATGATTTCAGAGGGGTCCGCATTAATGGATATAGCCATCGTTTTTCTTGAAGCATCAAGCCATTTCCGAGCTTCTCTACCATAACTGTGAATACTAGAGGGATTGCCGAACAGAGTCCCAAGTAATTCAACATAACGTGCTGAAACCTCAGGATGAACCGGCGTTGTCGCAGCATGGTCTAAATATATTGTCATTTCAAGACTCCTTTATATATAAAACATATAGCCGTCACTTGCTGAATCATTCGTTTTCATTAAGTCTTCTATTGTAGTTGTATCCAGCACTTCACGAATTGCCTCGGCCATACGCTTCCAAAGTTCTCTTTGGGGTACATCCACGTCGTCAAGTCCATCAACTGGTTGAATGGGTCCTTCAAGTATGCGAATCACTTCACCCGATGTAATTTCTGAGGGAGGCCTGGTAAGCATGTATCCCCCGTATGCACCACGAACACTTTTAACAATCCCGTTGTTTCGGAGTACCGGTATTAATTGCTCCAAATAGGCTTCAGATAAAGATTGTTCTTCGGCAATTTGCCGTAGCGGTATTGGACCTTCACCGTACTTCGTTCCAAGTACAACTACAATCGTTAGTCCATAACGTCCCTTAGTAGATATCTTCATATAAATAACCCCGTCCTTTATGCGATTGCTTCAAAATATTATAGCACAGGTACAAACAAAAACAGAACACAGTGAATCGGTAGGCACATCCTTCTGAACTACCTAAATGCTTTCGACTTAACTCATGTGTATAATGAAGGAATCATATACGGAGGAGTGAATGACTTGAGAAACGAACCACTGGCATACCGTATGCGGCCTACAAAAATCGAAGAAGTAGCGGGACAGGAAGCTATTATAGGTAAAAAAACAGCACTCTACCGTTTAATAAAAAATGGACATGTACCGTCCATGTTGTTATACGGCGAACCCGGAATCGGGAAGACTTCTCTTGCCCATGCCATTGCGGGCTCTAGTGATCTCCCCTTTATTTCACTGAACGCAACGGTCTCAGGTAAAAAAGATGTGGAAGATGTGGTTGCTGAGTCAAGAATAACAGGAAAAGTTCTATTGTTTTTGGATGAAATACATCGATTCAATAAATTACAACAAGATACACTACTTCCCCATGTCGAAAGCGGAGCTATTGTTTTGATAGGAGCAACAACCGAAAATCCATATCACGATGTAAACCCAGCAATCCGTTCTAGATGTGGTGAAATTCGACAACTTTCAAGATTAGAACCCGAAGATTTATTGAGTGTATTAAATAGAGCACTAGAAGACAAAACTCGTGGACTTGGCAAGACAGCAATTGAAATTACTGAAGAACAACTTCTAACAATTGCTGAAGGTGTTAATGGTGATGCGCGGAAAGCTTTGAATGTTCTGGAATCTGTCGTTGTCGCAAGCGACGAAATAGATGGTATAACGATTGTTGAAGATGCGTTATTAGAAAACCTATTAGGCCGCATTGGTCTTTTCGGTGATAATAAAGGCTCTCATTTTTATAATTTATTATCCGCATTACAAAAATCCGTCCGTGGAAGTGATGTAAATGCCTCCATTTATTACCTCGCTCATCTTCTTGAAACGGGCGATTTAATTGCTGTTTCAAGGCGTTTGCTTGTCATGGCCTATGAAGACGTTGGTCTAGCATCTCCGGAAGTTGGTCCACATGTTCTCGCTGCCACAGAAGCGGCCATCCGTCTAGGCATGCCTGAAGCACGTATACCACTAGCAAATGCTGTAATCGAAATGTGTTTGGCACCTAAGTCAAATTCCGCTTACAAGGCATTTGATGCTGCTGTTCAAGCCATTAACGATGGTAAAACAGGTGATATTCCAATGCACCTAAGAGATACCCATTATGGAGGTGCAGCAGCTCTCGGCCATGTTGGATACAAATATCCACACCATACACCCCTTGGAGAATTTGGCGGTTGGGTGAACCAGCAATACCTCCCCGATAAAGTCGAGGGAACTGAATTTTACAAACCTGTAATTTCAGGTCAAGAAAAAAAGATGGCAGCGATTTATGAAAAACTAATAGAATTTCGTAAAAAGAAATAAAAGTTCAGTTTATGTATTATGATATACAATAAAGGTGTATGAGCGATCATAGGCTGCACAATATATGACGTTTTTGAAAGAGAGTTCCTATTTCAATAAAATAGGAGTAAGGAACGGGAACTTCACAAACGTCTTGTATTTATAAAAGGATGGTCATTTAATGAAAAAACGAAAGTTGATTTTTTTCTCGTTTATTCTACTTCTTTCAGGTTGTGTAGAAAAGAGCACTAACAAAGAGAACCCAAAAGTTGAGAAAGAAACAGTCACGTCAGTTAGTTTAACAGTTTCAGCCGCAGTGAGTTTAACAGATGCACTCGAAGAAATTAAAACGAATTACGAAAAAGATACTAATGTTGAACTTACATTTAACTTGGGCGGTTCTGGAAGTCTTGCACAACAAATTCGACACGGTGCACCTGTTGATGTCTTTATATCGGCGAACCAAGACTGTATGGATACACTTGAAGTGGAAGATCTTATTCTGAACGCGACCCGTGAAGATATAACTGGTAATAAACTTGTATTGATTGCGGGAAGTTCTTCAAATCTTAATTATCAATCGGCAAGTGATATTTCAGCAGATGATATTGAACAGATTTCAATTGGTAACCCAGAAAGTGTGCCCGCTGGAAAATACTCCGAACAGGTTCTTAAAAATTTAAATATATGGAATGACTTCGTGAATAAACTCATTCTAGGAAAAGACGTTCGACAAGTGCTAACTTATGTTGAAACAGGTAACGTAGACATAGGATTTGTTTATGAAAGTGACGCTTTATCTTCAGAGGACATTAAAATTTTAGCTACTGTGGAAGATGGATTACATGATCCCATCATTTATCCTGCAGCAGTTCTTGCAAATACAAAACATGAGAAAGAGTCATCTGAATTTGTTACGTATATGGCTTCAGAAGAAGCGCAAAAGGTTTTAGCGAAATATGGTTTTAAAAAGTGAAATAAGGTGATTTAGATGCTTGATGTAAATTATTCTCCTTTATGGCTTTCTTTAAAAACTGCCACAATTGCAACTGTTATTGTCTTTATCGTCGGCATGTTTTTGGCACGATTACTTGCACGCAATTCATTTTTTGGAAAAAGCGTAATTGAAGCGATTATATTATTGCCATTAGTACTACCACCTACAGTAGTTGGATTCGGGCTATTGTACTTATTTGGTAAAAATGGTTTTTTGGGTCGATTATTGTTAGATCTCTTTGAATTTCAAGTTGTATTTTCATGGTATGCAGTCATAATTGCTGCTGTTGTTGTTTCTTTTCCACTCATGTATCAAAGTGCATCGGCCGCATTCAAACAGTTTGACGAAAACATCGAAAATGCAGCATATACAATGGGTGCCTCAAAATGGAAAGTCTTTAGAACAATCTCATTTCCTCTCGCATGGCCAGGTTTGTTGGCAGGTTTGGTCTTGTCTTTTGCTCGCGCACTCGGGGAATTCGGCGCGACATTAATGTTAGCTGGATATATTCCAAACGTTACAGATACAATCCCGCTTGCTATTTATTTCGCTGTCGAATCCGGCAATATGGAAATGGCTAAGTTTTGGGTATTAATCATTGTTTCACTTGGTTTCACTGCAATTCTTTGGTTAAACTGGTGGAGTAAAAGGCATATGATGCGTTATACAGAACGGAGGGGCAAATAATGCTTAATGTAGATATTAAAAAATCATTATCCCATTTTGAATTAACAGCAGATTTCATCGTAGAAAAAAATGAAATCGTTGCTCTCTTCGGTCCCTCCGGTTCGGGTAAAACAACAATTCTCAATTGTATTGCCGGAATTACCAAAGCTACTAGCGGCAGCATTCAACTAAATAATCATATTTTATTTAAAAGCAGAAAAAAGAATGTACCGATTCAGCAAAGGAGAATCGCATATTTATTTCAAGATTATGCACTTTTCCCTCATATGACGGTATGGAAAAACATCATGTATGGTATGAAAAATGAACATTTAGCCAAACAATTATTGAAAGAATTAAAAATAGATCATTTAACAGAACAATTTCCAAATGAAATATCTGGTGGAGAAAAACAACGAGTTGCACTTGCTCGTGCATTAGCAACTGAACCTGATTTACTCCTTCTTGATGAACCCTTTTCTGCACTGGACGATACGACACGGGCAAGGAGTCATGATGAGTTGTTACGTCTCCATAAACTTTGGAAAATACCAATCATTCTTGTGACACACAGTCGAGCCGAAGCAGAAAAACTGAGCAACCGAATTTTGTATATAAATGATGGGAAATTAATAAATTGAACACAAAAGATTTCATCCCGTTCTTTACGAATCGGAATGAAGTCTTTTTTAAATTCTTTTCAATTTTTATTGCGGGATACAGTTGGCAAGGCTATTGCGTTTTCGAGTCCACATTTTAGTTTCTTATAAAGGCCAATTTTCAACGACCCGATTTTTTCTACCAGTGGTGGTTTTAGCATGAAGCAAAGATTGATAAACGGCCTCTTCAGTCGCTTCAATAACGGCTTGGAAAAGATCACTCATAACGGCACAATCATCTCTGAGAAGTTCATATGTTTCAGTTATTTGGTCACTCTCATGCGGCACCGTGTAAGCATTTGAAAAAGCAATGATGATATCTCCACTTCCATTATGTATATGTGTACCCGTTCTACCTAAACCAATCGCTGCCCTTTTAGCTAGACGCTTAAGTTGTCGGTCGTTTACAGGCGCATCTGTCGCAACAACAATGATCACAGATCCATCTGGTTTTAGCTCATTTGCCTTTGATTCTGGATTAGAAGCGATTTTTTCAGATCCTTTTTCCACAAGCCATTCATTAATTTTACATTCTTCTACTTTTCCAAAATTCGTTAAAGTTAATACTCCCACCGAGTAGGATTGGTCTTCTGATTGAACAATTCGCGAGGACGAACCAATACCACCTTTCATCCCGTAGCAAATCATTCCTTTACCTGCACCAACAGCACCTTGCTCCATTGGTCCAATATCAGCTTTTTTAAGTGCTTGGATTGCATGTTCCGGTCTAACTTTCATCAATCTCATTGAATTTAAATGACTGTCATTACATTCACCAACAACAATATTTAACGAACTTGTTGTATCCGCAATCTTTTCATTTTCTTCCAACATATACGTAAGTGTTCCTTCTAAAACAGCTCCAACACTAAAAGTATTTGTGAGCATTATCGGGGATTCAATTACTCCAAGTTCGTCTACTTGTATAAGTCCTGCAGTTTTACCGAATCCATTTAATACAAAATGAGCTGCTGGAACTTTTTGCTCGAAAATATTACCATTATGCGGGAATATCGCTGTAACACCCGTACAAATAGATTCCCCATCTTGTAAATGTTCTTCGAGTGTTACATGTCCAATTTTCACACCAGGTACATCTGTAATCGCGTTTAGATTCCCGGTTCGTAATTTCTTCTTAATTTTAATCAAATCCTTTACTGTTTGTTCTTTAAATCATAACATAACTACTATTTTTGCTAGTGAATGATTGTCAATTCTGATTCTTGCTCCCTTAAAAACAAATAGAGAGACTCTTCATCCATAGCACGAGCGTAATAAAACCCCTGAATGGAATCGACTTGCATTTTCTCGAGAAGATGAAATTGAGATTTATCTACAACACCTTCTGCTACAATTTCAAAGTTAAGACCGTGACCTAATTCAATAATAGTTCTTAAAATCGCCAACACAATTGGATCATCGTCTAAATGATCAACGAACGATTTATCCACCTTAATTCGATCAATGGGCATCAATCGTAAATAATTGAGAGATGAGTAACCTGTTCCAAAGTCATCCAATGCAATGTGTACACCAAGAGCTTTTAATTCTGTTAGCTTTTCAATGATTCCTTCTTTATTATTAATAATAACGGATTCCGTTATTTCTATTTCCAATAATTTCGCGGGAACTGAATGCTTAGCTAATGCATTTATTAATTTTCGTACAAAATCCTTTTCATGAAGCTGGATTGCACTTACATTTACACAAATTCGTTCTATATATGGAAATTCGCGGACGATACGTTTTACCATTTGTAAACTTGTATCGATTACCCAATCACCGATTTCACAAATTTTTCCTGACCTTTCTGCGAGTGGAATAAAATCATTTGGCGAGACCATGCCCCATTCAGGATGATTCCAACGGATGAGTGCCTCCATACTTGTCATTCTTCCTGATTTAATGTCTAGCTGCGGTTGATAGACCAGAAAAAACTCGTTATTCTCAATAGCAGTTCGTAAACCGCGATCCAACTTTATTTCCGTTTCAAAAGCTAATTTCATATCTGGATTAAAGAAAAAGACTTTATTACGCCCTGATTCTTTCGATTTATACAACGCAGTATCTGAGTTAGTAAATAGCCCTTCTTTAGTATTCGCATCTTCCGGAAAAATTGAAACACCTATCGATGATGTAATATATAAAGCAGTATCAAAAACTTGAAACACATCTGCAAACGATTTATGAACACGTTTTATAATACTGCGAACTAAAGACATTTCGGATGCATCGGCAAGTATTAATATTACAAACTCATCTCCACCAAAACGACCAAAAAAACTATTTTTGGGTAATAAATCTTGGATTCGATTTCCGACTTTAATTAACAGCTCATCTCCGTAAGCATGACCATTTGTATCATTTACTTGCTTAAAGTCATCTAAATCCATAAAAGCCACAGCAATTATTTGTCCACTTTTCACCGCTCCAACAATCCATTGGTCTAATTTTTCTTCAATGGAGTTCCGATTTGGTTGTTTCGTTAATGAATCATGGTGAGTTTGATGATTCATTTCTTTCATTTGAATTTGGATTGTATTCGCCATTTGGTCGAAAGCACGTGCAATTATACCAATTTCATCTTGACGCACAATTCCGACACGAGATTCAAAGTCACCATTTTTCATTTTATCTATTCCATATGTAATTCGAGGTATATCTTTTAGTAGAAAACGTAAAACAAGTGAAAGTATCGATAGTAACACAGTTAAAGCTATGGTCCAAAATGTTAATAATGTTTTTTGATACTCTGCAAATGGTTGGAGTACAACCTGTTCAGGTACGTACAAAATAATCTTCCATCCAACATTTTCAACTTCACTAACTTTGGAATAATATACTTCCCCATCTATTTTTAAATGTGAAATTTCGGAATCTATAAATTCTTGATTTTTAAATACAGTCCACATATTCTTTTCATCATAAATAACATTATTATCATCAGTTACTAATACTAAATGTCGCCCATTTTTTTCGAATCTCTTTAATATTGCAGGTAATTTGTCTATATGGACATCGGCTCCAAAATATCCTAAACGTTTTTCATTTTCTTGAACAGGATGGATCACACTAATAGTCAATTTATTTGTGGCAAAATCATTATAAGGATCAGAATAAGAAATGCCTTCTTTACTCTCAGAATTATTAAACCACGGTCTATCTTTAATTATAAAAGAGTTATTTGAGAGGTATTCATTATTCGCTACAAAATAACTATGCTTGACATTTGCTAACCAAAGTAATTCTACATCTTCATTATTTTCTACTGCCTCATTAAGGGTCATTTGCAGCAAATTATAACTTGAATTGGATTGAACGCTTTCCCTATTATTATCATCAATCAAAATTGATTTTAAAATGGGGATTATTGAAAGTTGTTTCACGATTTCACCTTTTTGTTCGAAAAAAGAAGTTACTTCCTTTTCAGCTATTGCAATTTCTGCTGAAAATTCACGCTCTAACTGAAACAGCATTAAATTTCTAGATTTATTAAAAGAATATGAAGCAACGAGTAACATAATTGTCAATATCACAACAAACATTGCAATAACTACTTTGCTAGTAATGCCTATTTTTAATTGCTGTATTCTTTTTAACATGAGTTAAACCCCCTCACTTTATGACATCCCCTACGAACTGGTTAATCTTTAATCATCGTAATCTAAGAGTCTTTAATACTATTGTTTTTTAACTAGCATATAATCCTTTAGTAGTACTTAAAATGTACCCTTTTTCACGATGATTGTAAACATTCATTAAATAAAAAAGGCATCTATTAATTAAGAAGTGGGTTCAGTTTAATTTTTATTCAAAAGATATAATTGGAAATATAAAAAAGGCAATTGTGCATGTCGACTGACATGTACAATTGCCTTTTATAAAATATAATCGTTAAATCACGGATTATAATTTCTTTTCTATTATGGGCTCTTCTTTATCCGAATCCACTATTAAACTTGCTGAAACATGAACAAAGAATAATACCTTTTACTACTTAATTGGTTTGTAATACAACGTCTTTCACTCGCTGAATTGGTATATCTTCTACAATCGTATTGATTACCCAACTTGCGCAAACAAGTCCAGCGACTGAAGGAACGAATGCATTTGAAGCAGGAGGCAGTTCGGCTTTACGGATTGTGGATTCTGAATTACCTACAGTCTTTAAAACATCTTCACGAATTACGACAGGACTTTCATCTGAAAACACAACTGGAACTCCTTTGTAAATTCCAAGCTTTTTCAGTCTTTTGCGAATTACTTTTGCTACAGGATCTGTATGTGTCTTTGAAATATCCGAAATTTGAAATCGTGTAGGATCCATTTTATTCGCTGCGCCCATTGAAGAAATTATTTTCACATTTCGATTGATACACTCATTAATAAGATGGACTTTATAAATAATTGTATCCGACGCATCAATGACATAATCCGGTTGATAACTAAAAAACTCATCAGAAGTTTCCTCTGTATAAAACATATGAAGGGAGATAACTTCACATTCCTTATTGATATCTGCAATTCGTTCTGCCATAACTTCTGTTTTAGATCTCCCGACTGTAGATAAGTAAGCAACAAGCTGGCGATTGATATTTGTAATATCAATTGTATCTTTATCAACAAGTATAATACGTCCAATACCACTTCTTGCGCAGGCTTCGGCTGCAAATGAGCCAACTCCACCGATACCTAGTATCGCAACCGTGGTATCACGCATCCGTTCGACGCCTTCTGTTCCAATCGCTAATTCATTTCTAGAAAACTGGTGCAACAAACAAATTCCGCCCTTCTTTAACTATAATATCTATATTTTTCAACAAAAAACCTCTCCGCAAAAGTATCAGAGAGGACGAATTATTAAGTAAGAACAAATCCCAAATGTGCCGTCTTTGTGTTATCGTTTTGAACCCGCATCAAGCAGGTGGGTGTCCTATTCAATTATTTTGACGTCCCATGACAGGCGTGTCATCCTAATCAAAATATAGACTCCCGACGATATAAATGTTCGGTCAAAACTTATTGTCAAATAACGAACACTTCAGGATTTGTATTACCTTTAGATTAACATAGAATTGATTCAATTTCAATGTTTTTATTTTTACACGAATACGTATATTCACACTTTTGAATTACTTACCTTTTTTATTTAAAACAGAAATACCTAATTCCGCTAGTTGTCCAGCGTCTACAATGTCAGGAGCAGATGTTAAAAGACAACTTGCACTTGAAGTTTTTGGAAAAGCGATTGTGTCGCGTAAATTCGTAGAACCCGAAAGCAACATGACGATTCGGTCTAGCCCGAATGCAATCCCTCCGTGTGGTGGTGTTCCATAGTCAAAAGCATCGAGTAAAAACCCGAATTGTTCCTGAGCCTGTTCAGCACTAAACCCAAGTGCTTTAAACATATTTTCTTGGACGTCACGCTCATAAATACGAAGTGAGCCTCCACCAAGTTCAAAACCGTTCAGAACCAAGTCGTAGGCTTCAGCTTTCACAGTTTCCGGACTTGTCACCAACTCATCTACGTTTGTCGGCATTGTGAATGGATGATGTGCAGCTGTAAATCGACCTTCGGAAGGATTGAATTCAAATAACGGCCATTCCGTTACCCACAAGAAATTGAATTTTGATTCGTCAATAAGACCTTGATCTTTTCCAAGTTTTATTCGTAACGCACCCAAAGAATCCGCTACTACATTCTTTTTGTCTGCTACAAAAAGTAGTAAATCTCCAACTTCAGCATCTGATGCTGATTGTAATGCCTCGGCTAACTGACCTTCAAAGAATCGTGCAATCGGACCTGTTAAACCGTCCTCTGTGACCTTCAACCATGCAAGACCTTTTGCACCGTAAACGGAAACATATTGGCCTAATACTTCATCGATATCTTTACGAGTAAAATCTTTTGCAGCGTTTTTCACATTAATTAATTTAACTTGACCGCCCGCTTCAACAGCACCGCTAAAGACTTTAAAAGGTGCGTCTTTAACGACGTCCGAAACATCTATAAGTTCCATGCCGAATCTTGTATCTGGTTTATCTGAACCGAAGCGCATCATTGCTTCGTCATAAGGAATGCGTTTAAATGGAATTTGAATATCGATTCCTTTTACATCTTTCATGACTTTTTGCATGAGACGTTCATTCAATTCCATTATGGCTTCTTTTGACATGAAACTCATTTCCATATCAATTTGTGTGAATTCTGGCTGACGGTCTGCACGAAGATCTTCATCACGGAAGCAACGTGCAATTTGGTAGTATTTATCAAAACCAGAAACCATTAACATTTGTTTGAAAAGTTGTGGAGATTGTGGCAATGCATAAAACTCACCATCATGGACACGGCTTGGTACTAGATAATCACGCGCTCCTTCTGGAGTTGACTTCGTCAATATCGGAGTTTCAACTTCCAAGAACCCTTCGTCATCTAAAAAGTTTCGCACTGTACGAGTGATATCCGAACGCATTTTAAATACTTTAGCCAGCTTAGGTCTACGAAGGTCTAAGTATCTATACTTTAGACGAATCTCTTCATTGGCATCTGTTTCATCTTCAATAATAAACGGAGGTGTTTTTGCCTTATTAATAATTGTTATTTCTTCCACTTGAACTTCAATTGAACCTGTTTCTATGTTTGGGTTCTTTTGTGATTCCTGACGCTCAATTACTTTACCAGTGATACTAAGAACGAACTCACTTCTTACACCTTCAGCTATTTCAAGAGCTTCTTTAGAATATTCCGGACTGAAAATTGTTTGAACTACTCCAGAACGATCACGTAAATCAATGAATATGAGTCCTCCAAGATCCCTTCTAATTTGAACCCAGCCTTTTATTGTTACAGTAGACCCCACTAGTTTTCCAGATAACTCACCACAATAATGTGTACGTTCCATATTTTTCATCTTCCTTCCTCTATCGTTTCAAAGAACTAGTGATTTTTTCCACCAATTCGGATGTCGCGATTTTCTCTTGTGTACCGTCTGACATATTTCGTACCATAGCGACATTTTCCGCTACTTCGTCTTCACCTATCACTACAACAACTTCTGCGTTTAAGCGATCTGCAGACTTCATTTGACCCTTCATTTTACGATCCATATAATCCATATCTGATCGAATGCCTGATTTTCTAAGTTCGTTAAGAAGTTTAAATCCTGGTCGTTTTGCATCATCACCAAGTGTCACAATGTAGACATCTAGAGTCGGCTCTTCATCAAATGATTTACCTTCAGCATTCATTGCTAGAAGAAGGCGTTCAATACTCATCGCAAATCCTATTCCAGGTGCAGATGGACCACCAATGTCTTCGGCAAGGCCGTTATATCTGCCACCACCGCACAATGTCGTAATCGCACCAAATCCTTCTGATGTGCTCATTATTTCAAAGGCTGTGTGGTTGTAGTAATCAAGACCACGTACTAAGTTCGCATCCACTTCGTAAGAAATATTTAAGTCGTCTAAGTAACTTTTTACTTGTTCAAAATAAGCTGCTGAATCTTCATTTAAATAATCTGTTAAAGAAGGTGCAGTTGCAATCAATGGATTTTCACTATCTACTTTACAGTCCAGTATGCGCAGAGGATTTAAATCCAACCTTGATTTGCAATCTGAACAAAACTCGGCGATATGTGGACTAAAGTGAGCAATGAGCGCATCTTTATGAGACTTTCTGCACTCTGTATCACCCAATGAATTCAATACAAGTTTTAAATCTGACAGTCCCGCTCGCTCATAAACATTCATTGCAAGTGCAATGACTTCAGCGTCTATCGCGGGATCCGCACTGCCTATTGCTTCTGCTCCAAATTGTACAAACTGACGATACCGCCCAGCCTGTTGACGTTCATAACGAAACATCGGGCCAACATAAAAAAGTTTAACGGGCTGGTCGGGAATGCCAAACATTTTATGTTCAACAAACGAACGAACAACTGGTGCAGTTCCTTCAGGTCGGAGTGTCATTGAACGATTACCCTTATCCGTAAATGTATACATTTCCTTTTGAACAACATCGGTTGTTTCTCCAACAAGTCGTTGAAATAACTCAGTTTGTTCAAAGATTGGAGTGCGAATTTCCTTATAGCGAAATGCATCACTGACATCCTTAATAATTGATTCAACTTGCTGCCACTTCCATGTCTCAGAGGGCAAAATGTCTTGTGTTCCTCTAGGTACTTTAAAAATCATGATGATTCCCCTTTCTTATAAATAATATAAAGTGTTTTTTATACCCACACATAAAGATTTGAACAACAAAAAAAGACCCCCATCCCCTGCATATGCAAGGGACGAGAGCCTTTATAGCTACCGTGGTTCCACCCTAATTGGTGCTCCACTTTCAGCACCCACTCGTAATCCGATATAACGGCCGGTTCCGTCTGTACCTACTGTATAATTACGTTCAGCACAGAGCTTCGGTGATGTTTTTCATCGTATGTAGTCTGTAGGGTGGATTTCAGCCAGGTCCTCCCCTCTCTTGTCAGCTTCTTATACAATTACTTTTCACGTCATAAGCAAAAAAATATTAGTCAATTACAACTTATCATAAAGACTTTAATAAGAAGTGTCAACCTATTAGCAAATCTTGTAGTTTTTTGTACAAGTTATGATTATAATAGAATAAAAGGAGTGGTTTTTTGCCAAAAGCGATGAAATGGGCGATTGTTTTCGTTCTTACATTCACACTTGTTGTGAACACACAAGTTCACAAAGCAGCCGCTGAAACCGCAATTGTAGGTGTAGATTCTCTTAACATAAGATCTGGTCCTGGGCTTACATATGCTGTAATTGGTACATCAAAAAGAGGTGAATCCTTAACAATTCTTGCAACTTCAGACGAATGGGTTCAAATCAATTATGGAAACGGCACAGGTTGGATAGCTTCATGGCTCATTACAACGAACGCCGAAACTTCGAAAAAAACTTCAACTGTTGTTTCACGCGTAGATCTATTAAATATCCGTTCAGGCCCATCTGTCGGTTCTTCCATTCTCGGACGAATGAATGCTGGTGATGAAGCAAAAATGATTGACCAAAACGGTAGTTGGACTCAAATTGTTACTAACAATACCACGGGTTGGATCCATTCAGAATATATCACTGAAATTGCCGAGGAAGTTGAACAGATTACAACAGAGCAAAAACAAGATACCTTTACAATTGCCGTAGATGCATTGAACGTACGAAAGAATGCTGACTTATCATCAAAACGTGTAGGTATTATATATAAAAATGAATCCTATGAAATAAAAGAAATTAACGGAAATTGGGTTCGTATTGTTTTTAATAAGGATAAAAATAAAGAAGGATGGGTTTATTCGTTCCACGGCACCATTTCTTCTTCCACAACCGTTGCAAATAATGAACAAGTAGCAACCACTAATACCGTTACAATTCTCTCAAATGGTACGAATATTAGGGAATCTGCAACTACATCCTCACCCGTAGCAACACGAGCGGACGCGGGAGAAAGATTTACAATTAAATCCGAAATAGATGATTGGTATGAAGTTTCACTAAATGATGGAACTTCTGCCTATATCGCGAAGTGGGTTGTTTCCACAAATGAAGACAATCACACTGAACAAGAAACAAAGAAAGAAAATCAAGCTAGAGTGTCCGGTACTTTAAAAGGACTAACAATCGTCGTTGATCCAGGTCACGGCGGAAATGATCGTGGCTCCACAGGTGCCCGTGGAACAGACGAGAAGAACATTACCTTATTGACATCAGAATTGCTTGCCTCAAAGCTAAGAGCTGCTGGTGCCAACGTTATACTCACCCGTGAAACAGATGCCTACGTTTCCCTTCGGAAAAGAGTAGCAGTTAGTCACCAAGTGGAGGCCGATGCTTTTATAAGTGTTCACTATGATGCTACAACAACTCCATCGGTTGGTGGATTTACAACTTACTATACCTATGACCGACAAAAAAGTTTGGCAACGTATGTAAATGATGGACTAGCTTCTTCAGTTACACTAAGAAACCGTGGTGCACAACCTGGAGATTATCTAGTACTGCGTGAAAACAGACAAAATGCTATTTTAATTGAACTTGGATTTATATCCAATCCCGGAGAAGAATTGAGTGTCACAACAGATATTTTCCGTGAACAAGCATCACTCGGTATTTACAATGGACTTCTCAATTACTTCAACTCAAATTAAAATAGAAAGGACCTTTCCAGTATGTCGGAAAGGTCCTTTTTTATTTGGATTCAAGAAGTATCGTAACGGGTCCGTCGTTGATGAGTTCGACATTCATCATCGCTCCAAAAACACCTGTCTCCACAACTAATCCCTCTTCTAGCAGCTTTTGATTGAAGAAGTTCCAAAGTGGTTCTGCTTGTTCAGGTCGGGCAGCTGCTATAAAGCTGGGACGCCGCCCTTTCTTCGTATCACCATACAATGTAAATTGTGAAACTGAAAGGATATCTCCACCCACTTCATGAATAGACCGATTCATCTTACCTTCATCATCTTCCCATAACCGAAGATTGGAAATCTTTTTTGCAAGATAAACCGCATCTTGCTCAGTATCTTCATGTGTAATACCGACGAGTAACACATATCCCTTAGTTATTGAGCCTGTCACTGCATTATTCACTTGAACAGACGCTGGACCTGTACGTTGTAAAAGTATCCTGATTGCCATCACCTCTACTAATTAATTACACGTTCCACTGAGTAAATGTCACGAACTTGTTTAATTCGATCAACGATACGATGTAAATGTGCAATATTTGTAATTTTAATCGTCATATTCATTTTAGCAATGCTTTCCTTATCAGCTTTTCCGCTAACAGCAACAATAGGAGTCTTTGTTTCCGCAACAACCATCATTAATTCATTTAACAAACCTTGTCTATCAAAGCCTGTAATTTCAATATCCACTTGGAATTCTTTACGAACTCCTTCAACACCATTTGCCCATTCAACATCGATGATACGATCATTTTCTTCATCATCGGACATAATATTCGGACAATCCGTTCTATGAACTGAAACACCTCGTCCTTTTGTAATGAAACCGACGATAGCGTCCCCAGGTACTGGATTACAACACTTGGACAAACGGATTAATAAATTATCAATTCCTTCAACAATAACACCCGATTCCGTCATTTTATTGGAAGGTGGCAATTGCATTTCGGATACGATTTTATCAATCGTATCTTGTTTTTCACGCTCTCGTCTAGACTTTTCCGTTAGACGATTCGCTACTTGTTGAGCAGTTATCCCGTTAAATCCAACAGCTGCACACATATCTTCTTCTGATGTAAAGTTATACTTTTCACAAACGCGTTTAATATTTTCCTGTGTCAGTACTTCTTTAACAATAAAGCCTAATGCTTTTATTTCTTTTTCAATTGATTCCCGGCCTTTTTGAATATTTTCATCACGTAATTGTTTTTTAAAGTAAGAACGTATCTTATTTTTCGCTTGTGAGGATACTGCGATTTTTAACCAATCTCGGCTTGGGCCGAACGATTGTTTAGACGTTAATATTTCAATAATGTCTCCAGTGAATAATTCTGTGTCCAGCGGAACCATTTTGCCATTTACCTTCGCACCAATTGTTCTATTCCCAATTTCTGAGTGAACGCGATAAGCAAAATCAATTGTAACTGAACCGGATGGCAGTTCCATCACATCTCCATTCGGTGTGAATACATAAACCATATCGGAAAACAAATCAAATTTTAAGGACTCCATAAACTCTTCCGCATCGGATGATTCGTTTTGAAATTCCAGTATTTCTCTAAACCAAGTCAACTTGGAATCTATATCAGTTGGATTTGAAGAAAGTGATTTACCTTCCTTATAAGCCCAGTGTGCAGCAACTCCAAATTCCGAAATTTTATGCATTTCTGTCGTACGAATTTGTACTTCAAGTGGATCCCCACCTGGTCCTACTACTGTTGTATGTAAAGATTGATACAAGTTTTGCTTTGGCATAGCGATATAATCTTTAAAACGACCCGGCATTGGCTTCCAAAGTGTATGAATGATTCCAAGAACAGCATAGCAATCTTTTATACTAGGTACGATTATGCGGACAGCAAGTAAATCATAAATTTCGTTGAATTCTTTCCCCTGAACGATCATTTTTCGATAAATCGAATAAAGATGTTTCGGGCGTCCAGACATATCTGCTTCGATTTCCATATTTTCAAGTTCTGATTTTATTTGAGTCATTAGATCTGCTAAATAATTTTCACGTTCAACCCGCTTGCGTTTCATCATATTTACAATTCTGTAGTATTGCTGTGGATTTAAATAGCGCAAAGCTATGTCTTCTAACTCCCATTTAATCGCTGAAATTCCTAATCTATGTGCAAGTGGTGCAAAGATCTCCAAGGTTTCTGACGCTACACGACGTTGTTTTTCCTCAGAAACATGTTTTAATGTACGCATATTATGCAATCTGTCCGCAAGTTTAATTAGGATTACTCTAATATCCTGCGCCATTGCAACAAACATTTTCCTATGATTCTCTGCCTGTTTTTCTTCTTTAGACTTGTATTTCAACTTATCGAGTTTCGTTACTCCATCAACGAGCATAGCAACCTCTTCACCAAAATCACGTATGATATCCTCTCTGCTGACTTTGGTATCTTCTACAACGTCATGCAAGAATCCAGCAGCAACAGTAGAGGGGTCCATTTGAAGCTCGGCAAGAATACCTGCGACTTGTACTGGATGAAGGATGTAGGCTTCGCCCGAGCTTCTGAACTGGCCTTCGTGAGCAATTTTTGCAGCTTCATAAGCCTTTTTCACGATTTGAACATGCTCTTCATTCATATAAGAGGCAACAAGTGCGAATATGTCTTCTTCTGTCATGCCGCGGTTTTTCGCCATAATATTACCCCCTTCGATCTAATTCCCTAAAAACATTAGTATTCCTATTGTATGTATAAATGCATGCAAATGTAAAGTGCTTAGAAAGAAAAGCCCCTCGCTAGTTTGCGAAGGACCTCTTTTTAATAAGTAATTAGTGCTTGCATGTCGTAGCCTTTAAGTTTATCTCGTCCATCTAAATAGGTTAGTTCAATAAGAAACGCACAGCCAGCTACAATGCCGCCAAGTTTTTCAACGAGCTCAATTGTCGCCCCCACTGTTCCACCTGTTGCAAGTAAATCATCTACAATCAATACACGCTGGCCGGGTTTAATGGCATCTTTGTGAATTGAGAGTGTATCTTTCCCATATTCCAAATCATATTCAACATCGATTGTCTCACGTGGTAATTTCCCTGGTTTACGAACAGCAGCAAAACCAACTTCAAGTGCATATGCAACCGGACAACCAATAATGAATCCACGTGCCTCTGGTCCAACTATAATATCCGTACCTACTTGATTGGCAAACTTTACAATTTCATCTGTCGCGAATTTATATGCTTTTCCATTATCCATAATCGTTGAGATATCTTTAAAACTGATACCTTCTTTCGGATAATTTGGAACGATTGTAACATAGTCTTTCAAATTCATTATTGTTCCTCCCCATTGACAGCTTCTATACGCAGTGTATCGAACCATCTTTTCAAATCCATATAAGGTGCATATACAAGTTGTTCCTCAAGCTTCATTTGGTTTTCACGCTCTTTATATGCCGGCGCTTCCGTTAAATCACGTTTTCCGGTAATTTCAACAACAGATGTAAAACCATTTTCTATCTTAACAAATCCAAGCTCAAAAAACACCTTTGTCATAAAATAAACCGAATCGTTGTTCCAACTTTTATGTTTTGCTAATGCTTTTCCTTTATTCACAAAGTCAAAATTCATTTGTTTTTTTAGAAAGCTGTAATACCATCCAAATTGTTCACGACTTGGTAGTCCATCAAAATACTTGGATTCCGGAACGTGAAAATGAGCATAAATTCGTTTTGGATTCAGCTTTTTAACTACTGTTTCTAAGCTAGAGGAGTTTGAAGGAATATCAAGAAAAACAATATTGTCAACATCTGGAATCTCGTCTTTTCCATATTCGTAAATACTGCCCTCTTTAATTGACGATTTAAAATGGCTGACTGTTTGTTCTTGAAAAGCTATAAACGCAGTACATTTTGCGGGTATTGTATGCAACCATCTGGACTGCTCATGAACTCCTCGTAAATCAAACAACTGCCATTCATCAGATAAAAGATCGCGGATTAAAAGCTGTGGTTTTTTATTGCCATTCCACTCATTTACTTGTAAGTCTCCTACAACAGACAGTTTTACAGAAGGTGTTAGTTGATCCCCGATATGACCGAGACCAAACCCGATAGCATCAATTGTATCTTTGCCATTCGTCAACTCTAATTTCAAATGATTCTGTGCTGCTCCTATTTTCCGAATAGACTTAACGGATAAATCCTCAAGTAAATAAACTGGTTTTATAAAACCCATCCCAAAAGGCCTTAGTAATTCAAGAGATTCCAACACTTTTACATCAATTTCATCAATCGTTAGGGGAACATCTATCGCGAGTTTCGGCACAAGCATTTCTGAAGTAAGTGAAGTTTCAGACTGTCGATTCAGGTTTTCTCTTAACTCCATAATATCACTACTATTTAGCGACATACCTGCAGCCATTGGATGCCCTCCGAAATGAGGCAGTATATGAGCATTTTCCGTAAGTTCTTCATACATATTAAACCCTGTAATACTTCTGGCTGATCCTTTGGCAATTCCCTTTTCCACATCCAAAGACAAGACGATTGAAGGGCGGTAATATTTTTCTGTTAAACGAGAGGCAACGATTCCGACGACACCCGCATTCCAACCTTCTTTCGCGATAACGAGAACGTTTGGAATCGCCTCGCCGTACATTTCGGAAATGATTTCTTCTGCCTCTAGCGCCATAGTAGTAACAAGTGCCTGTCTTTCCTTATTTAGCGAATCCATTTTTTCTGCAAGCATTGTCGCTTTAGTAATATCATCCGTCATAAATAAATCCACTGCCGGTGAAGCATCTCCTAGACGACCGGCTGCGTTGATACGAGGGCCAATCATGAATCCGATAGACTCTTCCGTAAGATCGGCTTGCATCGTTCCTGCGACACGTGTAAGTGCTTGGATTGCGGGTCGTCTAGAGACACGCATTCTGTTGATGCCTTCTTTTACAAAATATCTATTTTCCCCACGTAGCGGAACGAGGTCTGCCACAGTTCCAATTGCAACAAGTTCAAGTAGATCCAGGGGTAGTTCTTCCAAAAGTGCACATGCAAGTTTGAAAGCCACGCCCACCCCGGCCAAATCTCCAAATGGGTAGGAGCCTTTTGGATGGCGTGGATGTATAACAGCATCAGCATCCGGCCATACGTCTCCGGGTTCATGATGGTCGGTAATAATAACGGACATCCCAAGCGTTTTTGCAAATGCAACTTCATCCACACCCGAAACACCGTTATCTACGGTTATAATTAGTGAAGCTCTCTGTTCATAAATCTCCTGAAATAGATCTTTATTTGGACCATAGCCGTGCACGAACCTGTCCGGTATTACGAAAAAAACATCTGCACCCAGTCGCTTCAATGCAGTCTTTAAAACGGATATGCTCGTGACACCATCCGCGTCATAATCCCCATAAATTGCAATTCTTTTATTATCCTTAATTGCTTGATTTATCAGTGTAACTGCTTTTTCCATATCGTATAGTAAATATGGATCATGCATTGACATTTGGTCCATATGTAAAAATGATTTAGCTTCTGTAGAATTTGTAATTCCCCTGGAAACTAATATTTTAGCATGCACTCTTGGAATCTTAAGCTCCGTTTTAAGTACGTCTACTATTTTTTCATTCGGACGCTCAACCGTCCATTTTTTCATTGATTCTATCAAAACGTTCACATCCTCTGTTTCATTATAGCGGATGCACTGTTTATCTGAAAGCAGCACACTGTACAAATAAAAAAAACATCGTTTTGATAGTTGTTCAAAACGATGTTTTTTATTAATTTGTAATATCTTCTACACGAATGTCTTGAGGAATAATTTCGCCCGTTGTTTTTTGAAATTCAGCAAGCTCGTTTTGTTGGTTGGCAATCAACACTTCTTTTTCATTGTTATCACGAAGAAGTTCCTTTATGCGTCGATTGGACTGTACAGAGCGAAACATTGCAACGAATGTACTAATTGCTGCACCAAGTAATGCAGAACATAAAATAACAAGAACAAGAGGCCACTCCGATTCACCAAAAACATAGTTAACGGGGACAGCATTAACATTCATAACCGCAAAAACGGCTATGATTACTGCAAAAATTAAACCTAATAATAAGTTCCATTGAATTTTCAAATGAATTCCCCTCTCATAACTATAAAAAAACAGGATATACGAAGAGTATACCCCGTTTTACCAAAGAGTGAAACCAATTACACGACAGGTTCGTCGGAGCCCCACTGTTTCTTATTCACATCAACTTTAATTGAACCTTTTTTATTGATTTCACGTTTTTTAAGATCAAACCATATTTGAGCAGAAATGAAGATCGATGAATATGTCCCAGCAAGCAGACCAATTAATAAAGCAATTGAGAAGTTTTGAATGGACTCTGCACCAAGTGCCATAAGGGCTGCAACAACAAAGACAACGGTTAGAACTGTATTAACGGATCTACCCAAAGTTTGCCTGAGTGATTTATTCACAATTTCTGCAAGTTCTTCAGCATTGCTAATTACACCGCGGTGATTTAAGTTTTCCCGTATTCGGTCAAACGTAACAATCGTATCGTTAATGGAATAACCAATGATTGTTAAAACAGCCGCAATAAAAGTAATATCGACTTCTAAACGAAAAATACTAAACAACGCAAGCATGAAGAAGGCGTCATGGACAAGACCAATGATAGATGCCAGACCCATTCGCCATTCAAAACGGAATGCGACATAAATCACGATTCCAAGTGCCGCAAACAGAAGTGCTTTGAACGCATTTTTCACAAGTTCTTCTCCAACTGTTGAAGATACAGCACTAATATTTGGATTCTCACCGTATTTAGCAAAAAGATCGGATTGGAATCTTTTGATGTCCTCTTGTTTGAACTCTTCTTTATAGCGAACAACGGCTATGTTTCCATTATCACCGGAAATGACGATGTCACTTGATGGATGTCCAATAGAATCGATGTAATCAGAAACTTCACTACTTATTAAGCGATTGTCGGATACGATTTCGACACGTGTACCACTCGAAAAATCGATCCCTAAGTTCAATTTAAATATACCTAACATCGCAACACCCGTAATAAGTAAAACTGCGGAAAGTATATAGAATTTCTTTCGTGTGCTTACAAAATCAAAACGATCGAATTTGGTTGATAATTCAAGCGTTTCTATTTTCTCTTCTGGTTTATGAACCCTGCTCTTGGAAATACCAAAGAGCCCAGTTTTACCGTCCAGCAGGCCACTGTGTACAAGAAGTCCAAGCAGCAAGCGTGAGCCCCATACAGCTGTTAAGAAGCTGACTAGAATACTTATGATAAGAACTGTTGCAAAACCTTTTACGGAACTTGTCCCAAAAATAAATAATACGACTGCAGCAAGAAGGGTTGTTATGTTTGCATCCAGAATTGCTGTAAATGAAGATTTAGCACCTGATACAAAAGATGTTTTCACAGATTTCCCGACACGCAACTCTTCTCGAATTCGTTCGTACGTTAATATATTTGCATCAACTGCCATTCCGACACCAAGCATAAGTGCTGCTATACCCGGAAGCGTCAATACACCGTTAATAGCTGTAAAGACAACGAGGATAAGATAAATATAGACAGACAAAGTAATGACTGCTACCAAACCTGGAATTCGGTAATAAAACAACATAAATAAGAATATAAGTGCAATACCTACGATTCCAGCAAAAATTGTTTTAGTAAGAGCTTGTTCACCAAATTGAGCTCCAACGGATGTTGAAAATATTTCTTCAAGTTTCACAGGTAACGCACCTGCATTCAAAATCCCTTTAAGATTCGTTGTTTCCTCAATAGAAAACGAGCCTGATATTTGAACAGTAGATGAATTAATAGGTACATCTACATTCGGTGCCGATACAAATTTAGGTTTTGGTTTTCCTACTTCAGCTGCAAATGAATCTACACCCTCTTCAAAATCAAGCCAAATAACAAGTTGGTTATTCGGTTTCATCTGAGATATTTCAGTTGTTATTTTACCGAATTTATCTGCTTCTTTCATTTCTAAAGTAACAATGGGTCTTCCATTTTGATCGAAGTCTGCTTTCGCTTTCCCCTCTTTCAAATCATTTCCATCAAGCAAAAGTCTATCATTTACATCTCTAAATGTAAGATTTGCCTGAGTTGAAAGAAGTTCACGCGCTGTATCTTGATCTTCTACGCCCGCAAGTTGTACGCGGATTCGATTGTTTGACTCGACTTGGATATTTGGTTCGCTAACTCCGAGTACATCTACCCTTCTAGATAATGCATCCGCGGTGTCGCTAACCATCGCTTCTGTGATTTTAGATCCATCGTCCTTTAGTGTTTTAACTTGATAAAGAACTTCAAAACCACCTTGTAAGTCCAATCCCAGATTGACATCTTTTAATATAGGTTTTATGGTTCCACCCATTGTTGCAACAAACATAACAATCAATAATAGGAACGCAATAATCCGTCCTCTTGTTTTCATTATAAAGTTTCCCCCTCTTAAATATGAAGCGGCACGGCAGTTAGCTATGTACGCACTCAAAAAACACAATAAGTCTATTATGAAACAGGGGGCTCCGTGTGTCAAATAGACTCGTGTATTTCTTAATAATTAATTCTTTTTCACGTTCGGTTTTAATAGAATTTGTAGTTCATCACTGTTTATTTCAGAAAACCAATTTGAATTTCGCTGTTCTTCAATTTGTGTATACGTCATATAAGCTGCGGGCAATATTCGCAAAATATCATTCGTCATAACGTGCTCGCGTAATTTACTTATGTCTTTTTTACGCCATTTTTTTTGGACACAATATGACCATATGTCCTTTTCTGTTACCGTTGTATACCCATATAAATGGAATTCGGTCTTCTTACTCTCTAACGCAGGATACATATGACTGAATAGATGTTCAAACTGAATCGTCATTGTCCCCATCCCTTTCTCCTACAGTCCTATTTCCAAACATTTACGCATACGTTTATTGTATATGAAATGGACGGAATTGAGAAGGAGTTGTTCAAATTGTCTTCATTCATCCGCGGAACAGCGGTTTTAATGATTGCTGTATTTCTATCGAAGCTTTTAGGGTTCGTTTTTAGGATCCAATTTATGAGAATCGCGGGCGAAGAAGCTGTAGGTATTTACATGACCGCTTATCCCGCATTCATTTTTTTCTTGTCCCTGGTACAGCTTGGTATTCCAATTGCAATCGCCAAAGTAATTGCCGAACTTGAAGCGAAAGGTCAATCGATAAAAATTCCTGAAGTAATGAAAAGTGCGACATTCCTAACAATTTTAACTGCTGCTGTATTCATTCCAGCGTCTATTTTGTTTGTCCCTTTTTTGGCAGGCACATTGCTTTCAAATCCCGCAACTTCTTCAGCACTATATGCCGGGATAGCAATTGTACCGATTGCGGCAATCGGTGGAATCATACGAGGTTATTTCCAAGGAATTGCTCGAATAGAAGAAACTGCGTGGTCACAAATTATTGAACAGTTTTTCCGCATCTTACTTATTTCAGCGTTATTGCCCTTTATTTTATCTCATGAAAGCAATGCCATGAACGCAGCCTACGCAATGATCATAACGCTTCTTGCTGAATGTACTTCAGTTCTTTATTTACTTTTCAAATATAGACAACATAAAAAAAGAAAACCGACTACACTTGAAAAAGTTCAACGCTACCCATTTGAACCTCTTTTAACGATTGCACTGCCCGCTTCAGGAAGTCGATTATTTGGTACATTTACTTGGTTTCTAGAGCCAATTATTTTTTTGCGTGCATTATCGCTTTCCGGAATAACTGCAGTTGCCGCAACTTCGTTATATGGAATCATCTCTGGTGTTCTCGTTCCACTCTTATTATTCCCAGCCTTTATCCCTTACGCCCTATCAGTCGTCCTTGTGCCCGCTGTGAGTGGCGCAGCAGCATCAGCAAATAAAGCGAAACTTCGAGAACGCATACATTTAGCACTTCGTTTATCAGCATTAACCGGTGCCTTTGCAGCAACGGTATTTTTCATCCACGGACAGGCACTGGCTGAAAAGTTGTTTCAAATAACTGAAGGTGGATCCTATATGGTGATTTTAGCTCCCGTTTTCTTTTTTTATTACATCCAAAGTCCCCTCTACTCAATTTTACAAGCAACCGGGGATGCAAAAGCGGGAATGATGAACTCGGTGTACGGCGGAATTGCAAAACTAGCGGTCATGTTCATCCTTGCATCGCAACCCGGATTACAGGTAACGGGTGCTGTTCTAGCGATTGGTTTCGGTGTTCTTATTACGTCTTTTCTCCATATCGCTACATTACGAAAAAACAAAGCAACAGCAACTGGATTTACAATGTTCGCTATGCCGTACGCATCGTTCATCATGACCGCAATTACACGACCTATTTTCATTCCGATTGGTGGTTTTGGGCTTATTACAGAATGCTTAATTACATCAATTTATCTCCTAGTTGTTTTGCTCCTAACAGGTCAAGTGAAGAAGAATGATTTTATGTTGTTTAAGAAATTGTTGAAAGTTTAGTGAGATTTTTCTTTTAACTGAATTACAAGTTCAGCTTTTTCGAATGAACAGTAAAATACATGGGCACTGTCATTTACTCCATTCGATTTTAACTCGTCCACTAGCCACTGATCAGTTTTACCAATAATCTTGACATGTCTACTTTGAATAACACCATCCGTAATAAGTGCCAAAACCGGTTGCGTCCCTTCGTATTTAAAAACCGACAGATTGCCGGATGGTTCCAAAAACGCAAATGAGACTTCTTTGACAGAGCCAATCTGTTGTTCACGTAATTGCTGAAACAAATCGTCTAAATTATATCGTTGCTTCCTCATTTCCGATTCTTGAATAATTCCATCACGAATAATAACCGACGGATCTCCATCAACAAGATCCCGGAACTTTTTACTTTTCAGCGAAAAATAGGACGATAAAAGTTGAATGAACAGCAATATAATGATTGGCACGATAGACATAATCAGTTTTTTGTCTGGAGAATCCAGTGCAAATGCAGCAACTTCGGCCATAATGACAAATACAACGACATCAATTACTGAGAGTTCGCCGACTTCCCTTTTACCCATTACGCGTAAGACAAATAGAATAAGAATATATAGTAAAACCGTTCGATAGCTAATAATTAGCAAATCATTCATGTGTACCCTCCTATAATTAAAGGATGCCCATTGTACTTTAGCAAATATACAAAAAAAACGACGATAGTTCGTACAGGAATAATCCTGTCAAAACTACCGTCGCTTTATTGTTATGATTTCATGTACTTATTGATTTACTCGACCAATAGCTTGTCTGTCGAATTGCAATGTTGTGCTTTCAGATACTTTTAAATAAATTGTAGTGTCATCAACAGCGTCTATTGTACCGTGAATTCCGCCAATTGTAATAACCGCGTCCCCACGTTTCAAATCGCTCTGCATTGTTTTCGTAGCTTTCTGTCTTTTTTGTGCTGGTCTAATTAACAAAAACCACATTATTGCAAACATCGCTACGAAAGGTAGTAAACCTATCAACGTTTCATTCATTTTCCATCCCCCTTTCGACCTCGATTCATTATACAAGATTTAAAAGTTTTTTGCATTCAGTTTATTCAATCCGTAGCTTTCGAAAAACTCGTCTCGAAAATCACCGAGAGAATCTGTCCGTATTGCACCACGAACTTCCTCCATTAAATTCAGAAGAAAGTGCAAGTTATGGTACGACGTCAAACGTATTCCAAAAGTTTCATCCGCACGTAATAAGTGACGAATATAAGCACGACTGTAATTTTTACATACATGACACGTACATTTGTCATCGATTGGACCAAAGTCACGTTCGAATTTTGCATTGCGCATATTAATACGCCCAGAACTTGTCATAAGAGCACCGTTACGTGCAATTCGCGTAGGAAGCACGCAGTCAAACATATCGATACCACGAATTGCACCGTCAATGAGGGATCTTGGTGAACCCACTCCCATCAAATATCGTGGTTTATCTTCGGGTAAAAGAGGTGTTGTAAATTCAAGAACTTCATTCATCACTTCTTTTGATTCGCCAACCGAAAGCCCGCCAATTGCATAACCCGGAAAATCGAGGGATATGAGATCTTTAGCACTTTGTTTTCGAAGTGCCTCAAATTCTCCACCTTGGACAATACCAAACAGTGCCTGATCGGCGGGACGACCGTGAGCAGATAAACAACGTTCTGCCCATCTAGAAGTCCTTTCAACACTAGCTTTCATGTATTCAAATGTCGCGGGATATGGTGGACATTCATCAAAGGCCATCATGATATCTGCCCCAAGTGCGTTTTGAATTTCAGTTGCTTTTTCTGGACTTAAAAAGAGTTTACTGCCATTCAAATGATGTCTAAAATGAACGCCCTCTTCTTTTATTGTTCTAAATTCACTGAGTGAAAAGACTTGGAATCCACCTGAATCTGTAAGTATCGGTCGATCCCAGTTCATAAATTTGTGTAATCCGCCTGCTTCTTGAATAATATCATGGCCAGGACGAAGCCATAAATGATATGTGTTGCTTAAAATAATGCCAGCCCCAACTTCTTTTAACTCTTCAGGAGACATTGTTTTAACCGTTGCCTGCGTACCCACTGGCATAAAAGCAGGTGTCTCAAAAGAACCATGTGGAGTATGGACAATTCCAAGCCTTGCTCCCGTTTGTTTACATGTTTTTATATGTTCGTATCTAACTGCTGGCATAATTATGATTCCTTTCTTTCAGGGGGTTTGATAAACATTGCGTCGCCGAAGCTGAAAAAACGATAGTGCTCATTAATTGCTTGATGATATGCTTCCAAAACGTGTTCACGAGTTGAAAGTGCTGATACCAACATGATTAACGTGGATTTCGGTAAATGAAAATTAGTCAATAGCCCATCCAGAATACTAAATACATATCCAGGATAAATAAAGATGGATGTCCATCCACTTGAAGAGGTAATTCTTCCATCATTAGTCGAAGCAATTGTTTCAAGTGTCCGAGCCGAAGTTGTGCCAACAGCAATAATTCTTCCACCGTTTTCTTTCGCTTTATTTATAGCATTCGCAGCATTCTCTGAAACACTGTAATACTCAGAGTGCATCGTATGCCCTTCGATTGTATCGACGCTAACAGGTCGAAACGTTCCAAGTCCAACATGGAGTGTAATAAATTCTACGCCCACACCTTTTTCACGAATACGATTAAGGATGTCTTCTGTAAAATGAAGACCTGCTGTTGGCGCTGCTGCAGAACCACGCTCTTTCGCAAATACAGTTTGATAACGGTCTTTATCGTCTAATGTTTCAGTAATGTAAGGAGGCAACGGCATATTGCCAAGTTCATCAAGAACTTCGTAAAAGATCCCTTCATAAATAAATTTAAATATGCGTCCTCCTTGTTCAAGAACGCCGGTACATTCTGCCTTCAACTGCCCATCACCGAATGACACGATATTTCCAGGTTTTATGCGTTTTGCGGGTTTAACAAGCGTCTCCCATTCATCATTGCCGTGTTCCTTTAATAAAAGAACTTCAATCGCCGCACCTGTTTCTTCTTTGACACCCATAAGTCGCGCTGGAAGGACACGTGTATCGTTTAGAACAAGAAGATCTCCCTTTGTAAGTTCATCAATTAGATCAGGAAATTGTCGATGTTCTATTTTACCTGTGTCTCCATTTAGAACCATAAGCCGACTTGCTGTTCGATCTTGCAGCGGGGTTTGCGCGATTAAAGCTTCAGGTAATTCAAAATCAAAATCATTTACATCCATAACTATTTCCATCCTTTATTTTCAAGTTAACGATCACTTTCTTTTTCACTTATTGCATAACCAAAATGATTGTATGCAAGCGCTGTTGCTACTCTACCACGTGGGGTTCGTTGAATGAAACCAATTTGCAATAAATAGGGCTCATAAACATCTTCGATTGTCACTGATTCTTCACCGATACTTGCCGCGATTGTGTCAATCCCCACAGGACCCCCTTGGAAGCGCTCAATCATTCCAGTGATCAGTTTGTGGTCAATGTGGTCCAAGCCGTGCGAATCGACCTGCAGCATCTCTAAAGCCTCTTTAGACGTCTGTAATGTGATGCTTCCATCTCCACGCACTTGAGCATAATCACGTACTCTACGTAGAAGCCGATTTGCAATACGAGGAGTTCCACGAGAACGTTTCGCTATTTCAATCGCTGCCAACCGGTCAATTGCTACGTCGAAAATGACCGCACTTCGAACAACGATTTCAGTTAGGGGTTCCTCACCGTAAAACTCTAATCGAAGAGGTACACCAAATCGGTCTCGGAGCGGTGCTGAAAGTGCTCCTGCACGAGTCGTTGCTCCAATAAGTGTAAAAGGCGGCAAATCGAGTCGGATTGAACGAGCGGTTGGCCCTTTACCAACTACAATATCAAGACAGAAATCCTCCATCGCGGGATAAAGTACTTCTTCAATAGCCCGATTCAGTCGATGAATTTCATCAATGAATAGAACATCTCCGGGTTCCAGTGAAGAAACTACCGCCGCCAAATCACCAGGTCGTTCAATAGCGGGTCCACTCGTCATTTTAATATTGACTTCCATCTCATTCGCTATAACAGTTGCAAGGGTCGTTTTACCAAGCCCAGGTGGCCCATAAAGTAAAACATGATCCAAACTCTCACTACGTCCTTTTGCAGCTTCAATGAAAATACTTAGATTGTCTTTCACTTTTTCCTGCCCAATATATTGGCTTAGATACTCCGGTCTTAGTGATTGTTCAAATCGTTCATCAAAGTTTGTTGTTTCACCCGAGACAACACGGTCATCCATAACTAAGCCCTCCATTATTAAGCATTATTTTTTCAATAAAAGTCGAAGAGCTTTTTTCATATACCCTTCTGTATCCAATTCTTCATCTTCAAGTTTCGGTTTCACTTTTGTTAATTCACGCTGCGAATAACCAAGTGCTTCAAGAGCAAGTAAAGCTTCATCAAGTGCACCGTTTTCGACCATTGTAAGTAGGTTGAATTCTTCATCAGGCATATCAATTTCACTAAACAAATCATGCAATTTCCCTTTTAAGTCCAAAATCATTTGTCGAGCCGTCTTTTTTCCAACGCCCGGAAATTGAACAAGAAAAGATTCGTCTTCACGTTCAATTGCACCAATAACTTGTGAGGGTATACCACTTGCAAGAATGGCAAGGGCTCCTTTTGGACCGATACCTGAAACGGTAATCAGTTTCTTAAATAATTCACGTTGTTCAAGTGTTTTAAACCCAAGCAACAACTGAATATCTTGCCGTACATGTAAATATGTAAATACTTGTTGGAGTTCATCTGTAATGTGAAAAGAATATGGATTTGGCGTCATAACAAGCCATCCTAGACCGCCTTGGTCAAGTGTAATGTATTCAGGCGTTACTCTTGTAACATGCCCTTTTATGTAGTCGTACATTTTGGGACCCCCTTATTTCGTCATTCACAATTATAGCATACGAACGCACTTTCTGGGAACGACACTTGTTAAGCTAGGGAAAGGGCTATTCAGTTCTGTTCTTCGGTAGAACAAAAGAAAAATGATGTTACAATATATGATGTTAGTGAAAGTAAATACCCTTCTCCTTACCCGCCGATTTTCGTTCCGACCGGACGCGTTCCATTAGCGATGAATAAAAACCATTCTTCTTAGGGGCGGGCGGTAAGCCGCATCGGATCGCTGCCGCTCCCTGCTGGGTCTTACCTGTCCCGCTAATCCCATTGGAGTCGCCGGTCTGCACTTCAATCAGCCGGAATGTGGGAAGATATAAGTTCAATATAAATAAAAAAAAGATTCTTCTTGAGTATTTGAAGAATCTTTCGTATTGTTCTCTATTCCAAATTTCAATAAATTATTTTGGTAGCAATATTTCAGTCCATTGAAAATGACATCGGTTTTGTATAAACATTAGATCACCATGCTTTCTTTCGTAACGACGGGAACAAGTGCTAGTACGTTATCGATTGTAAATGTTCGTCTGGATTTCCGCAGAAAGCAATAAGCACGGAAGGATTTTTCGCCTACTTGAAGAACTTTAATTCTTCGTTTGCTTATGACACCATCATTTGCAATGTAAATCATTTGAAGCGTTTGATTATACTCAATTGACTTTACCAACGAATTCAGCACATCCGTTCCCCCTCTTAATTTTCACCATACAGAATACACGTTCGTATTACAAGTAAAAAAAGGGCGATTACTCTTTATTGAGTAACCGCAAAAAGTAGAAATGGGATTCCTTAAAATAGGTCCGACTCCATGCTAGGGAATGTAAAATGACTATTTCAATTAAATTTTACTATTACTTGATGTGCGCTAAGTTCTTGGCTAAAACAGACTTATTCTCCCGCGTTATGATACACGTCTTGAACATCGTCATCTTCTTCGAGCATGTCGATCATTTTTTCAAACTTCTCTTCATTATCTTCACTAATCTCAGTATACATCGTAGGAATCATTTCTATTTCTGCAGAAATAAATTCAATACCTTCAGCTTCAAGAGACTCCTTAACTTGTAAGAAATCCACTGGTGACGTCACAATTTCGAATCCTTCGTCTGTTGATTGGATATCCTCCGCACCCGCTTCAAGTGCCGCCATCATTACTGTATCTTCGTCCGTGTCGCTCGTTCGTTCAATAAACAAACGACCTTTACGGTCAAACATATAGCCAACAGAACCACTTTCACCGAGATTTCCTCCGTTTTTACTGAAGGCTAAGCGAATATTTGATGCGGTACGGTTTCTATTCTCAGTTAAACAGAAAACTAGAACTGCAACTCCACCTGGACCGTATCCTTCATAAATCACATCGTCGTAATTTTCCTCGGAACCCGAACCTGAAGATTTGTCAATTGCACGTTTAATAATATCATTAGGTACATTTACGCTTTTTGCTTTTTCAATGGCGAGCCGAAGTCCAGGGTTCATTTCTGGATCTGGTCCGCCCGATTTAGCTGCTACAAAGATTTCTTTTGACATTTTCTGAAAAACTTGACCGCGTTTTGCATCTTGTGCACCTTTGCGGTTTTTAATATTATTCCATTTGGAATGCCCTGCCATAATGTAACCCCCTAATTTTTCATCCGTTCTACATTATACCATAATTTCGGCCAATGTGAGAGTGCGGATTCTGTAAAAGGGATTAGTTTGTTTACTTGTTTCTCCTTACTTTTATCAGATAGCGTAAAGAAATGAAGCCATTCACGAAGCAGTTCATTCGGAAAAAGCAGCAGTGATTTTGAAGACCAATTCAGTTTTTGTAAGGATGGTTGTTCATTTAATAGAAACTCAATATCATAGTCGATATGCGGCAGTACCCGATGAATCCATAATGCAACTTCTGTTCCCGCAGGTCCAGTACTCGCCAAATCAAAATCGATCAATCGAATAATCCCGTCTTTATCCCTTAGAATATTATGGTGAACAACATCTCCGTGGAGCAGTGTGCCATCTAAATTATCTTGATAGGATTTCTTAACAATATTTAATGCATTTGTAGCATAAAACAGTAACTCCTCGACGTGACTTTCCCCAATGTATACCTCACACCTCGAACTGATCGACTGAAAACGTGCAATACGTTCTTGCCACTTCTCTATAAGTGGGTAAGTATGCAAATATACAGATGCTGGCCAATCCACACGAGATTTAGTTTCATGAAGTTCGTTTAAAGCAGCAAGTGAGTCGGTTCTGTCCGCTCTTTTTTTGAAATTGACCGGACGCACACCCTCTAGCCATGGTTGAATGAATGTTAAATTATCATTCGTTATAATAATGGGAACAATATGAGGGTATGCAACCGATTCGAGTACTTTATGGATATGCCTTACTTTCACAGCAGTTGAAGAAGAGTGATAGTGCTTAACGGAATAACTCTTCCCATCTTGTTCCAATTTCCAGACGTTGTCCTTAATTTTCTCTAGTTTCCCGTCTGTTATCATACGCCGCTCAGTATGAACCGAACCAGTTTTGCCCCCGTTGATGATGAGGATTCATTTGGTAAGGGATTGGCTGATTGCACGCATTACAGTGATTCATTGGCTCTGGCATTTGCATCGGCATTTGCATCGGCATTGGATGGTATCTGCCACATCCGCAATTCATTGTTGGTGAACACCCACAACCCGACGGAGGATAAGGCATTGGTTGTTGCATTCCTTCCATTTGCATTGGGTGGTATCTACCACATCCGCAATTAGTTGTTGGTGAACACCCACAACCCGACGGAGGATAAGGCATTGGTTGTTGCATACCTCCCATTGGCATTGGTTGTGGATAAGGAATTGGTTGTTGCTGCATAAACGGACTCTCATCTGTTGCCGGTCCAACAATCATTGATGGTGATTCATCAAATAGGATATCCGGTGATTCAAGTAATTTCCAGCCCGATGGTAAAGTATTATCTACCGGTCTTGGCATTGGCATTGGTTCCGGACATTTAAGTGGTGTTTTGTCATCAATCCCTAATACTGGTTTTGAAGGCGCTGGAGGCATTGGTGCTGGCAACGGACTTGGTATGGGAGCTGGCGGCATAGGTACATGCTGTGCCTGACCCGGATGCATAAAAGGAAAACAATCCGCATCGAAAATCGGCATCCATCCACATGGTATTGCAAAAACTGGCTGCATCGGCATTGGCATTGGCATCGGCATCGGCATCGGCATTTGTTGAACTGGTGGCATTGGTGGTGCTGGTGATACCGGTGGTGTTGGTGGTGTTGGTGGTGTTGGTTTTGGTTTTGGTAAAACTGGTGGTACTGGCTTTGGTGTAGGCTTAACCGGTGGTTTCGGTGCCGGCTTAGTTGGCGGTGTTGGTTTATGTTCTTGCGGCTGCGTATGAGTAGGTTTATGTTCTTGCGGCAGTGTGTGAGTAGGCTTACTATGTTTAACAGGCTCTTTTCCTTTACCCCCGGGATGCATTGCAGGCAAAAATATTTTCATGCCAGGCACAATATAATCCGGGTTTGCGAGATGTGCATTGACCCTTTTCAACTCTTCAAACGGGATCCCGTATTGCCTTGAAATCTTCCATAACGTATCCCCTCTAACAACAACATGAACTTCCACTTAACATATTCCCCCTTCATCATATCCATCGTATGACCGAATGCCCCACCTTGTGACGCAATTTTTCACGGGACATTCCCTCTTGCCATTTATATGCGATTCGGGGTAATTTATGATTGAAATAGTTTAATAAATTCGATAAAAAAACCGCCCGACCTTCTATTAAGGGCGTGACGGCAATTGATCATATGTAAAATAGCTTCCAAATGAACGCGCAATACAATTAAGTGATGCAAGTTCTTCCATCGCACCAATCATCATTGGATGATCCTCTGATTCCTGAACATCGATAATGAAAAAATAATTTCCAAGACCTGTTTTCAATGGCCTTGATTCAATTTTACTCAAATTAAGTCTGCGCCATGCAAAAACAGAAAGGATTTGGTGAAGTACCCCGGAACGGTCATCTTCGGGTAGTTTAATCATTAGTGTTGTTTTTTTGGTGTCCGAATGTTCTTTCTTTTCCAAAACACCTTTACGAAGTGAGAGCACAATGAATCTCGTATGATTATAGTGAAAATCATGAATGTTTTCCTCTACGATATGTAACCCATACTTCTTTGCAGCAAGTCTATTTCCAACTGCAGCAATCTTTTCATCCGGATTGTCCGAAATGAATTTTGCAGCTGCCGATGTTGACGTTGTTTGAATAAGTGGTACTTTACGAAATTGATACATTAAATATTTATGGCATTGAGCAAGAGCGTGTGGATGTGATTGGATGGATTTCAATTCATCCACATTATCTTTTTGTTTCGGATTCACCATAAGATGTTGTTCAATTGGTGTCGAAATTTCAGCATTAATAAAAAGGTCTTGCCCTTGAACCATATAATCAATCGTTAAGGGGACGGAACCTTCCAGTGCATTTTCTAATGGTACAACAGCATAAGCAACTATTCCACTCATCACGGCCTCAATACAATCTGGTATTGTTGGTTGCGGTAATAAACCCGACGTATCAAATAATAAACTTGCAGCTACATGTGTAAACGAGGCTTCCGGTCCTAAATAAGCAACTGAAGGCGAAAACTTTCGTTCTTCCAAAATTATTCCCCCTAATTTAGAGGGCGCCTGAACTAACTAAAGTAACCGAATCAACAAAGTCCGGTGCTTTTAGCCGGTGTAGGAACTCCTCCATTTTAATTGGCATCTCAGTGACATCAAGTGATAACGTAATATTGGCTCTCCCTTGCACGGGAATCGTTTGATGAATTGTAAGGACATTACATTTACCTTCTGAAACGATTGTAAGTAGAGTCGCAAGAGAACCTTTACGATCCTCAAGTTGTATGAAAATCGTCAGCACTCGTTCTCTAGCAATTGACTCAAACGGAAATACGGTATCACGGTATTTATAAAATGCACTGCGTGATAACCCAACTCTTTTTGCGGCTTCTTGAATTGTTTTTTCATCGCCGCTTGATAAAAGCTGTTTAGCTTCAATCGTTTTTTGCATAGACTCCGTGAGAACATCTTCACGCACTAAGTAAAAACGACCTTCACCTAATTGTTTCATACGATTTCCCCCTTTAAGGCGGTCTGTCCTAGTTAACATTACTCAAGAAATTCAAATTCGAATTCAAGTATCCGAACAGTATCTCCATCCTTAGCACCGCGCTCACGAAGTGCATCGTCAATACCCATACCTCGCATTTGACGAGCAAATTTTCGAATAGATGCGTCGAAATTGAAATCTGTCATTTTAAACAGTCGTTCAAGTGTGTATCCAGATAATACAAATGCGCCGTCATCTTCACGGGTAATTTTGAAATCTGCATCATCGCCTTCATATTTATAAAGAACAGAAACTTCCTCGTCATCTTTAATTTCATAAAGAGGGAATTCTGGTGTGACTTCAAGTAAATCAGCTACAGAAAATAATAAAGCGTCAAGTCCTTTTCTCGTAAGTGCTGATATCGGGAAAATTAAAGCCTCACTATCGCCAAGTTGCTCTTTAAAAAGCTCTAAATTATCTTCTGAATCAGGCATGTCCATTTTGTTTGCAACGATAATTTGCGGACGTTCCAACAATCGCATATTATATTGTTCCAATTCCTCATTAATTGTTACATAGTCTTCGTACGGATCGCGTCCTTCAAGTCCGGACATATCAATGACGTGTAAAATAACACGTGTACGTTCGATATGACGCAGAAACTGGTGACCGAGTCCGATTCCAGCATGAGCACCTTCAATCAGCCCAGGAAGGTCTGCAAGGGCAAAGCCACGACCGTCTTCTATTTCAACCATCCCAAGATTTGGAACGAGCGTTGTAAAATGATAATCCGCGATTTTCGGTTTTGCAGCAGAAACAACCGACAGCAATGTTGACTTTCCAACGCTTGGGAATCCTACAAGTCCTGCATCAGCGAGTACTTTTAGTTCGAGTACAATTTCTAGTTCTGAACCCGGCTCTCCCATTTCAGACAATTCAGGTGCTGGGTTTTGTGGCGAAACAAAACGGCTATTCCCACGACCCCCACGTCCTCCCTTAGCAATAACAGCGGTTTGACCATGCTCTACTAAATCGGCAATTACTCGACCGTCCTCAGCTGATGTTACGACCGTACCTGGTGGAACTTTGACAACCATATCATCGGCACTTCTACCGTGCATATTTTTACTTCCACCGTGTTCACCCCGTGGAGCCTTAAAATGACGTTGATAACGAAAATCCATTAACGTCCGTAATCCTTCATCTACAATAAATACAACGTTTGCTCCTTTACCACCATCACCGCCAGATGGACCTCCATAAGCGATATACTTTTCCCGACGGAATGCAACGATACCATTTCCACCGTCACCACCTTTTACAAAAACCTTTACGTGATCGACAAACATTTAGCTTCCTCCTAATAACCACTTATCTTTAATACATATAAATCATCCGAAATGATCGATTCCGCAAAGAAGTCTTTTCCAGTTTGCGGAAGTTCTTGACGGACATTCAATGACCCACTTATTGCAATATTTATTGACCAATCTGAAGTACTCGCAAGCACATCGAAACTAATTTCATATTCACTTAAGGGATCAAGTTGGTCCTCCATGTTATGGAAAAACCTGTCCAGAAATGTCCTTAGTTCTATATCGTTAACTCTGCGTATTCCAGATTCTATAGACGATGAATAACTTGCTTGAAAAAAAGGATATATCCAACTGAATGTATTTAGCCAATTAACCGTTGCAGGTAGACCAAGTTTACTTAGCGTAGATAACTGCTTAATTTTGTTTGAAACTTTTAGGACTGCTTGTTTTGACTCTGGCATCTTTCCTAAATCGATGTACATTAAAACAAGTTGAAGTTCATTTAAAAAGTCATGACGTGAAAACTCCAGCACTTCGACTACTGTTAGCTCCGCTTTTTTCACAACCCACACTCCAATGCAATTTACATAAGAACAGTATAGCATTTTTACACCTTTTAACACCAAATTAAAAAAAGAACTGCAAATTACATGCAGTCCTTCTCATTAGTGATTACGCTTCTTGTACTTCAGAGTAAACACTGACTTTCTTTTTATCGCGACCAAGACGTTCAAAACGAACTACGCCATCGATTTTAGCAAAAAGTGTATCATCACTTCCGCGACCTACGTTTTCACCTGGGTGAATTTTAGTTCCGCGTTGACGATAAAGGATTGATCCACCTGTAACGAATTGTCCATCAGAGCGTTTTGCTCCAAGACGTTGTGCGTGAGAGTCACGACCGTTTCTAGTTGAACCTACACCTTTTTTCGATGCGAAAAACTGGAGATCTAAACGTAACATTGTGTGCCACCTCCTACTTTTATAAGATACTTTGTATAGTGCCCATCATTTTAGGAATAGTAATGTCATCCTTACAGATTAACTTCACTAATGATTACTTTAGTGAACGGCTGACGATGACCTAGTTTTCGCTTGTAATTCTTTTTCGGTTTGTATTTGAAAACAGTAATTTTTTTAGCGCGGCCTTGTTCAACAACTTTCGCTGTGACAGAAGCACCTTCCACGAATGGAACGCCTACTTTTACATCGTCTCCACCTACGAATAGCACTTTGTCGAAAGTGACGATTTCGCCAACTTCAGTTGCTACTTTTTCGATATAAACTTCCTGGCCTGCAACAACTTTAAGTTGTTTTCCACCAGTTTCTATGATTGCGTACATACTTGCACCTCCTCTTATACTCAGACTCGCCTTATTAGGTGATCCCATTGGATACTTAGACCTTTTCAGTGCGGTTGCAGCACGGGTGCGCTACAAACATTAACTATTGAATGTTAACATGTATTACTTAAATCGTCAACCTCTTTAGCTTTACATCTAAATAGGCTTGTTCGTATTTTCTAAATCTAAAGGTGGCTATATTTTGAACTAACAAAAATATGGTTAGTAACATATATGGAGTCGTTGTTGGTAAACGAGTAGTTAACAGCAATATGGCAATGATTAGAAAAATAATTGAAAATACCAATACGCTGCTTCGCGTATTATGCTCACGGCCTTTTGTTTCAAGAATGGCAGCCATAGCCTGTCCACCATCAAGAGGTAAAATCGGAAGAAGGTTTATTATAAGTAAGATAACTTGAATTCGAACGAACATCACATCGCCTGGAAACGAAAAACTAAGCGCAATTAAAAGTAAAAGGGCTGTAGCTATCGGACCGCCCATTGCTACAAGGATACGGTCTTTTTTGGGTGCCAACAGCCGCCCCGGAATCACCAATTCTCCACCATATGGCATAATTGTACATGATCTCACACGCATTCCTGTTATTCTTGCCGCCACCAGATGACCAAGTTCATGCAAAAGAAGTGATAGAAAGATCAGCGCATAAAGCGAAAAACCGCCTGTAATCATAAGAAATAAAAATACGGGTATTAGCACCGGGTGAAGACGAAATTTCATAGGCTCATTCCAATGTACCCGAAAGATATGCAGGCAGTAGAGAAGAATCTATACGTACGCCATTTTGCTTTACTTTAAGAAACATAGCACTATCATCGTTCATGAGTGCCAATGCATCGCCCTTCTTCACAGTAGTATATGGAAGTTTGGAAAAAGCACCGACAAATCCGTAGGTCACTTCATCCCCTTCGTCATAGAGCACTGTAACTGTTTTTCCAGTTCGCCGAGTATAACCTGTGAATATTATTAAACCGTTTCCTTTTGCATGAATGGCTAGTGGAGTCGAGTAGGATACTAAAACTCCGTCCCTATAAGGTTGCAATGACTCATAACCGGCAAGTGCCTCTATCTCCTTATTTGATGTAACCATAATCATTTCTTCATTTGGATCTTTTATGATTGAAGCTATCCATTTTTTCATCACCAAGAAATCATCACCAGTCGTGACGTATTGCGTAACTGGCTTTTCAATCACGCCGGCTGTCTCCAATTGAGCTACACCGATAACTGTCAGTGTCAATAGGCATGCCCAAACCCATTTCGACCTCCATCTCATCCCACCACACCACCCGTTTTTTTTAGTATATGTTGAGGTTACGGGGAATAGTATTCGCTTTGTTCAAAACCAAAATAAAGGTGGGGGAAATCCACAAATAACATTTCACCATAAATATATTAAACTAAAGAATTCTGCTGCTCCACGCTGATTTCCGCTCCGAACGGAAAGCAACGGGGAACAAGGCACTTGAAATCCTATTTTAAACAACAAAAAAACTCTCGATGTGTATAGACACAATGAGAGTTTAATAATCACTTTGCAAAAATCGATTTTATTTTCCCGAAAAATCCTGGTTTTCCAGTTTCTAAAGACATTAGTGGAACGGATTCGCCTAAAATTCTTCGTGCAATGTTACGATAACCAATTGCCGCGGGGTTCGATGGATCCATAACGACAGGTTCTCCTTTGTTTGAAGAAGAAATGACATTTTCATCGTCTAGGACAATTCCGAGTAAGTCAATCGACAAATGTGTTGTAATATCATTTACATCAAGTGCATCGCCACTCGAAACTAGGCGCCGTCTAATACGGTTAATAATGAGTTTTGCAGGTTCTATATCTTCCTGCTCAAGTAGACCGATGATACGATCCGCATCACGTACAGCGGAAATCTCAGGTGTTGTAACTACGATTGCACGATCTGCACCGGCAACCGCATTTTTATATCCTTGCTCAATGCCCGCTGGACAATCTATTAATACATAATCGTAATCTCTTTTTAAATCCGTGATTAGTATTTTCATTTGTTCGGCATTGATGGCATTTTTATCCGTTGTTTGTGAAGCAGGTAATAAATAAAGGCCATTTTCAAATCGTTTATCTTTCACAAGTGCTTGATGTACTTTGCATCGACCTTCAATTACGTCTACTAAATCATAAATAATTCGGTTTTCAAGACCAAGAATTACATCAAGATTACGAAGTCCGATATCGGTATCGACAAGGCATACTTTTTTCCCTTGTAGTGCCAATGCAGTTCCAAGATTTGCGGTAGTCGTTGTTTTACCAACCCCGCCTTTTCCAGATGTTATTACGATTGCTTCTCCCACATTAGCTTCCTCCTTTAAATGATGACAATCCCGGTCGTAGATTTCTAAGTTCCTGCAACCGGTCGATTGCGATAAAGCCATTTGAATGCAAGTAGGCACATTCCATTTCCGGGTGTTCAGATAGAATGGTCAATTCATCTGACATAAGTTCGATTTTATCTGCAATCATTAAATGAGTGGCTTCAAGCCATGATGCGGCGATAACCGATTCTGTATTCCCTTTCGAACCTGCGTGAGCTATTCCTTTTAGCCTTCCCAAAACGTAAATACTACCTGCAGCGACAACACGTGCATTTGGATTTACATCGCCGATAACAACAAGATCTCCTTCTGCTGTAATGACTTGTCCAGAGCGGACAATACCTATATAGGTTTCAGATTGGTTTTCAAGTATATGTCGATTGCACTCTTCCATTGTGATGACATCGCTTTGTATTTTCGAGACGCGCAAATTTGGAGAGGCATGAATAATATTCATTATTTCTTTTAACTCTGCTTCATCGCAATAGCGGTTACCTGTATGTACTTGCACTTTTGCAAGACCCTCAAGACCGTCTTCAGAAACCTTTTGCTCGAGTTCAGTAATCAAATCAGAGTAGGCACATTTATCGTCAAGCCGGAGGACAAGTCCATCCTTCGTTCCTTTGATCATCACAAATTGCTGTTTCGTCATTGTCGTCACCTCGCATCCCCTTCACCTACAAAGATTCTCTCATAACCTTAAAAACTCTTTTATAAATAACAGCTTTGAAAATCCAACCAAACATGACAATAAATAGAGAATTAGCAATTAGTGTTGGAATAAGCCTTCCGGTAAGAAATTCTTCCGATCCAATCGATGTAAGTGATATTAAGCTTGCAAATAAATAAGATAATATTTCAAGAAGTGCAACAAGGAATAAGCACAAGATCATCACGATTACAATATGACGATGGATTCGGCGAATAATCATAGCTGCGATAAAACAAATCAATGGATATAGAAATGCATATAGTCCAATAATATCAATGTAGAACATATCATACAAGAGGCCAAATACAATTCCGTAAAGGATTGCACGCTGACTGCTGTAGTAAACAGCGACAAATATTAGAAATACTATGACAAAACGAGGGACTAATGTATAAAGGGACCCTTCAATATCAATGGGTGAGAATAGACTAAAAACAGGTTCTAGAAAAAATAGCAAAATAGCAATAAGAGGGATGATAGACCGAATCATGATCCATTCTCCCCCTCCGTACCAATTGTTTCATCAGTTCCACCACCGTCAGAACCGTCCACTTGTGTTGAACTACGTTTAGCAATGATGACGTGATCGAGCATTGAAAATTCTGCTGCTGGACGAATATAAGCCAAAGTTGTTAATCCGTGATCGTCTGTCGATACTTCTGTTACTTCACCAATTGGAAGACCTGCAGGAAATATACCACCGAGTCCGGATGAAATAACTTTTTGCCCAGGCTTAACTTTAAAACTAGAATCGATTCGCTTCATAATTAGTTCGCTACGCAATGGGTCATACCCTTCTATCAAACCAAAAGCGGGCGCATCACCTGGAATTACCGCAGACACACGAAGCTCACGATTTTCAGTAGACAATAGTTCTACAGTAGAACTGAACGGGGTTACGAGAACAACTTTCCCAATAAGGCCATGCGCTGTTAAAACCGCCATATTTCGTTCAATACCATGCAGACTGCCTTTATCTATAATAATTTTCATTTCCCATTGATCTGGATTTCTGGCAATAACCGTCGCATGAATCGGCTCGTATTCACGAAGGTTTTCTTCCTTGCCGATAATATCAAGCAACCGTTTATTTTCTGTTTGAATATCGATAAGTTCCGATTGGCTTGTCGCATATTCACTCAGTCGCATTTTCAATACCTTATTTTCTTCATATGTATTCAAAATCCCATCGATGTTCCCAAAAACACCAGTTATGTAATGCGCCGGCTTCGAAAAAATAGATTGTCCGAAGCCGACGACGTCTTTTACAATTTGTTCAGGAAGCGAGGCGTTATGCCGGTCCTTCAGGGAGAATGATATTAAAGCAACTAAGGCGATGACGCCAACTAGCAGTAATATCAATCGTTTATTAGAAAAAAATCGCGGCATTGCCCGTATCCTCCCTCATTATCTTCTTGTTTGCATTTTTTTAATTAAATCAAAGTTATCCAACGCTTTACCTGTTCCAATCGCTACACAATCGAGTGGATCTTCAGCAATAAAGACGGGCATATTTGTTTCATCTGAAATTACTTTATCCAAATTATTAAGTAAAGCACCGCCGCCTGTTAGAACAATACCACGTTCCATAACATCCGACGATAATTCTGGCGGAGTTGTCTCAAGAGTTTTCTTAACACCATCAATAATTTGTGTAATAGATTCGCGAAGTGCTTCTGCAATTTCTTCAGATGTAATTTCAAGTGTTTTTGGAAGTCCTGTTAGTAGATCGCGTCCACGAATTTCCATTTTCTGAATTTCACCAACGACTTTAGCAGAACCAATCTCAATTTTAACGGCTTCCGCTGTGCGCTCACCAATTGTTAAATTGTATGTTTTGCGAATATAAGTCGTAATGGATGCATCCATTGTGTCTCCACCGACACGAATCGATTCGCTCGTTACAATACCTCCAAGAGAGATTACAGCAACTTCTGTAGTTCCTCCGCCTATATCGACGACCATGCTTCCAGTAGGTTCCCAAACGGGTAAATTAGCTCCTATAGCAGCGGCAAAAGGTTCTTCAATTGTAAATGCATCTTTAGCACCGGCAAGACGAGTTGCATCTGTTACTGCACGTTGCTCGACAGATGTAATGCCGTATGGAACACAAACCATAACGTTCGGCTTCTTAAATGTTCCTCCAGAAGCTTTCATAGCTTCTTTCATGTAATGCTCAATCATTGCTGTTGTTATTTCAAAATCAGCAATGACACCATCTTTCATTGGTCGAGTAGCAACGATTGAACCCGGTGTACGGCCAATCATATTTCGAGCAGCAGATCCCACTGCAACGATTTCACCTGTATTTACATTTTTTGCAACAACTGAAGGTTCCCGAAGGACAATACCCTTCCCTTTAATAAAAACTAATGTATTTGCTGTGCCGAGATCGATCCCGACATCTTTAGCTCCAAATCCAAACAAATGTGTTCTTCCTTTCTATACAACCGCTAAATTACGGTGTTCATCAAATCCTACACCACAGTATAGCGGATTAGCAAAGAAATATAAAGAGTCACATATACCCTTTTTCTTTTAGGCTAATAAATTTATGATCTCCGATTATTATGTGATCGAGTAATTCTATGCCCATAATCGATCCTGCTTCTATTAATCTTTTCGTAACTTCGATGTCTTCTGGGGATGGGGATGGGTTTCCTGAAGGATGATTATGAGCACATACAATCGAGGCTGCTGAACGCTTCACTGCTTCCCGGAAAATGTCGCGCGGATGGACAATCGAAGAGTTTAAACTTCCAATAAACAATGTTTGTTTATGAATTATTTCATTTTTCACATTCAGAAATAAGACGACAAAATGTTCCTGGCTTAACGAGCTCATATCCGTCATTAAATAAGCTGCTGCGTCTTCAGGTGAACGAATGGTGTATCTGCCTTCAGAATGCTTCCTGTAAACTCGTTTACCTAGTTCTGCTGCGGCTAGAAGCTGGACGGCCTTCGCCTCACCAATTCCATTGATGGTCATAAATTCTTCTATAGTGGCATTTTTTAAATCTTGGATTTTATCAAAAGATGAGAGGACACGATTCGCGAGAACTAAAACAGATTCTTTTTTAGATCCCGATCGGAGAAGGATGGCAATAAGTTCCTGGTTCGAAAGACTTTCCGCACCTTGTCGAATAAGTCTTTCACGAGGCCTGTCCGCTAAATGCACATCTCGAATCATCATTCCAGCATGGAGGTCAACTGTCATTTTCAACAGCACCTCCTACAACAGAAAGAATTTCAAGCTCTAATAACTTTTTCGTGAGCGTAGCTATCGGCAGTCCCATAACGGAGTAATAATCACCGTTTATTTGTTCAACAAATAATGCACCACTGGATTGAATCCCGTAAGCGCCAGCCTTATCTAGTGGATCACCGGTTGCAACGGACATATCAATCAAGTCGTCTTCTAGTTCATAAAAAGTAACTTTTGTATCATTTGAAAAAGTAATTAGTTCTCCATCTACACTAATTGCTACGGATGTGATGACCGAATGAGTTTGTCCAGAAAGTGCTCTCAAAAACTGCTTTGCCTCAACAGCATCAATTGGTTTTGAAAAAATCCGCACCCCAAGAACAACGATTGTATCCGCGCCAATAACAACTGCTCCCGTATGTTCTTCTGCAACTGCCACCGTTTTCGAGCTTGCTAGCGACTGAGCATATTCGACTGGACTCCCATTTCCAATATACTCATCTTCAGGATAATCACTTTTTACGACTGTGAACGGAACGCCTAATAGCTCAAGAAGTTCTTTTCTACGCGGCGATCCAGAAGCAAGAATAAGCTTCTTGTTTAATATAAATTTCAAATATATTCCCCCTTTGTTTGATAATAACTCATTCAAAGGGTATTTGAAATTGAGTGTAAATCAGCATAATTTCATTTTGGGCGATTATCGGGCATCAAAATGAGATTTTGACACATTCTTTATTAAGAGAATAATGGGAAAGCAGCTGCAAGCGAATCAGCCGCATATCGCTTGTATACTTAATTACTGCATCCACATTTCGATTGAATTCACCCGAAACGATATCCGTTTTGTCTGCATCTGAAATTTTAATTTTGGTGGCATCGGTTTCACCCAGAATATCTGGTATTTTTCCAGCACCAATTGCAACACAAGCCGATGTGTCTACAATAAGTTTTTTGCGAAAAGTGTCTACAATCTCAGCATTCATAAGTTCCGCTTCACTTAATCCTACAGCGGACCAAACATAATACTGTCCATCAGCTTTAATAATGGCGGTGGAGGCGAGAGAAGGTTCCTCCGAAATAAATGCAGTAGCAGATATATGCGTCGTGAATACCCCATGTTGTCTTGCAAACAATTGCATAGACCCTACACTCGGTAAAGTAGGAACTTCAGTTTCTACCGGTGCAGGTCCTGTCGTAGGCACTTCTGTTTCTAACTCCTTTTCCTTCACATTTTCTTTAGGAGTCTTATCACTTGTTGTAATAAGAATTAAAGCGATAAGTGAAACGGCTGCCACTCCAATGAGGACTCCATGGAGCATTGCCATAATTACAGTCTTATTTGAATACCTTTTTCCGAATTTCATTCTCGTCCACCCCGTTTTATTTAACCGTAGCAGACGTGAAATGAAAAAAAGCAAGACGTGTGTCGTCTTACTCAATAAAATTTATCGACTCAAATGAATAAGTTTCCATACCATGCGACAAAATCAGCACCCCAGAAATAAGCGATAACAGCAGCAATTGCAATCGAAGGACCGAACGGGACGGGCGTTTTCCGACCTTTCCCACTTTTTCTCAAGATAATCAAACCAATTATGGACCCAATAAGTGCTGCAAGAAATAACGTCAATAAAGTATTTACGGTACCAAGAACTAAACCAATTACGAAGAACAACTTAATGTCACCGCCCCCCATTCCACCTTTCGACACGACAGCTATTAAATAAAGGACACCAAAACCTACTGCAGCGCCTAGTAAACTGTCCCACCACGGAGAAAGCGGTACTACTAACCTGAGTCCAAACAACACGACAGCGAAAGGCAGAAGCACCTTATCCGGGATGAGCATATATGCGATATCTGAAACAGTTATTATAATAAGCAATGAAATAAATAAAAGTACAACGATCAGTTCCATACCAAAACCAAGTGTATAGTATGAAAACGCAAATAAAACACCTGTCAGAAATTCCATAGACGGATAAATGATGTTTATTTTCGATTTACATTTTCGACATTTCCCGCGAAGGAATAAGTATGAAAAGACTGGAACCAAATCAAGAATTCCCAAATTCCGAGAACATACTGTACAGTGCGACGGCGGTGAAACAATCGACTCTTTTTTTGGAATTCGTAAACCAACTACATTAAAAAAAGATCCGAAAATGATGCCGTATAGAAAAAACAATAGTATGAGCGTATATTCCATGTAATTTCTCCTTATTGTTTGCTAATTTCTTTTAACCTGTTTTTCTCTTCATACATTTTCATATCTGCATATTGGTATAATTCTTCAAACGTTTCCCCATCAGATGGGTAAAAAGCAACCCCTATACTCGGCTGGATTTGAATCGATATCTCATCTATCTCATATGGAAGCGACTTGAAGTATCCTCGCAATCGACCAATCCAATTGGCAACATCATCCTTTGTGGAAAAGTCCTCCAAAAAGATAATAAACTCGTCCCCACCCAAACGCGCAAGAGTATCATTTTTCCGAATTGAGTCCTCTAAAATATATGCTGTATGCCTCAAAACTTCGTCACCAATTACATGTCCATACGTATCATTAATTTCTTTAAAACGATCCAAGTCAATCAGCACTAGTGCAGCTTTAAAATCCATATGCTCTTCACATTCAGACATTCTATGTTTGACCGCCGAAACAAAAAAAGACCGATTATGTAGTTCTGTTAGTCCGTCATGATAGGCCATAAAGTTTACAAGATGCTTATTTTTCAGTTCTTCCGTCACATTGCGCCAAATAAGATAATACACCTCTTCTTCGTCAATGATAACGAGTGAAGCATCAACGGAATAAACCAGTGAATCGATAACATCTTCCTTATCAATAACAATTCTAAAATCATTTACGACCAGATTTTTCTTTAGTTCTTCCTTTAACATAAGTAGCTGGTTTTCAGCAGATATCAAAGTCGCAAATTCAAATAAATTCATTCCTTTTTCATTTACGATACCCAACTCTTTTTTTGCATTCAAATTCAGTTCAAGTAATTCCCAATCGCCATTCACAACGGATATCGAGGACGGACTTAAGTCGAACATAACTTGATATCTTTTTGCAACAGAAGGGAGCAATTGAAATCGATTGACAGATATTGCAAGAAAAATCGAGAACACAATCCCCAGCCAAATATGCGAATGCGGCGGCATATACTCACCATAATTTGGATAACCTAAAATTAGATTGATAAAGAAAGCGACTAGTGTTCCAGTTATTAGTAACCTTAGAAGCTTTCGTTTTGATAATGCAGTCGTCCGCTTTAAATCCAACGCAAATATTCCAGCGACAAGCAATATCACTACGTTCGAGATTGTCATCATTATAAAATATTGTTGATTAAAAATAGGGGCATACCAGATCCCTTTTTGAACATATTCCGAATTATTAATATAGTTTTGGTTCAGCACCATCGATAGAATAATTAATATAAAAGGGATATAACAAATATACGGGTAAAAAGGGATTTTAAAGCGTTCCTCTAATTTCGTAATATGGATAACAAAATGCAACATAACTGAAATGATTAAGAGTCCAGTATTCCCTACAAATAGATTGATAATGAACGGACTCATAGAAACGGGTAGTAAATGTCTAACAAATTCAATGAAGAAAAGCATTCCGAACAAAAAAACCAAAATCGCCACAAGTTGATTTTTTAATCGTTTCGGATTTTGGGTGAGCACTATAAATCCCAGCGCAAACAGACCAAATGTCGGAATCATATAGACAAGTAAGTAAATGAACAATTGAGTCGCTGGCATCTGCACACTCCCCCTGGTTTCCTAGGTACCAGATTGCCGATACCTTTAGACTATTTAACTAGGTCTTCTGAGTAGAAGGTAGTTAGCTGAACACAATCGTCGTTATTCGCCCCCTACCTTCGATCCATCATTGAAAGGCATCGGATCTACTTTATTGGCCGGCATCGGAGCATCGACTTTTGGCGTTTCATTTTGTAAATCGATTAGATCCGGTCGGTAATAAGCCGAGAAAGAAAGATTGAGTTCAAGTTTCGTTTCTTCTGCATCTATATCCCGAATTTCCTCAGTACCTTGGAACTGAATGCTGTCTATAATGAATATCCGGTCCATCCGCTCAATTTCATCGATGAATTTTTGAATACTCTTATAGGACTCAACTTCTAAAGTCACTTCCGTTAACATCTGGTGGACATTATTTTCATCTTCCGGAAGACCCTCAAGAGCCGTATCACTTAATGTGAAGGAAACGTCTTTCACTAGACTGTCTGATTTAATCTCAGCCTTACTTATTTGTAAAAGAACGACATCTTCTATTGGCTTCACTGGTACTTTTCGTTGAAGTGGTTGTGAATTGTATGACACCAAGAGTTCTGTATTTGCTTTTTGTTTTCTTAAAGCGAAAAGGAGATCTCGTTCATTCGCAACAGATAATACCACTTGTTTATTCGTTTCTTTTACAGGTGCATAAATTTTAAAATACGAATAGGCAACCAGTGCTAGGAATAAAAACGACGACAGAACGACTAACGCTAATTCTTGTTGCCGTCTCGATAGACTAGTCATTCGCCCCATCCCCTTCCCCAACAATTTCGGGTTCATCAGTAGTTTCGATTGCACCTTCAACATCTGCACGATCATCCACAAACTCAATTGAGTAAGTAGCGATGTATCGTGGCAAAACGCCAAATAATTCAGTAGACTCTTCTTCAGCAAAGTCTTCGTATACCACAGTTTCAAGGAAAACATTACGTACAAGTGGAGACGCCTTGAGTCTAGTATCATAATAAGCAGCATCTGATTTAACATCAAATTGAACTTGAACAGTCACAAGGTTTGGACTTGTAAATTGAAATCCATCGAAAAATCCTCGTGCGGGTAATAAAGCGATAAGTTCTTTTAATAAAGGAACGGTATAAAAACGGTAATTCTCCGCCCATTCAACCGTTGCTGCGAGTTGTCGATTCGATTCTGCAGATTCCATAGTCCTTATTTCAGATTTAATTTCCTCCTCTGTTTCTTGTAAAGTTATAATATGTTGCTCTAGGCTAGTCGTCTGTTTGACCAGGTTTTTTGATAGCAAAAGAGAACCACCCCATATTAAAACCGCTACACCTACTATGATGAGCGAAACAAAAAGTAACGTTGACCGCTCTTTTATTTTTTCGGACAATAGGTTAATTTCTACTAACATGACTACACCTCTTTCAACGCAAGACCAATAACCCGGTTGTATCGAACCGAGACAGCTTCACCATTTGCGAGTTGCATTGACTCTTTCACTAATGTCTCCGCATGAATGTTCAAACGTTCACGTATGAGTGTAAGCAATTCACCCATTGCTTCATATTCCCCGTTCACTAGAACTTTTGTAATCGAAGCGGTGCCGTTCCACATATTGTATCGATAAAAACTAACAAGCTTTTCGAGTTCCATTACAATCGTAAGTGGAGTAACAATATGTGAATCAATCGTCGAATCCGTAATGACCGAAAGATCGGCTGAATTCTTAACATCCAACGGTCTCATGAATAAAGGATAATGTTCATGAAAAATAGACACCGTTAATTTGCCGTCCATCCAATCTGCTAGAAGGACATGCTCAGTACCGGTGAATTTATGTTGTGTGTAGGCAAGTCGATACAAAGCGAGCGGTGAAATGTCCGCTTTGATAGGGTCGAGTTTCACATCTTTAAAAACGTCTTCATATTCGTTCAAGACACTTTCCTTCGAAGCAATGATAATTGCCTCATTTGTTTCAGTGTTCGGTATGTATGGTACAACATCAAAGACAGGGTCATCGAAAGGCAAATACAGCGTTGAACCAATTTCAATAAAGAAATGGCCTTTCAGCTCATCTACCATGACATCTTCGGGGTAAGGAACTTTGCGGATAATCACGTATTGATCGGGGGTAAGGAATTGTATCGTTCGTTTAGCGATTCCCCACTCTTTAACAGCCCCATCCAAAATCGCCGAAAGCGTCTCCGAATCAACAATTTTCCCCTCGATAACAACGTTCGGGGGGAGTTGAACTTCCCCCGCAACATCAATAACGAGTGGATCAACTGATTTCAGTCTCACTACACGAATGGCATCATCTTCAATTGTGATAGAAACAGGCCGCTTGCGGCGAGAAAAAATGGACATGGGAACAACTCCTGGTTGTGGTATGTAATAGTAAAGTGTTTTTCTATACTTATAAGTGAGAATTACTTTACCAAGAATGAAGTGTAAAATTCATTCTCGGTATAGAATTTTTTTATTCCGGGAATGTGTATCCCGTTTTATCTGAGAGCGTAGCACTTGTTGCAGCATTAAATCGCACTTTAGTTTTACCAGTCGTTTCTACAGTACCACTAATTGTGTTGCTGCCTTTGACATAAGTGATTGTAACAGGGTCTGTTCCGATTCCTACTAGTGTTCCTAGTGTATCTAAGTATTCTGCATCCAATAGATCTTGTGGTGTCACTGTACTACCAGCAGCACTAGAAGCAGCGTCAGGGTTCTCCAAAAAGTAAAGATTTGAAGCGGCAAGTGCGTTCTGAGCGTCAGCGATAGCAGCATTTACCCTAGTTTTTTCAATTAGTCCACCAATCGACGGCACAGCTATCGCCGCGATAATTCCCAAAATAACTATAACTGCAAGTAATTCGACAAGTGTTAACCCTTTTTCGTTGTTTAAACGTTTTTGTAATCTGTTTTTCATTTTCTATTTCCTCCCTGTTTTGAAGATCTAATGGTCTTTCATACTAAGTATACCTTATTTATGAAAGTATGAAACTATTAAATAGGCATTATTCATTACTTTTACACCGTTCTTTGGAACTAGTTCTTACATTCCATCAATATTTTCAAAGATTCCAAACATCGGCATTAAAACTGCAAGGACTATAGTCCCTACAATTCCAGCGAGTAAAATGATCATGATTGGTTCTATTAATGCCTTTAATCGATCCGTTGCTGCATCCACTTCTTTGTCATAGAAATCAGCAACTTTCTCTAACATGGTGTCTAAAGAACCAGTTTGTTCTCCAATTGCAATCATGTGAGGAATTAGTGGCGGAAAAGCCCAATGATCTTTCATCGGTTCTGTTAAAGAACCACCACGTTCTAACGATTCTCTAGATTTCGCGATTACTCGAGCAATCACTTCGTTTTCGACTATTTTCTCGGTCATAGACATTGCCTGTAAGATTGGAACAGAACTTGAAAATAGAGAACTTAATGTCCGTGTCATCGTTGCAAGAACGGATTTCTTCACAATATCACCAAAGATGGGCAAACGAAGTACAAATGTGTCAAGCATAAATCGACCTTCTTTATTGTTCTTTAACATCCAAAAACCAATACCAATCACAAGAGCGAACAAAATGAATAAATACCAATAGCTTACTGCGAAACCACTCGCACTAATGACAAACCTCGTTAAGAGCGGCAACTCTCCCCCAAAACTTTCAAACATATCGACAAACATCGGAACGATTGTAGTAAGGAGAAAAATGACTACACCTATCGCTAAAATACCTACGATAATTGGATAGGATAATGCTGAAACTACTTTTTGACGCGTTTCATGAGACTTCTCATAATGCTCTGCCAGTCGATCCAAGGAATCGTCGATTGTTCCAGATAACTCTCCGGCTTTAATTAAATTAATAACAAGTGGTTCAAATGCTTTCGGATGTTTTGCGAGAGAATCGGATAATGCACCACCGACACGTAGGTCATCGCTCACAGTAAGTAAAATCTTCTTAAACTGCTTCGCCTCAACTTGCAGCGATAAAATACGAATCGCATCGACGATTGTCACGCCCGCTCTTAATAGTGTGGAGAATTGACGTAAAAACATTATAAATTGAGCACTTTTTATCGGCTTACCAATGACAATATCTTTTGTTAATGCTGTCTCTTTTGCAACTGTTAAATTAGTTACCCGTATTCCCTGACTTTTCAATTTAATTGCTGCATCGCGTTTATCCGCAGCTTGAACAATCCCTTTTCGAACAGCTCTTGCATCTCTGCCTTCATATTTGAAGCGAGCCATCTTTAATCATCGCCTTCCAAGTACGGTTTAGCCACTTCATAAGAAATGATCCCTTTGTCAAGAAAATTTCGAACGGAAGATTCCATCATATGCATTCCTAAAGCACGGTTCGTTTGTATCACATTTGGAATTTGATGCACTTTTTCTGTTCTTATTAAGTTTGCGATTGCAGGATTGTTGATCATTAGTTCTGTAGCGGCCCTTCGACCCTTTTGGTCCGCAGTTTGAAATAACCGCTGGGACACGACCGCCTTTAGAACACCTGCAAGTTGAACCCGAATTTGAGATTGTTGACCATGTGGGAACACATCAATGATACGGTCAATCGTCGAAGCGGCACTCCAAGTATGCAGTGTTGCTAAAACAAGATGACCTGTTTCAGCTGCAGTTATTGCTGTTGAAATTGTTTCCAGATCTCTCATCTCACCAACCAATATCACATCTGGATCTTGTCGCAATGCCGCACGTAATCCATCCGAAAAGGACACCGTGTCAAATCCTACTTCACGTTGGTCGATAATGGATTGACCATGTTCATGCACATACTCAATTGGGTCTTCTAATGTAATAATATGCTTTTGGGACGTTTCATTTATATATTTAATCATGGCAGCAAGCGTCGTAGATTTACCCGAACCTGTTGGGCCTGTTACAAGAATTAGCCCTTGTGCCGTTTTCGACAAATCTTTCAATGAGTCCGGTAATTGCAAATCATCGATTGACGGTATTTTTGTTGGAATGGTCCGAAATGCCAGCGACACTGAACCCCGTTGCTGAAATGCATTTACACGAAAACGAGCGGCTCCAGCCACTTCATAAGAATAATCGATTTGACCCAGTTCCTTAAAACTCTCATACATTTTTTCAGGAACCGTCTTATCAGCGACAGATGTTGTAAATGCATCGTCAACGAGTTCTTCACCGAAACGTTTCAACTCACCATGAACTCTAAAAATTGGTGGCACACCTATAGTGAGATGAATATCTGATGCCTTTAATTCAAATGCCGATTTTAGTAAATCATCAATTTCCATCTTCATAAACCTAACCCCTATTCAATCAATGCGACTCGTAAAACTTCTTCGGTTGTTGTAATTCCTTCTTTTACTTTCATAAGACCATCGTCAATTAAAAATAATGTCTTATTTTCCAAAGCAATTTCTCTTAATTTCGCCGAAGAACCGCCGCTATTAATAACATCACGCATGGCATCATCGAGCACAAGTACTTCATGAATTGCAATTCGTCCGCGGTATCCCGTCATATTACATGACGAACAACCGGGTCCTCGCATTACTTTACTAACTTCAATTCCACGTTTTGCAAAGATTTCTTTCTCACGGTTGGATGCATCCATCTCTTTGCCACAGTCACGGCAAACTCGGCGTATTAAGCGCTGCGCAACTACCGCATTCAAAGACGTAGTGACTAGAAACGGTTCAACACCCATATCCAGCAATCGCGTAATGGAAGCAATGGAATCATTCGTATGAATCGTACTTAGGACAAGATGCCCTGTGAGTGATGCCCGAATGGAAATTTCAACCGTTTCTCTATCTCTTATTTCACCAACCATTATAATATCCGGATCTTGTCTTAAAATCGAACGCAAACCAGTAGCAAAACTTAAACCAACATTCGGATTCACTTGAATTTGATTAATCCCTTCAAGCTGATACTCAACAGGGTCTTCCACTGTAATAATATTGACTTCTTCAGTATTCAATTTATTTAAAGCTGCGTAAAGTGTCGAAGATTTACCTGAACCCGTAGGACCTGAAATAAGGACAATACCACTCGGTTTAACGATTTGCTCTTCAAACCGTTTTAGATTGATTGGGTTAAACCCCAGTTTCGCCAAATCATTCAAAGAATTGCTTAGATCTAGAATTCGAAGTACAATCTTTTCTCCAAATACGGTTGGCAACGTAGAAACACGTAAATCAATTGCTCTGAAATCAACATTGGTTTTAATACGGCCGTCTTGTGGTATGCGACTCTCTGTAATGTTAAGATTGGCCATAATCTTAATTCGAGCAATCATCATCGCCTGCATATGCTTTGGCAAATAACGTTCCGATTTCAACATTCCATCAATACGAAAACGGATCACAACTTGCTGTTCTTGTGGATCAAAATGAATATCACTAGCTTTTTGAGTAATCGCAGAAGAAATGAGTTGGTTCACCAGGCGAACGATGGGTGAATCCAAATCTGTTAATTCGTCTTGTTCTTCAGTTTGCTCAAGAGTTTGTTGAGCAAACAGTTCATCGAAAGATTCTTCATCGTAGTATTTTGAAATTGTACGAATGATATCGTCTTTTGATGCAATAGCTGTTTCAATCTGAAATCCTGTTGATAATCGCAAATTATCGATGGAAATGTAATCCATCGGATCAGACATTGCTACGAAGAGACGATCGTTCTCAGCTTTCAAAGGAACTATGAGGTTTAGTTTTGCAAACTCTTTAGGCACAATATTAAATAACTTCGGATCAAAGGGGTATCTAAATAAATTGACATGTGGAATACCAAGTTGAAATTCCAATACTTCAATGAGCTGTTGTTCAGTAATGTATCCACGCTGCAGCAATGCATCACCCAGCTTTTGATCCATAGGTTTTTCTTGCAACGCAGTCTGAAGTTGCACATCGGAAATCAATCCTGATTCAACGAGTAAATCACCTAATCTTTTTCGAGCTGGCGCCATACCCATCCCCCTTTCTTTGAATGTTTAATTAATGATATTTCCACCTTTATCGTATTGAATATCTTCGTTTTCGTCTGTACCGGAATTCTCTTTATCGATTTCCGTTGCATCGTTTGTTTGTTCATCATTCGTGTATTCTGAACCAAGACCCGGTTCTAGTTCATTTGGGGAGGATCCGGTATCGGTATCACTTTCAGTTGCCTCATCCTTTTTTAACGAATGAAGCTCAATAATGTGAACAGGGCCATAATAATCCTCTGAAACTGCGATACTTTGTATCTCATTCGTTCCTTCATAAACGGTCTTTATAATGTTTACTTCTTGTCCACTTATTCCTTCTTCTAGTACTTCAATAGATCCAGTAGCAACGAAAGCACTGAATTGAATAACTTTCCGAGGATTATAGTACGTAATTGGGCTTGCATTGACCTCATATGAGTAAATAAAAGGCATACCTAATAACGAAACAGTTAATACATTGTTCGACTCATTCGTTTGCATTGTAAAAGTTGTTTTATTCGGATTCGTAAAAATAAAATCAATGGATAGTTCCTGATTGATTGCGGCTTCATAGCCAATTGCCACATCTTCATGTAATCTCTCACCAATATTTCGTTCATCCACAATAAAGTTCGTTTTTAATATTGTTGTATATAGAAGGGATGCGATAACAGTCAAATCGTCGTCTGAAATATAACCAAAGTTATCCGTCTTAATATAATCAAGCAATGAAAATGTAGAAAAAGATTGGATTTTAGTTCCATTCAAAGAATCCATCACTTTAGTAACAGTGGATGAAACTTCCGGAACTTTAATAGAGGAACTGGAGACATCCGTCGAAGAAAAGTTTTCATTTAAAGAATCACTAATATAAATACGAGCAGGCATAATTCCGTTCTCAAGCTCTTTTTCAACACTTAAAGCAATTGCTGTTACGTCTTCATCTGAGAAAGAAATCAGAGGAAACTGCTGACGAATAATTGTATGAAGACCATCCTCGGATACTTTAGCGTATATCGGATTCTCGTCACCATGAACCATTTGTTCAAGTGTACTATCCACATCGTATTCAATAATTTCTACTGGTAATTCTGCAACTTTGTCCTGATATATGAGTTGTCCAGAAAAATTAGATTGTAGATCCTCAAAATTAGAAGCAAGCCTAGCCTTCGCAGACTTCCCCTTGAGTTTGGTCATGTCAAAAGGACCGACATATGTCTGGCCTGAAAAACTCTTTAAAGATGCGGAGTTTTGCATTGCGAATACACCAATCGTAGAAGTACCATAAAACACAATTGTAGCTGCTAGAACGATAGAAAAAAGTTTAAGAACATTTTTATTGTTCACGATTCATTTGCCCCCTGTCTTCTGCTTTTACTCTGCGTTTTTCTAATAGTATCGATATCAAATAGACAAGGAATAACATAATAAACACGCTAATATAAATTGGAATATATCCTTGTATAAACACCCCAATAATGGCAATATTCATACCCATTAAAACAAGAATAAAAGTCGACCTCTTCAGTTTACCAAATTTAATTAACCAAAAAAGAATAGGAAAGATAATAATGGCGACTAAGACTATGTAAAGATACTCCACTTTTTCCTTTCCTTCCCTTACATAATAAATTTAGGAGTCTACTTAAATTCTAGGCCGGTCCCAACAGATAATACCTTTAGTAGATCCAGATTTTCATAGTTCAATTACTAATACATGATTGTCGAATAATGTTGATTTTTTTGGTCTTCTTAAACATACCTACTACTACTATTATCATACATATACAATATTTTGTCACTACTAAACTACCAATATGGTATAGAAGGCATAAAAAATAGACCCTTTTTCGGGTCTACTTCTATAGTTATATAGTTACAACGTCTTCAACCCCAAAAACACCAACCTTATTTCTTCCTGCTTGTTTTCCACCTATATACAGTGCCCGATCCGCATTTCTCATAAGATCCTTAAGACTTTCCGAATCATCCGGAATTGAAGAAACGCCAATACTTACTGTCATATTCACATTTATTGGCGTACGGTCTACCGATAAATCTGGGATTACAGTGAATATGGTTCGTTCCACTTCCTTACGTATTTCTTCTGCAATCTTCACAGCAAACTCTTTATTTGTGTTCGATAAAACCAAGACAAACTCTTCCCCACCGTATCTTGCAAGCGTGTCTTCAGGCCCAACAAAGTTTTGTAAAACCGAACTTAAATCACAGAGTAAGTCATTTCCGCTTTCATGACCGTATGTGTCATTAATTTTTTTAAAATGATCGATATCCATAATTAATACCGATAATGAGGAAATATCTTTCGTATGAAAGCGAATAATCTCTTCATCTAGTTTCTTTTCCAGATAGCGATAATTGTATAGTTTTGTTAAACCACAACGTTCGCTCTTTTCAATCGTTTTTTCAAAAAACCTCGCTTTTACTAACGAAATGGCCAAATAACCGGTCAATATGTCTACAATTTTATTTTCTACAAAGCTAAACATGTTTTTTTTAGAAGATGTTAGCATTAAAAATCCTTCCGTCTTGTGTTCTCGAATAATTGGCGCTACTAATACGCTCTCTGTGTGCATCAAAAACTCAATATTTCTTAGTGCTTTCATTGCTTTCACATTGTCATATATTAAAATTTCATCCGTTTTTAATCCATCAACTTCTATTAAAGTACTATGAAAAACAATACTGTTGTTTTTACTGTTAACAACACCAGATTCTATGCTTTTTATAGTATTTAACCGACCACCTTTTCTTAAATCTACGATAAAACCGTTCTCATACGGCACAACATCTTGTAGTTTTTCAAGAAATGTCTCAAGTACTTCATCGAAACGCAAGTGATTTGCAAGTTCATGACCAATTATGGCTGCGTGTGACAATTGTTTACTTAACTTATTGGATGTTGTGTAGATTCGAATTACATACAAAATCACTATTAGTGGAATACCGATTAGAATAATCGACTTGTTGTGTATATTTAGATATAAGAAATACAAAGCTAGGCTTAAAGGAAATATAACTACTGTTACAATATAATCCCAAATTGCCCCTTTCGATAAAAGTGAATAGCCCATACCTTTTAAATAAAAAAATGCTTTTAAAATCAAGTTGTTTAAAAGCGTGTTAACACACACATAAACAATACCTACAATAAATAGTTTAGAAAAGTCCGTCATGCCAATTGAACCGCCCAAAAAGTGAAAAACAATAGCACTTCCGAAAGATGTGAATATAAACATAATTGAATTGAAAAAGAATCTTTCGAAAATAGGCGTTATAGTTCCTCTACTAAAAAGTAAAATCAAAGTTGCTAACTGTATAAAGAGTATTTCCGTAAAAAGTCCATATTGAAAAAAGATTACAAAGGTAATCAGTTTTTCTAACGTAATAGTAATCTTTTGTATTTGTAAGGGTAAGAGCATCGTAAAAAAGAGCAATAAAAACAAAAGTGCAATGTTCATGAATTCCAATGGAGCAGAAGGAAAGTAATTGTAAGCAATAAAAATACCAGGGGGAAATATAAGTAACCAAATAATACTCAGTATCTTGATTTCTTTTGATTTAATCAATGATTTCCCACCTCTCAAAACTTACTTTACATAGCTTGCAACACGGTCTCGTCCTGCTTGTTTAGCCCATAAATAAAGTGAACGATCCGCATTTCTAAGAATAGATTTTGCTTCATCTGTATCTTCGGGAGCCGAAGACACTCCAATACTAACTGTAATACGTACATTCTCCAGTGTGGCGGTTTCTCCAAGATCTGGAGAAACCTGGAACTCTGTATTTCTAATCTTTAGACGAAGTTTTTCTGCAAATTGAACAGCCTCTTCTTTTGTCTTTCCAGGCAACAAATATATGAATTCCTCACCACCGTATCTTGCTACTGTTGCTCCATTTGGTAGCATGTCTTCCAAAAGTCTTGCAAGGCTGCATAAAATGTCATTGCCGCTTTCGTGACCGTATGCATCATTGATCTTTTTAAAATGATCGATGTCCAGCATCAGTACAGAAATACTTCCTGAATTTCCGCTGTTAATTTCACCGACTTCATACTCCAATCTCTCTTCTAAATATCTGTAATTATAAAGCTTCGTTAATGCACATCGTTCACCTTTCTTAACTGTTTCCTGGACATACCTTGCTTTTTCAATAGAAACTGCAAAATAAGAGCATAGTATGTCAAGGATTTTTAACTGATAGTCTTTAAAAGCATTTTTCTTAATAGAAGATACTAATAACACTGCTTCAATTTTTTGGTTCCGAGTAATTGGCAAACAGATAACACTTTGCATGTCGTCTGGAGAATAGCCCTCTGAAAGTGATTCCCAATCTTGCCTTTTTGAATAAATTATAGGTTTTCTGTTTTTAAGAACAGTTCCTGCTAATCCCTGTCCAGACAAAATCGGGCTGAACTGTATATCTACAAATCGGTGGTATTCATATGATCGTATAAGTTCCAACCAACCATCTTTGTGATCAAACAGAAAAGTGTGTTCTGCACCTATCATTTTGGTTACATCAACAACAAATTGGTCAATAACTTCATTTTCCGTCAACTTAATTGAAAGCTCATGGCCAATTTCACCAGCGTTTTTCAGGCTTGTATTAACTTGCTCGGAATTATTATAAAGTCGAAGAATAAGAGTGACAAAAAAGAACGGTATTCCAAGCAATAAAAATGCCCCCATCCCAATAAATTGTAATAAAAAATACAATGTTATTGAAAATGGAAGAACAGCAAGAATTGCTAACTTTGAAAACAATACTTTTTTATTTAAATAAGAAGATTGAATTCCTGATATTTTTTCATAGAATCTAAGTAATAAGTCCATTAAAAATGAATGCGTTAATTGATAACAAAATACGGCTACTACTATCGGCCAAAACTCAATAGAACGAATCTCCCCACCAACGAAATTGAAAACAGTAGCCGATGTTACGGATAAAATAAATAATACGAACGAATTCCAGAAAAACCGGAAAGGTCTAGTAGCAGTTTTTGAAGATTTAAATAACATGCTTGTAATGGCAATTTGCACTATGATTGTTTCAACAAATAACCCAAATAATATAAAAGCGGGTACCGTTATCCACATCGCTAAAAATAACGGTTTTCTTTTTACTACTATCGGAAAGTTCAGTGTTAAAATTGTAAAAAGTAAGAAGATTAAAAGATAAACCCAATTCACTTTTGTTGGTTGATAGTTCAAGTACATATATACCATGCCCGTGGGAACAACCAATAACCATAGAATAAATATTTTAAATGTGGACATTTTGAAACTACTTTTTCTCAAAATACCCATCCCCTTTTGTCAGTAGATAAGAAATGAGCCATAAAGGTCCGCCTCACTTTTAATCTTTATACTTATAGTTCAATGTATTAAGTAAGTACAGCGACCCTGTGACTATCGTTCTTTTATTCTTCTTCCTATATAGTATTATAGTATCATCTACTATACTTGTCACGCTTTTTTCATGAAAATTACAATTCTTCAATAATTCTTCCCCTGAAGCTGATTCCATATGGTTAAACGTTAAAAATGTAAATGAAGAAGCTACTGGAATTAATGAGTCTAAAGACCCTTTTATGTCTTTCCTTTTTAACATTCCTACAACGAAGTCAACCTTTTCTCCTGGAAACTCTGTTCGAATTGTATCTGCAAGTGCGAGTGCTGCTGCGGGATTATGTGCACCGTCCAGAAAAACATTCGGTAAAATTTCCTGAAAACGATGGGCCAATTGTGTATTCGCGATTGCCTTTTCTACATTTCTTTCGGTTAACTGAATACCCGTAGTAAGCAATGCCTCAATTGCAACTGCAGCATTTATCGCTTGATGTCGACCTTTCATCAACCGTTCACCAATTTCAAATGTTTTCCGCCCTACAAATTGCTCACTGGTATCGTTCGAAACATAAAAGTCATCGTTATATACACTCAGTGGACATTCTTTTTCCTGGGCAATCTTCTGAATTTCTTCTAAGGCCTCTTTAGATACTTGTCCAACTATTGCCGGGACACCCTTTTTTATAATTCCCGCCTTTTCCCTAGCAATCTCTTCAATTGTATTGCCAAGAAAAGCTGTATGGTCCAAAGATATAGTAGTTATGACGGATACAAGTGGATGAACAACATTCGTACTATCGAGCCTTCCACCCATACCCGTTTCAAGAAGTACAAAATCAGGTTGTAAACGTTTAAATGTGACAAAAGCCGCTACTGTAAGTAACTCAAAATCAGTCAACTTTCCACTGAGTCCTGCATTTTTAATTTTAAGAAAGGATGTAGTTAATTCCTCGTTATTAATTTCTTCACCGTTTATTCGAATCTGATCGTGAATATCTTGAATTGCAGGTGATGAAAAAACACCGGTTGTGAACCCGTGTTGTCGTAATAAAGCTTCTATAAATGCAATCGTTGAGCCTTTTCCGTTAGTTCCAGCTACATGAATAATTTTGAGACTTTGTTCTGGGTTCTTCATTTTTAATAACGCTTCTTGAATGGCATCTAATCCTAATCGAATTGCATCATCACTTTCTAAATCTAATTGTTTTTTATAATCATTCAGTTTTGGAATCAAAGCTATCCCTCCATGTGGTAAAATTAATGTTAGATAAACTATAACATGGTCAGGGGTAATCGATATGTATACGTGTTGGATAATTTATAATGGAAGTTTAACGCATGATAAATTTAGAGACCAAGCAATTTTAATTCAAGAAGCTGCGGAGCGACAAAATATTCAAGCAGTTATTAAAAAGAATTATGAAGTGATGATGGACTTGGATTCCACAATAGAGATTCGTCCAGACTTCGTTGTTTTTCTGGATAAAGATATTTTATTAGCAAAATACATTAAAAACGCGGGAATTCCTGTATTTAATGATCCAGATGTGATCGAAACTTGCGACAACAAAGCAAAGCAGTATTTGGAATTGGCAAATGCCGGTATTCCGATGCCGAAAACGATTATTGCTCCAAAAGTTTATCCTTCTTTTACCATTGTACTTTCGGGTTATTATGAAAAGGTTCTTGAGCAAATACAGCTTCCTATGATTATTAAAGAAGGTCATGGATCCTTTGGTATGAAAGTGTATTTAATCGAGAATGAAGACGATTTTTATTCAAAAGTACAGGAATTACAAGGTGTAGATTATGTGTTTCAGCAATTCATTTCAACGAGCAGAGGCCGTGATATTCGAGTGAATATCGTTGGTGAGAAAATCGTTGCCGCCATGTATCGTTTTTCAGAAACAGATTTCAGAGCAAATATAACAAATGGTGGTGTTGCTGAAAACATCGAACTAAATGATGCTCAAAAAGAACTCTCCCTAAGAGCCGCAAAAGCAGTAGGTGCAGAATTCGCGGGGGTCGACTTACTTTTTGGTGAAAACGAGCAACCCCTTGTTTGCGAGGTCAATGCAGCCGCCCATATACGTAATATTTACAACGTCACAGGCATAAATGTCGCCGATGCAATGATTACTTATATTCTCGGGAAAATTAAATGAAAGGCTACGTGTATTACACACGGGCCGAATCGAAACGAAATCAGTTATTTATTGATGATTTAATTAAAGAGGCTAAAACTGTTGGAATCGAATTAGAATTGCTTGTTGACGCTGAAGAACCTAGTGTACATACTGACTTCATTTTCTTCCGAGATCGAAATTCCGAGAAATCAAGATCTTTTGAAGAACTTGGGATTAAAGTATTCAACCGGTCCGAAGTAAACCGAATCGCAAATAATAAGTTGCGTACATTTGAACTGGCCACACTCCTTGGAATCCCCGCAGTACCAACGAAACGTATTCAACAATTAAGCGATATTACTAAGTACCCTGTCGTTTTAAAAACAGTTGATGGTCATGGCGGGAATGAAGTATTCCTTTGTAATACAAATGTTCAAGCAGAAACGTTTTTAGCCCAGTTTAGTGAAAGCCAACTTATTGTTCAGCCGTTTATAGAATCAGGAGCACGTGACGTACGGGTTTTTGTTGTTGGTGATGTGATTGTAGGGGCGGTGAAAAGAACGGGTAACGACTCGTTCAAATCGAACTATTTGTTGGGTGGGTCTGTTGAACAGTACGAACTTGCAAATTGGCAGATGAAGGAAGTCCAAACACTTGTAAAAGCGATTAAAAGCGATTACGTAGGCATTGACTTTCTATTGTTACCAGATGGAAGATGGCTTTTAAATGAAATAGAGGATCCGGTTGGTGCACGTTCTTTATATAAAACACATGATTTTTCAATCGCGACAATACTCATGAAATATATCAAACAAAACTTATTAAATGAATAAAAGACTCCGGAATAATTATATTCCGGAGTCTTTTTATCGTTAGAGTGTTTCAGTTACTTTAGGAGGTTGACACACATCACATTTAGTTTGATTTTTATTTTTAAATTTCGTAAATGTTTTTTCAAAATCATTACCACAGGCACATTTAAACTCGAGCTTTTGTGAGAAACCGCGATACTCTGTCGAGAGTAACTGACTATCCGAGTTTTTCTCAACAAATTCTTTTATTTTACCAATCGACCATTGTTTATTCATTCGTTTACACCTCCATATTTCAAAGCTACTAAGTGTACATTTTCGATTTCTACATAAGCTTCTTAACCGTCGCGTACTTCTCTAGATAATCTTTTTCCTTCGCAAGTTTACCTTGAACGTGTTTCACTTTGCAAGTTCTTTTGTTAGACGGGCAATTTCAGTATCAATATCATGTAAACCTTCAAATGATAACTTAGACATTTCGATACACCAATTATAGAACTTGCATCACCCTATCCAAATTGAAGGAGTGTAAACGATGCGGGTACAGCCAATTCTACTCATGTTTGTTTCAACTAGCCCGTTTTCTTTATAATCATGTTTTGATCTGAATAGCTTTAGAGTTCTGTTGTGCACAAGCGGGAGTTTAAGGTGTACTCACACTTCCACTATGCAATGCTAGTAGGTACCCAGCACACACATGAACCCATTTCTCTAATAATCCCTCTTTAGTAACTTTTACTTCACTAGTATCTTCAAATACCAGACAAAATGAATTACTACCCTACGATTGTTGATAATAAACTCCACCCGATGACAAAATCACAATGGTTTTCCAATGATTACTACATGAACACTACAACTCGACGATAATATAAATTTCCGCTCATTCATTGTAAGTAGCATCTAAATTCTCAGCAATATCCCAGCTGATTTTAGCTTGATAATCAGAGCTATCGTAATTCGAAAATTCATCTGAGTTTTTACATTTTCCGCCTTTGTAAGATTCTATGTTGTATGTGTTTACTACTTCTTTACCTCCGACAATTAACTTACCCCGGATATATATAGACCCACCTGAAGGCTTTTTATCAAAGTAGCCATTCCCGTAAATAACCAATACAGAATTATTACCTAAAGATGCCTCTTTTGACGATAACTTTCCATTTACTGCAATACATGAATTGTTGCCTATTTTTAAGGAATTCACTATTGTTAGGTCTCCACCAACATTTATTTTATTATGATTACTTAATGTTAATTTTCCACCAACGTATAGGTCCTTTTCCGCATCTATTACAGGTGTATACTTATTCCCTCCGGCCGTACTAAGTGTTAGATTTTTTTCGAATATAACTGCATCTTTGAAAGTATAGTTATCTTTATTGTCTAATGATTGATCCCCCATTACTGTAATTGGATTTGTATAAATAGTTCCAAAAGGACCTAATTTCGTTACTGTATTATCATTTTCTGACCCATCATTATCTCCACTTTCCAAGGGATGAATAATTAACCCACTTGAAATAATTGTAATTGCAGCGTTAATAAATTCCTCATAATTACCTGAATTACCAATGCTTTTAAATGAGACAATAACATCTTTTTCTATTGTCTCACACCTATCCTTTTCATTATCTGAAATATTGTTCGTACTATAAATGCCAGTGATGGGTGGCTTGGTTTCAGAAATAACAAATTCCGAATTGCTGATTTCCTTACAGAATACAGAAAACTTATTATCTAATAAATACTTCAATTCCTCTATTGATTTTCCGGCAGATATATGTTCCTTCACAATGTTCGCAATGTTGTTATTATTATCAGTAACAATTTTTTGTAACTCCGCCTTATAATGCAAAACACCCATTTCGGCAAGATGACGTGCTTGTACTTGCTCTTCTATTTTATCAAACTGTTTCGCTGCAGAAATGTTCATCGAAAGCAGACTCATTCCTAGTAGTGTGAAAACAGCTACAAGCAATAATACTACCATTAGCGCGCTACCACGTTCATTATTCCTAATTCTCATAGATATCCCTCCTATTTTAGCTTACTGAATTTTGTTTCAACTAAAAAAAAATTGCCGTCTTTTCCAATTTTCAATATGAATGGTTGTGGATCTTTACGGAGAATAGTATCTGTCACTTCTGCATACGTAAAACCTTCAGAAATCATCTTTCCATTCATTTTTAATACATTATTGATTTCATCAATTTCCAACTCGATTCGAACCTTATATTTTACATCTGTTACGTTATCTGGATGAATTAAATACTCCCTTCTTACAACTTCCGTAATATAATTTGCTTCCTGTTGCAATTGTTGATTTGTGGCAATCCGATTGGATGCTTTTGAACCATTGATAAAAACTGAAATTAGTAACGTCATGACGATACCAACTAGGGCAAGTACCGCTAACAGTTCAACAAGTGTAAGTCCCCGTTCATTTCTCATGGTATCCTCACTCCTCAAAATACATTTCGGTTGTAAAGGACGAGCCTTTAATTCCAGTTGTAGTATCAGTTTCAACCTTAATTTCAGCCTTCTTTAAACCAGCCGGACCGTCTTCTATTACAATATCCACTATATAACCTGAATAATCTTTTATTTCAAGATTGGTATCTGGATACTCGCTATTCCTTATTTTAGCCACAACATCTTCAGCTATCTGCACAGCAGTCAGTTTTTCCTTATTATGCTTGGTGAAAGTGGCGGATTGGGTAAAGAAAGAGAAAAAACCGATGAGGACAATCGATAGAAGAACGAGCGTCGCAAGAATTTCAACAAGTGTTACACCCTTTTCACCCATTTTTCTTTTCCTCATATTATTTAGCCCCAAATAAATCATCCTTTCCGAACACCCTAGACTAACGTCCTGTTTCCCATTAAATTATAAGTATCTCAATCTATTCTATGTGTCTATTTTATCACACTTTATAATTAGCAGGTCGAGTTTCACGCCAAATATTCATATGACTCTATACGCATTACTTTTGGCCAAGACAAAAACACTCCATCAAAGTTCGATGGAGTGTTGCTTTCTTCTAAAATTAAAGCTCCTTCAATTCCAACATACGCTTCTCAACCGTTGCGTATTTCTCTAGATAATCTTTTTCCTTAGCACGTTCTTCCTCAACAACTGCTTCCGGTGCATTCGAAACGAATCGTTCATTCGCGAGTTTTCCTTGAACGAGTTTCACTTCACTTTGCCACTTCTTAAGTTCTTTCGCTAAGCGAGCAATTTCTTCGTCAATATTAAGCAAACCTTCGAGTGGTAAGAATAATTCCGCCCCTGTTACAACAGCTGACATTGATTTTTCAGGTGCTGAAATATCTTTACCAATTGTTAATGTTTCGGGATTACAGAATCGTTCAATATACATGCGATTGGATTCTAGAATTTCAGCTGTGTCATCCTGTTTCACCGATATATATAGTGGAACTTTTTTACTCATTGGTGTATTTACTTCTGCCCGAATTGTACGAACCGAACGAATGATATCCATCAATAATTTCATTTCAGACGCACGCTCTTTATTCGAAAGAGTTTCATCCACTACCGGCCATGCAGCAATCGTTATAGACTCGCCTTCATGCGGTAGGTTCTGCCAGATCTCTTCTGTCATAAACGGCATGAACGGATGGAGTAAACGCATTGTGTTATCAAGCACATAGGCAAGAACTGAACGCGTCATTTTCTTCGCGTCTTCATCTTCGCCTTGTAATGGTAATTTAGACATTTCAATATACCAATCACAGAAATCGTCCCAAATGAAGTTGTATAATGCGCGTCCCACCTCACCGAATTCATATTTCTCCGCTTGTTTCGTTACTTGGTCAATGGTTTCATTCAAACGAGTTAGAATCCAAGTATCCGCTACAGACTTTTTACCCGATAAATCAATTTCGTCAAAAGTCATGCCGTCCATATTCATAAGAGCAAAACGAGAAGCATTCCAAATCTTATTGGCAAAATTCCACGCCGATTCAACTTTATCCATTGAAAACTTAATATCTTGCCCTGGAGATGCTCCTGTGGATAAGACATAACGAAGTGCATCGGCACCGTACTTGTCGATTACATCCATCGGATCGATACCGTTATCAAGTGATTTAGACATTTTTCGTCCTTCTGAATCTCTGACAAGTCCGTGTATCAATACGTCATCAAACGGACGTTGGTTTGTAAATTCGATTCCTTGGAAAATCATTCGAGACACCCAGAAGAAGATGATATCATACCCTGTAATAAGAGCATTCGTCGGATAATACCGTTTAAATTCTGCGTTTTCCGTATCCGGCCAGCCCATTGTTGAAAACGGCCATAATGCTGATGAGAACCAAGTATCCAAAACATCTTCATCTTGCTGCCAGTTTTCAGGATCTTTTGGTGCCTCGTGGCCAACGTACACTTCGCCTGTTTCTTTATGGTACCAAGCCGGAATTCGGTGGCCCCACCAAAGTTGACGTGAAATACACCAATCATGGACATTTTCCATCCATCTTAGATACGTATTTTCAAATCTACTTGGCACAAAGTTCACTTTATCTTCGCCTTTTTGTAGATCTATTGCTTGATCCGCAAGAGGTTGCATTTTAACAAACCATTGAGTCGATAAATAAGGTTCAACAACCGCTCCACTTCTCTCAGAATGACCAACAGAATGGAGATGCTCCTCAATATTGAACAAGACACCCATTTCCTGTAGATCTTTAACAATCTCCTTACGGCAATCAAAACGGTCCATATCCTTATACTTTCCAGCAAGTTCGTTCATCGTTCCGTCTTCATTCATCACAAGAACGCGTTCAAGATTATGACGATTTCCAATTTCAAAGTCATTTGGATCATGTGCAGGAGTAATTTTCACTGCTCCACTACCAAATTCCATATCCACATAATCGTCTGCGATAATTTGAATTTCCCGCCCGATAATTGGTAGTGTGACCGTTTTACCGATTAAATGCTTGTAACGATCATCCTCAGGGTGAACAGCAACTGCAGTATCCCCGAGCATTGTTTCTGGACGTGTCGTTGCAATTTCAATGCTTCCAGTTCCGTCTGTAAGTGGGTAGCGCATATGATAGAATGCACCTTGCACATCTTTGTGAATGACCTCAATATCCGAAAGTGCCGTCTTAGTTGCAGGATCCCAGTTAATAATATATTCCCCGCGGTAAATTAAATCTTTCTCATACAGTTTTACAAATACTTCTTGCACCGCTTTTGAAAGGCCCTTATCAAGAGTGAACCGTTCGCGCGTGTAATCTAGACCTAGACCAAGTTTACCCCACTGTTCGCGAATATGTGATGCATACTTTTCTTTCCAGTTCCACGTCTCTTCAACAAACTTTTCACGACCAAGATCATACTTAGACTTACCTTCTGAACGAAGTTTCGCTTCAACACGTGCTTGCGTTGCGATACCCGCATGGTCCATTCCCGGAAGCCAAAGTGCGTCATAGCCTTGCATCCGTTTCATACGCACTAAAATGTCTTGTAGTGTCGTATCCCAAGCGTGACCCAAATGAAGCACTCCTGTAACGTTTGGTGGTGGGATAACAATTGTATAAGGCTCTTTATCACTATCCGGTTGTGCTTCAAAATACTTTCCTTTTAACCACCATTCATAGCGACCTGCTTCAACGGATAACGGATCGTATTTCGTCGGCATTGATAAATCTTCATTTGACATACTAATTCCTCCTATAAATTTTATTAATGAAAACAAAAAAACTCCGTTCGTCAAAAAGGACGAAGGAGTTGCTCGCGGTACCACCTTTATTCGTGCACAAAAAAAGATTGTACACCTCATAATAATTTAACGGCTTCTAACCGGCTTCTACTACTAACTGTTTTGGATTTTCAAAACAGATCAACGTTTTCAAAGGTCCAAAACATTTCAATATTTTCAAAGTTCAAAAATATACTAATGTTTTTTAGTACCAAAACATTTTATTCACAGAAGCTGCTCGCGGGTGACATTCGATAATTTGTTTACAGGGCCTTGCACCATTGGCACCCTCTCTTTGGAAAACAAAATTGTCTACTATCCCATTCATCGCATCGATATTTAGTTTCATTAAGTATATCGGAACCGCGCTTGAATCGTCAAGTAAATAACGAAAGGATTGTGTTATGAGAAAAGGTTATAATCCATACTTACTGCCCCCATGGCTTAGAAAAACAAGATTTTACTGCAAAGGCGTCATACTTCCCGTTGCAGTTTTTCAACTTATTCGGTTATTAATCGTTCCTACTGCTGGTGATTTCCTGATCTTCTGTTTACTCGCCGGATTAGCCTTTGCTTTCCATAAAAACATCATTTGAACGAAATATTGTGGATGAAAAGCCATCTTCAAGCTCTGATAAAAACGATAATACCTCATCTTCATCATGAACCACGGAAGTTTCAAGAATTGCAACTGCAGTTTTTGGAACTTCTTCAATTTCAACTACTTTTTCCACAACTTTTTCCTCTACAACAATCTCTTTATAGGAACACTCAACATCCCAATTAATCTCACAAACCCCTTGTCCGTTAACAGTACATCTCGCATTCGACACACGAACTTCTAACGGGTCCCCCGCATCTGAAGGTAAATCAATATTGAGTGGAACAGCATATTCAAAATAGCCCATCTGTTCGTTAAGATCCACATCATCAATTAAAATAGCTTTGCTGTAATCTTCTAAACTATACTCCCCTTCATCAAAGGAAACATTCGCAGCTATATGATAAATCCCTTTCAAACGTACCGCATCCTCAGTAGCTTCCTCCAAAAACCTCGGTGTAACCTTAACTTTTTCCGCACCCCTAGGCAAACCTGCAGCTTCCGGAAAAATAAACTTCTCATTCATTTCCCATTGAACTTTTTTCATTACAATCCTCCTCCATATTCCTTCACAAACAATTCTATGCCTATTCAAACTCCACTAGAACTCAAATTTCGCGAGTTAAATCCAACGTTGAAATGGGATTAGGGAACAGCAAACCCCAGTCGGATGCAATGAATATGGAGTTGTGCAACGAATTGTCGGTAGCGTGCAACGAATGTGGCTCGGTGTGCAACGAATCCAGCTAGATGTGCAATGAAATCCGGAAGGTGTGCAACCAATGTGGAGGTGTGCAACCAATTCACCGAGGTCTGCAACGGAATCCGGAAGGTGTGCAACCAATGTGGAGTTGTGCAACCACGAAATTGGTTTGGGAAACCACAACCAATAGAAATGCTAAGAATACATTCCAAGAGAGAAGTAACACCAAGGCAGGCAGCCAAAGTACGTCGGAAGCGGACTACGAAAGTGCCGTAGTCCTATTTGTCCTGCGACAATGGCTGCACACCTGCATCCTGCAGGCGCGAAGAAGCGTCAAGCGTGAGCCGCCGCAAGGAGATCGGCAGTGCACTTCTGTCGAGGTCCTTGCGAAAGGCCATCGCAAGCGCCAAGCGGCATTGGTAACCGCACTCCCTTGAAAATCCCAGAAACAAAAAAAGACCCCCCACGAAATTCTTTATCGTGGAGGGCCTTTATACTTATTATTTAGCTAACTTGGCAAACACATTGTGAAACGCTTGTACCGTTTTCTCAATATGCTCTTCAGTATGCGCAGTCGAAAGGAACATGCCTTCAAACTGTGACGGTGGTAGGAATATACCTTCCTCAGCCATAAGCTTAAAATATTCAGCGAAAAGAACTAAATCCGAACTCTTTGCTTTCTCGAAATCCGTCACTTCCTCATTCGTAAAGAAGAAACCAATCATCGAACCTGCACGGTTAACCGTATGCGGTATCGAATATTTCTCACAAGCTTCACGAAAACCTTTTTCCAGCTGATCGCCAAGCTTCATAAAATGCTTATAAGACTCTGGCGTTAGCTTTTTCAAAGTTTCAATCCCAGCCGTCATAGCTAACGGATTACCCGATAACGTTCCAGCTTGATAAACAGTACCTGCCGGCGCAACATTTTCCATAATCTCACGCTTACCGCCATACGCACCAACCGGTAAACCACCACCAATAACTTTACCAAGACAAGTTATATCCGGAGTAATACCGTAATGAGCCTGTGCACAATTATAATCTACGCGGAATCCAGTCATGACTTCATCGAAAATTAAAAGCGTACCATTGCTCTCCGTTAACTCACGCAGTCCTTCTAGAAAACCTGGAACTGGTGGAACAACACCCATATTTCCAGCAACGGGTTCTACAATAACCGCTGCAAGATCATCACCATACTCCTTGAATGCAACTTTCACGCTTTCCAAGTCATTATAAGGTACCGTGATCGTGTTCTTTGCAACAGATGCGGGAACACCAGGGCTATCTGGAAGACCTAGCGTAGCAACCCCTGAACCCGCCTTAATAAGAAGGGAGTCTGCGTGGCCGTGGTAACATCCTTCAAACTTCAATATCTTATCTCGGCCAGTAACACCTCGCGCTAAACGAAGGGCGCTCATTGTTGCTTCAGTCCCAGAAGAAACCATTCGAATCATTTCAATTGATGGGACACGCTCGATGACTAGTTTCGAAAGTTCATTTTCCACTAGTGTAGGCGAACCAAAACTCGTTCCAGTTTCCGCAACACGTTGAATACCGGCTACAACATCTGGATCGGCATGACCTAAAATCAGTGGACCCCAAGAAAGAACATAATCGATGTACTCATTTCCATCAATGTCTTTAATTAGCGCACCTTTTCCACTCTCCATAAAGATTGGGTCCATATTTACTGATTTAAATGCACGAACCGGTGAATTGACTCCACCGGGCATTAAATTGACAGCTTCAGAAAATGCTTTTTTTGAGTTCGTATAATTCTTCTCCAATTATTTCCCCTCCAACCAACGTGCTGCGTCTTTCGCATGATACGTCATAATGATATCTGCACCGGCGCGCTTCATACTTGTAAGCGTTTCGATGACAATATCTTCTTCATTTATCCAACCATTAAGAGCAGCAGCTTTTACCATCGAATATTCACCACTCACATTATACGCAACAACAGGTAAAGTAAAATTGTTTTTTACATCGCGAATAATATCTAAATAAGATAGAGCCGGTTTAACGATTAAAAAGTCTGCGCCTTCCATAACATCAGATTCCGCTTCGCGAATTGCTTCAATTCGATTTGCTGGATCCATTTGGTACGTTTTTCGATCCCCGAATTGAGGCGACGAATTTGCAGCCTGACGGAAAGGACCATAATAAGCTGAAGAATACTTAACAGCATAAGACATTATTGGTATATCTCCAAAACCTGCTGCATCAAGACCTCGTCTTATAGCAGCTACGAACCCGTCCATCATATTCGAAGGTGCAATAATATCAGCACCTGCTTTCGCCTGACTTACAGCAGTTTTCGTTAACAGATTTAATGATTCATCATTTAATATTTCGCCATCTCTGACAATTCCACAATGACCATGATCAGTGTATTGACATAGACATGTGTCCGCAATAACAACTAGGTTTGGATGTCGTTCTTTAACAAAACGAGTTGCTTTTTGAACGATTCCTTCATCAGAATAAGCCTCGGAACCTACATCGTCTTTCGAATTCGGTAAACCAAATAAAATTATGGACGGGATTCCAAGTGAAACCACTTCATCCACTTCAATAGCAAGATTATCTAAAGATAAATGATAAATACCCGGCATTGAAGGAATTTCGTTTTTCACGCCATTTCCTTCAACAACAAATATTGGATAAATAAGATCTTCTTTTTTCAGAATTGTTTCTCTTACCATTGAGCGAATTCCACTAACATTTCTCAAACGTCGATTCCGTCGAAAATTTATCGTATCCATTGTGAACCACCCTTTTTATTTAATCAGTTCCAAAACGAGATCTTTTAGTGTATATGTAGCAGGGATTACATCGACATGTGCACCTTTTTCAATAAGTGCTTGTTCAGTCACATGACCAATTGCTCCAATCTTGTAATTATCCCAGCCTGTAAACGGAGCAATTTCTTCAGAAAACACGTTCACTGCAGATGGACTCGCAAATAAAAGTGTACTTGTTTTTTCAGTTTGCAATACATTCTTCAGTGATTCAATATTTTGGACCGCTTTCTCTGTCGTATAAACTGTCCATTCATCGACATCAAAAGGTAATTCTTCCCGAATTGTAACACCCGCTATTGAACCTCTTAAAAATAAGAGACGTCGAATATCATTTTCAGTTGGTTTGAATTCTTGAACGAATACATCTGCACTAAATACAGTAGGTATAAATTGAACAGTAAGCCCTATTTTCTCTAGTGCCGCAGCAGTTCGAGTTCCAATAGCCGCAATTTGGGCTGTAATCGTATCTGGTGAAACACCAAAACGCTTCAATTTAAGACCAAATGACTCAACAGCACTTTGGCTTGTAAATATGAGCCAGTCGTACATTGGGCATGTATTTAAGCGTAGCTCATCCGTCGGTTCTTTCAATTCCGAAACTTGAATAAGTGGTAGTGAAATTGGATTTCCACCATATTTTTTAACCAATTCAAATACATCTTCGGATTTGGGAGTTCCCGTAAAAATAATGTTCTGCCCTGTTAGAGGCTGATCATTATACATCCATTTCAGCCTTCACTTTCTCAATAACCTTCGAAGCCCCTTGACTGCGGAGAATCTTAGCTACTTCTTTTCCAGCTAAAACGGGATCCACATTGCGAACGGTTTGTTTGAAAACTTCTGTAGCGTCTGGAGAAGCAATATAACCTGTAAACTCTATGTCCGCACCATCATGTTTCGCAAAACCAGCAATAGGCACCTGACAAGATCCATCCATTTCGAATAAAAATGTCCGTTCTGCTTCTACTTCTTTCCATGTTTTTTCATCTGTTAATTTATTTAGTACAGAAAGCAACTCTGTGTCCTCGGATCGACATTCAATTGCAAGCGCACCTTGACCAACAGCAGGAATACAATCTTCTACCGACATATACTCAGTAACTACCTCTTCGCTCCAGCCCATGCGGTTCATACCAGCTGCAGCAAGTAAGATGGCATCATATTCACCATCACGTAATTTTTTCAATCGAGTATCGATGTTTCCACGAATCCATTTAATTTCAAGATCAGGACGCATTAATAGAAGTTGTGAACTTCGACGCAAACTCGATGTTCCAACAATTGCTCCTACAGGTAAATCCATAAATTTAACATGATTATTTGAGATGAATGCATCTCTTGCATCTTCACGTTTTGGAATGCACCCAATAACAAGTCCATCTGGTAATTTTGACGGCATGTCTTTCATGCTATGTACAGCAAAATCGATTTCTTTATTAAACAAAGCCTGTTGGATTTCTTTAACAAAAAGTCCTTTTCCACCGACTTTAGAGAGCATAACATCAATAATTTTATCGCCTTTTGTAACGATTTCCTTCACTTCAAATTCAAAAGGTGCTCCAGCGTCTTTTAAATCTTGAATAAATTTATTTGTTTGAGTAAGAGCAAGTTTACTTCGTCTTGAACCAACAATAATTTTTCTCATTTAAATCAACCTTTCAATTGTGGTTTTTATACCCAAAAGTGGAATCCCGACAATCTGCTGCCAAGAAAGAAATTAATAAGCACAAATAAAAATGCGTATATATTTATCCAAGCAAAATTTGCACCAGTCAGTTTACCTCTTTGCAAGAGAACTAAAACAGATCCATAAATGGCAAGAAGTAAAAACGAACCAATAATTTTCATGTCTGTAAAAAACCATTCATTCAACGCGATATGTGCCCATTGCATACCTAAAATTAAACTAATAAGTAAAAATGGGACTCCTGTCAACAAAGAGACTTTCATCCCCATAGCCGCTTGCTGAAGCGATGGAAGTCGCCCAAATTGTTTGGACCATTTCCTTTTTTTCAACACTTTATAGACTAGCAAGTAAAGTATTGCAAAAACAAATGACATCGCAAATGCCGCATAGGATAAAATAGCAAAAGTGATGTGGATAAATAATAGTTCTGAAATAAGAGCTTCGCCAACTGGGGACGATTCTATTTGTGCGGGTGCAAATGTATGAATGGTCATCAATGTAAATCCAATAGCATTTAAAAAGAAAACTGCATGACCAACTTTATAAAATAAATGGAGCAGTATGGACAGCGTAATTAAAAGCCATGCGTAAAAATAAATACCTTCAAATAAAGTTAAAATGGGAAAACGATTCTTCTCAACGATATATACGACAAGAAATACAGTCTGTAACACATAGACAATCGTTAGGATCCAGAAAGCACTTCTATGTGCAATTTTATCTTTATTTAAATAATCGATAAAGTAAAAAACAAGACTAATGGCGTATAGGACGACCATCAATTCGTGTAGTCTTGTCATCGTCATATCAGCCATTCAATCTCTACCTTCCCAGGAACAAATAACGAAAAAAGGATATTAATTTCTCTTATTTTAGTACTTATCAAAAGTTGAGTTCAGGTTGTGACAATGTATTGCGTTCCGTCCTAGCTTTTAATCGCTCTATAGCTAAGCTTTCTAATGCCACTTTTTCTTTCGCTACTTCTTCATCAATACCAAATATTTGTTGGAATAGCGCTAGTTTCTCAGATGATTTAGATTCCATTGCAAGTTCCTTTACCTGCTGTAATGGATCTTTTAAGAGTTGATTTACAATTGATTTTGTATGTTTACTTAGAACTTTTTTCTCACGTTCTGTTAAATCGGGCATTTTGTTTATTATGCTTTCCATCGTCTCACTCTGAATGCGATGTGCTTTTTGTCTAAGAGCTGAAATGACAGGCACTACCCCCAAAGTCACAAGCCACTCTTTGAAGTTTTTTATTTCTACGGTTATCATTTCACAAATTTCTTCAGCTGCTCGCTGTCTTTCCGCCAAGTTCGCATTCACGATACCTTGCATATCATCGATATCATATAAAAACACGTTAGGTAATTCAGCAATACGTGGATCTAAGTCACGCGGAACTGCAATATCAATCATGAAAATAGGTTTTCCTTTTCGAAGACGATCTACAAATTTCATTAGTTCATAGTCGATAACGATTCCAGTTGCTCCAGTTGAGCTAATAAGAATGTCCGCTTCAAGTAATGAACATTGTAATTCACCTATGGGTTTTGCAACACCATTGAACTTTGCTGCAAGTTTCTCAGCTGTTGAAAGTGTACGATTGATAACCGTTACTTTACTAGCCCCACTACCTTGCAAGTTTTTTAGAGCCAGTTCGCCCATTTCACCCGCTCCAAGTATTGCAACATGCTTATTATTCAATGTGCCGAAAACTTTCTTACCAAGTTCTACAGCTGCATATGATATGGATACTGCATTTTCCCCAATTGCTGTTTCCGTGTGTGCTCTTTTTGCAAAAGTTAAAGATTGTTTAAAGAGTTCATTGAAAACGGTTCCCGTAGTTCCGATCCCTTGTGCTTCCAGGAAACTATCTCGCACTTGACCAATAATTTGCGTTTCGCCTAGGACCATTGAGTCTATTCCAGCAGAAACTTTCATCAAATGCTCAATTGCATCATCATTTTCTTTAATGACAAGATGGGATTCAAAGGATTCAACCGGAACATTAAACCAGTCCGCTAGGAATCGTTTAACATAATAACGTCCTGTGTGTAACTGATCAACTACTGCATATACTTCGACTCGATTACATGTAGATATAATAGTATTCTCTAATATACTTTTCTGTTGTTGTAATGTTTGCATTGCCTGTGGTAGTTCATTCTCCACAAACGATAATTTCTCCCTTAGCTCAATCGGAGCTGTTCGATGATTTACACCGACTACGATTATATACATTGGGTGGTCACACCTCTCAAGTTCTATTTCATGCTTTAAAGTATAGCATATATTCCTCACTATTTCCGTGGTAAATATGACTAACGTATGACTATAGCCGTTCATAAGATCACATAAGTATTATTCGAATATAGCGTTTTTCTCAAAAAAAGCCCGTTTGATGATAAATCACCATTCGGACTTGACATTACATTCTACCTTCAATTTCTTTCCATGCTTCGTCCATACCAATTCCTTTTTCAGCAGAAAAAATGATTAGTGGATCATCGACACGCATTTGCAAGCGGTCGCGGACTATTTTCTTATGTTTTTCAAATTTACCACGTGGTATTTTATCTGCTTTGGTTGCAATCACAATAGCGGGAATCTCATAATTCACTAAAAAATCGTACATATTGCAATCCTCCGCTGAAGGTGGGTGACGTAAATCAACAATTTGAATAACTGCACGAAGCTCCTCACGGGATACTAAATATTCGTCAATCATTGGCCCAAATTTCGCACTTGTTGATTTCGATATTTTCGCATATCCATAACCAGGTACGTCGACAAAAAACAGTTGTTCTTCGATTTTGTAAAAATTCAAAGTTTGTGTTTTCCCTGGTTTAGAAGATGTACGAGCAAGGCTTTTTCTTCCAATCATTTTATTAATAAACGATGATTTTCCCACGTTTGATCGGCCAGCTAGTGCAAATTCGGGATAACCTTCTTTCGGATATTGCTCAGTTTTGACGGCACTCATAATCATTTCAACGTTGTGGACTTTCATTTTGTTATTTCCTCCAATGCAATTTCAAGAACTTCTTCAGCTTGAGAGACAAGATGAAAAGTTAATCCTTCACGAATCGTTTCAGGTATATCTTCAATATCACGCTCATTGTCGATCGGCAAGATAATTGTTGTCAATCCCGCACGATGGGCACCTAATGCCTTTTCTTTCAAACCACCTATTGGTAAAACACGACCCCTAAGTGTAATTTCACCAGTCATTCCAACTTCTCTTCGAACTTTCCTACCCGTAAGTGCAGAAACAAGCGACGTGGCGATGGTCACTCCCGCAGATGGTCCATCTTTCGGTGTTGCTCCTTCTGGCACATGTATATGAATATCTAAAGATTCATGGAAAAGTGGATCAATGCCAAACTCTATCGTTTTCGAACGAACGTAAGAAAGTGCTGTTTGAGCAGATTCCTTCATCACATCTCCTAGCTTCCCAGTAAGTAGAAGTTTTCCCTTACCCGGAGACAAAGAAACTTCGATTTGGAGAGTATCGCCACCGACTTGTGTATAAGCAAGACCTGTTGCAACCCCTACTTGATTTGTAGTTTCTGCTAATCCATATCTATATTTCTTTTTACCAAGAAGTCCTTCAAGAGTTTTCGTACTCACAGTAACACTTTTTCTATCTCCAGCAACGATTAGTTTTGCTGCTCTACGACAAATAGTAGCGAGTTGACGCTCCATTCCCCGTACACCAGCTTCTCTTGTATAATAGCGAACAATATCAAGTATTGCTAAGTCTTGAATTCGTACTTGGGACTTAGTAAGACCATGTTCTTTTAGCTGCTTGGGAAACAGATGGTTTTTTGCAATGGATTGTTTTTCAACTTCTGTATAACCAGCAATCGATATAATTTCCATTCGATCTAAAAGCGGTCTCGGTATCGAACTTAAATCATTTGCAGTTGCAATAAATAACACATCCGATAAGTTAAATGGTTCTTCAATATAATGATCGCTAAATGTATTATTCTGCTCAGGATCTAATACTTCCAGCATCGCTGAAGAAGGATCTCCACGGAAATCATTCGACATTTTATCGATTTCATCTAAAAGGAATACCGGGTTACTTTTACCTGCTTTTTTCATTCCCTGAATAATACGACCCGGCATTGCACCTACGTAAGTTCTTCTATGGCCACGAATTTCAGATTCATCTCGAACACCGCCCAGCGATATACGGACAAATGTGCGACCAAGTGATTCTGCAATTGAACGCGCAAGTGAAGTTTTCCCTACACCTGGTGGCCCCTCAAGACATAATATTGGACCCCTTAACGATTTAGTTAATTGCCGAACAGCTAAATATTCAAGTATCCGCTCTTTCACCAATTCAAGTCCATCATGATCGCGATTTAATATTTCCTCAGACTTGTTTATGTCTAACTGGTCCTTCGTAGCATCAGACCATGGGAGAGTTACGAGCCAGTCGATATAGTTTCGAATAACTCCACTTTCTGCTGATGCAGCCGGGACCTTTTCATATCGTTCAATCTCCCGTTCGGCAGCTTCATAAGCGCCCTCTGGAAGGTTAGCAGCCTCTAGCTTCACTCTTAGTTCCGCTATTTCCAATCCTTTTCCGTCTTTATCACCAAGTTCTGTTTGAATCGCTTTCATTTGTTCGCGTAAATAAAATTCCTTTTGTGTTCTTTCCATAGCTTCCTTGACACGCTCATTAATTTTCTTTTCAAGATTAAGTATTTCTTCCTCATTATACAAACGACTTATTAGCCACTCAAGACGTTCATTTACATCTAATTCTTCTAAAACCTCTTGTTTTCCAGCCATTTTAAGTGGTAAATGTGAAGCTATCATATCTGCCAGTCGCCCAGGTTCATTGATCGATGCAACAGAGTCAAAAGTTTCTTTTGTAACTTTTTTCGAAATTTCGGAGTACTTCTTGAAATATGTAAGGAGTGTTCTCATAAGCGCTTCTGTTTCAGAACTTTTTTCTATGCTATCTGGAATCCCGATTACATCGACAACAGGAAATAAATCAGCTTCTTGATAATCCATCCATTCGGCACGTTCAATTCCTTCAAGTAAAACGCGATATGTGCCGTTAGGTAATTTAGTCATCGATTTAACAAGAGCTAAAGTTCCAATTTCATATAGATCTTTATCATCTGGATTCTCGACACTAATTTCAAATTGAGTGGCCAAAAATATTAAATTATCACGTGCAATAGCATGCTCAATTGCAAAAACAGAACGTTCCCTTCCCACATCAATATGTAGGATCATTGATGGGTAAACAAGAAGTCCACGTAATGGTAATAATGGTACCTTTTCATTTTTGTTATTTCTCAAATCCAGTCATCTCCGTAAAATATAGTATGTAAGTTAGAAAAAGCTGACATCCGAATGCGCTTATGAACGCGCGATTGGTGCCAGCTTCTTCCTTTTGGCATTACGCCGAATCTTTATCTTTTTCAAATTCAATTTCTACACCGTCAGCTGTTAGTAAGATTGGATTTGCCAACCCTAATACAGAATCTTTTGTTATAATACATTCTTTTGCTTCATCAAGTGAAGGTAATTCATACATAACATCAAGCATAATATTTTCGATAATTGAACGAAGTCCCCGGGCACCTGTTTTACGATCAATTGCTTCTTTAGCAATTTCAAGAAGTGCATCGTCCTCGAAACGAAGTGCAACATCGTCAAGTTCAAACATCTTCTGATATTGTTTAACGATTGCATTTTTAGGTGTCGTCAATATTTGGTAAAGGGTATCTTCACTTAATTGTTCTAAACTAGACAATACAGGTAATCGACCAATAAATTCTGGAATTAATCCAAAACGTTGCAGATCTTCCGGTATTATTTTCGATAGAAGAGATACATCTTCAGCAATCGTGTTCGGTTCTGCTCCAAAACCAATGACTTTTTGTCCAATACGACGCTTGATAATATCATCGATTCCATCAAAAGCTCCTCCGACAATAAAGAGAATATTCGTAGTATCGATTTGGATAAATTCCTGGTGTGGATGCTTACGTCCACCTTGTGGAGGAACGCTTGCTACTGTTCCCTCAAGGATTTTAAGTAAAGCCTGTTGAACACCTTCACCAGAAACGTCTCTAGTAATCGAAGCATTTTCTGATTTACGTGCAACTTTATCGATTTCATCAATATAAATGATCCCTTTTTCAGCACGTTCCACATCGTAGTCCGCTGCTTGAATAAGTTTCAGTAAAATATTCTCGACGTCTTCGCCCACATATCCTGCTTCTGTCAAGGATGTCGCATCTGCAATTGCAAACGGTACATCTAGAATGCGTGCTAATGTTTGTGCAAGCAACGTTTTACCGCTTCCCGTTGGGCCAATTAGGACTATGTTTGACTTCGAAAGTTCAACATCGTCAATTTTACTACCCGAATTCACACGCTTATAATGGTTATAGACAGCAACTGATAATGTTTTTTTCGCACGATCCTGTCCAATTAAATATTCATTTAGTATACTCTGGATGTCTTTCGGTTTTGGAACGTCTTTAAGCTCGAATCCTTCTTCAAGGCCAACTTCTTCCTCAACGATTTCCGCACAAAGTTCAACACATTCATCACAAATATATACACCCTGTCCCGCAACAAGTTTACGAACTTGTTCTTGAGATTTACCACAAAAAGAACAGTTTAAGTTATCTTTTTCATCATTAAATTTGAACATTATGCTCACCCCTATTCAAGTGATAATCTTACAAGATATATCGACTTTTATCAACTAATTAGGATTTACCCTACATTCCGGTGCTCTGACCAATGTCTACTATGTAAAACAAGGTACGGTATACCGTACCTTGTCCTTGTATCGTTATATTATTCAGTAATTACTGCATTTTCAACAAGAAATTCTACTGTTTTGTTGAAACGAAGATCATTTTCTAGAACTGTCGTTCCGCCTAATGTTTTTCTAATCTCTTCAATGTCCATACCGAACTGCTCAGACATTTTTTGAAGTTCTGCAGTAATTTCTTCTTCTGTTACTTTAATATCTTCTGCTTTTCCAATCGCTTCAAGTGTTAATGAAACACGAACGCGGTTCAAAGCATCATCTTTCATTTGTGCACGAAGTGCTTCTTCATCTTGACCTGAGAACTGGAAATATAAATCCAAGTTCATACCTTGTGAAGACAGACGCTGACCAAACTCTTCCATCATACGTTCAACTTCAGAATCGATCATAACACTTGGAATGTCGACTTCTACGTTGCGTGCTGCTGCTTCAACAAGATCGTCGCGAAGTGCTGTCGCAGATGCACTTGCTTTTTCTTCAGTTTTTGTTTCTTTTAACTTTGCACGAAGTTCGTCAAGAGTTTTAACTTCCTCGTCGATTTCTGTAGCTAGTTCGTCATTTAGTTCAGGAATTTCTTTAGCTTTGATTTCATGAACTTTCACTTCGAATACTGCTGGCTTACCAGCAAGTTCAGCTGCATGGTATTCTTCTGGGAATGTAATTTCAATGTTTTTTTCTTCCCCAGTTTTCATACCGATCATTTGCTCTTCAAATCCTGGAATAAATGAACCTGAACCGATTTCAAGGTCAAAGTTTTCAGATTCTCCGCCTTCAAATGGAACTCCATCAACGAAACCTTTAAAATCCAGTTTAACTGAATCGCCATTTTCAACGACTCCGTCTTCTTTAACAACTAATTCAGCAAATGCTGTTTGGCTTTCTTTCAATTGGTTTTCAATTTCTTCGTCAGTTACTTCAGTTTGTTGACGAGTCACTTCTAAACCTTTGTATTCGCCAAGTTTAGCTTCTGGCTTCAAAGTTACAATTGCTGTGAAAATAAGCTCTTTGCCTTTTTCCATTTGTACGATGTCGATTTCAGGACGATCGATTGGATCAACATTTACTTCATCAAGAGCATTTGAATATGCTTCTGGAAGAATGAAATCTAGAGCTTCATTGTAAAGAGACTCTACTCCATACATTTTTTCAAACATTGGACGTGGCATTTTACCTTTACGGAATCCTGGTGACTGAACTTCTTTAACTACTTTTTTAAACGCTTTATCAAGACCAGCCTTCACTTCTTCTGCTGATACTTCTACTGTTAATGTACCTGTGTTTCCTTCGTTCTTTTCCCATTTTACTGACATAATTAAAAACCCTCCGAATCATATGATCGATATATTTTTTTTATGGATATACCCAATTGGCAACCACTTTAGTATATCACAGTCTATCCATCTTTCAAGAAATTTTATTCCATTTTCAAATCTGAATCCATATCAATTCGTTTAATTAAAGATGTAAGTGGATTGTTCGGCAATGGGTCACCTGAAAACAGACTTTCTATGTACTCAATATATGTTGAAGCAATCTGTTTTACATCATAAGAACCCCAACTAAAAGGAAAGGCCGTAATTGCGAATTTCTCAATGATTCCACTAGCCATTTCATATCGCGAAGGATCTTTCAACAACAGTCTATCCACTTCAGAAAGCACTTCTTTTGTTTTATCATCCTGCCCAGGTAACGTTATTTCTGCAGGAATGATAACTGCTTTTAAACCGAACTTTTCAATAGCTATCTCCGTTGTACAGCCCGCTTGGTGTAAAAGTGTCAAAGCGAATGTAATTACCAGTGGTGATAAAGTAGAATCTTTGGCAACCTCTTCCAATACAGGTATCAAAGCATTTAAATTGGACCCTTCAAGAGAAGCGAGTGTATGTTGTTGTTTTAATGAATCCATTGCTGTAAATTCCTTCATTGTAAAGGGTGCTTCTATTAATACATCTACATCGTTGCCGTACCGTTTCGCCAAACGATTATTCAAATCACGTAAATAATTAAATTTACTTAACATTTCTTCCGGAATAATTCCTTCATCTAAAAGAGCATCTATCGTAATTTCCACTTCTTCATACTCTTGTAACTGAATACTAATTGTCAAATAAAGTTCCATAGCTTCAATATAGTTTGCTGTTCCAATATGCAATATTCGTGCTGCGATTTCCTTTGCCCGAACAAAATCCTTTGTCTCATAAAGTGCAATTGCGTAAGGAACGAGGAATTCAGGATATTCGGGTTCATATAAAATCGCTTGGTCAAATGCTTCTACAGCAGCATCATAGTTTTCGGCTTCAACAAAAGTTGTACCGTTATAAACGAGTTTTTCAAATGTACCTGGAAAAACAATAATGTTTTCTTTTTTACGCAGACGACCATGTTTCCTATGCATCCTAATCCTCCTTACTTATTAAACCCACTATAGCACAGTGTTTTTAGTTTTTGAACTAAAATAGGCAATCCATAAGTCCTGTTTTCGACTTCCGGATTACCTATTCTTAAATCCTCTATATTAACTAAAATCGGTTAAAGTTTTTTAACAAATTCCGTTTTTAATTGCATCGCACCAATACCATCGATTTTGCAATCAATATCGTGATCACCGTCAACAAGACGGATATCTTTCACTTTTGTTCCTTTTTTCACAACTGCGGAGCTTCCTTTTACTTTTAGATCTTTTATGACCGTGATAGAATCTCCATCAACCAACACGTTTCCATTTGAATCTTTGTACACTTTTTCAACTTCACCCTTATCAGCTTCTGTTTCTGATTCCAATGTCCATTCATGTGCACACTCAGGACAAACAAAAAGGTTTCCATCTTCATACGTGTATTCTGAATTACATTTTGGGCAATTTGGCAAGTTAGGCATTTCTATTCCTCCATTTTCACTGAATTTATATGAATAGTGCAATCTCAATCTATCATTTTATAGCAATTCGTAAATAATACAAATTAAACAGCCAAATTTCACAATGCACTTCGGACAAATAATATATATTTTGAACGATCTAACGGATTAACTCCCACTCGTTCTCTTTCAGCCCCAAGTTCATAACTGCATGGTTCGTAACCTGCAAATTCAGTACTGAACAAAGCCTTTCCAGCAGATAATATGCTTAAATCCACTGGGTATTCAATAGATGTTGCAACAGGAAGCCTACCGACAATTAAGGCGGTGTTGCCGTGTATTTCTGGCCCTTCAAAAGTTCCCCTCATTTGGATTACATCATTTATAACTTTTCCACAAATTTCTTCAGGAACAGTTATTCTAAAATGGATCATGGGTTCCAAAAGGTTCGTTCCGATTTCTTTGAGACCCTTCATAATTGCCATGGCGGTTGCAGCCGTAAAATCACCGGACCTAGAATGTACTACATGGTCTTCACCGTCAACAAGCGTGATTTTTATATCTGTCACATTCCAACCATATAGACCTTGCTCAAGAATGCTCCACAAGTTAAGTTCAATTTCTCTTTGATATTGTATTTTGATTTTATCTGACCGCACAATGGACTCAAATACAATACCACTGCCTATTGGTAAAGGTTCAATTAGAAAATCAACTACAGCCCAACACGGTTTCGGCATTGTATACTCCTCAACTCCGTGGACTGCAGCGCGAGGTGTTTCTTTGTATATAACAGATGGCGAATCAAAGGAGGCTTCAACATCAAATCGCTCCATAAGAATCGACTCCAGAATTTCCAATTGAATTTTCCCCATTATTTGAATATGTATTTCCTTTTTTTCTCGAATCCATACCATACTCAACAAAGGATCTTCTTCCTGTAAAATTGTCAAAGCTTCGACTAAAGGAATATAATCCAAGTCCTTTTTTGCGAATATTTTCAATGTAAGAACCGGAGTGGCTAGTTGTGGGAGTTTTGGAATATAAGTTTTATCGCCTAATATATCGTACACACTGCAATTTAGCCCACTTACAACGACTAGATCTCCACTCACTGCTAAATGAACATCAACGATCTTTTGGTTGATCATTTTCTTAATGACATTGATTTTCTCTTTGCTGTCCTTGGTATAGTTTACGACTTCGTCTTTATTTTGCATTTGTCCGCTTATTATTTTTAAATGTGCAAGCTTTCCCAATGTTTTATCATGTGAGATTTTATAGACAAGTGCAGAAAAATCATGATCATCTAAATTTGCTGGCCCTGGTATGTATGTAAGAATACCATTTAGTAACTCGGGTATTCCAATTCCCTTAATGGCCGCACCATATAATACCGGATAGACCTTTCCTTCCATAGCCTGAAGCTGAATATGTTCTTTAATCGTCCCAATTGTCAATAAATCCTCCAAGTATACTCCTAGTAATACCTCATTATTTTCACAAAGAACGCTTACAATCTCTTCTAGTATTTCTCTATATGTTTGCTCTTCTATTTCTTGTATCAATTCATGATCTTGAATGTGTTCAAAAAGATTTTCAATCGTAAATACATTGTCATTTTCCGTGACGACCTGCAAAGGTATTAGGTTATTGGATAATTGGTTTCTCATATGTGCAAGCACCTTTTCTGGTGATGCTCCAATTCTATCGATTTTATTAATAAAAAAGAGTGCTGGCTTTTGAAGTTGTTGTAAAGAGTTAAAATAGATATCCGTTTGTGGCTGAACACCTTCAACAGAGGAAAGCACTATGATTGCACCATCTAATACGGCAATACTTCTCTCCACCTCCGCACTAAAATCGACGTGACCAGGCGTATCAATTAAATAGATCGATGTTCCATTCCAAGTTAAATCGATTTCAGAGGCTTTTACGGAAATTCCTCTTTGCTTTTCGATCGCCAAAGTGTCTGTATACGTTGTACCTTTATCAACACTGCCTAACACTTTACTCGAACCGCTATAATATAGAAGCTGTTCAGTCAAAGTCGTTTTTCCAGCATCAACATGTGCGACGATGCCAATATTACGAATGGTGTTTTTAAGTTTCACGACTATTACTCCCCACTACAATTTAATAAGAGTGCTGTGATGTAAGCTTACCATGACTTTTCATTTATTTTATTAAAATCCGATTCTTTTCAAAAATGAACCGACTCCTCTGTAATAAGGAAACGGTTCATTTTCATATATTCGTTTTTACTGTTGCAAATGCTTCTAAAGCACGTTTTCGAGCGAATAAATGATCGACTATCGGTAACGGATACGTCTTTCCCAGCAATATCTCCGCCTCAAGCAAAACATCAGCTGGTGCTTCCCATGGTGTATGAATATACTTTGTCGGTAGTTTCGCAAGTTCAGGAAGCCATTTCCGAAGATAGACTCCTTCTCCATCAAACTTTTGACTTTGAAGAATTGGATTGAATATCCTAAAGTACGGAGCTGAGTCAATTCCTGATCCTGCTACCCATTGCCAGCCCATGGCGTTATTTGCGATATCAAAATCCACAAGCGTTTCCTTAAACCAAGTGGACCCTTCTTGCCACGATATCAGTAAGTGTTTGACTAAAAACGATGCGACAACCATTCGAACTCTATTGTGAATCGCACCTGTTTCCCATAATTGTCGCATACCCGCATCAACAAGGGGGTAGCCAGTCAAACCTTTTTTCCATAATGTAAACATCTCATCGGTATCCCTCCACGGGAAATCCCTATACTTTTCTCGGAGAGGTGTATGTACGATTTCAGGAAAATGAATCCACTGGTGATAAGCAAATTCTCTCCAAATTAATTGACGCATAAAGGCTTCTACAGAACTGTGCATATATGCATCCCTATCCGATTCTAAAATCATTCTCGCCGAAAACCAAATCGAGCGCACACTGATATCTCCCCAAGCAAGATGTGGAGATAACAACGATATTTCTTCAGCCGATGGGATATCTCGTCCTTCTAAGTACTTACCTATACCGTCTTTGGAAAAATCATTCCATCTTTTTATAGCTCCATCTTCGCCGGGTAACCAATGTTCAATTAGTTTTTTATCCCAATTAACTACGGGTAATAATTTTAAATCCTCTATGGCTAGCGTAGGAAGCGATTGATTAAAGGCCAAGAATTCTACAGGAGTAGGTTGTGGTTGTATCACATACTCTTGCATCGTATTTTTCCAAAACGAGGTGAATACTTTGTAAGGTTCATTCTTTTTGTTCAACAGAATTCCCGGTGGGAAGAGTAGATGTGAGTTAAACTTTTCCACCTCTATACCGTTTGAATTCAGCCCTTCTTTAATCAATTCATCCCTTGTTACTATATAAGTGTCATAACTTTCGTTGAAAAACACAGCATCTGAATTTGTTTCATCAATAATAGTTGAAAGTTCATCAAAACTATCGCCTTGTCTAATCGTTAAAGTTAACCCCATCATGTCCAGTTTGTTCTGTAAAGAGAGAAGCGAATGATGAAGCCACCATTTCGAGGCATCGCTCGATAAAGACATATATTCATCCTCATTCGACCAAATGAACACGGGAATAACAATCCCCTGCTCTGAAGCTTCCCGGAGTGCAGGGTTGTCATGAATTCGAAGATCCTTTCTAAACCAAACAATAGTTTTTTTCATAAAGTCACCTCGCAAGCTATTCCTTATGCACCATTCTCCAAACGAAGGACGCCGTCTACCATCTTATACACCTTATCGCAATACCCAATTAAGCGCGTATCATGTGTAACGACAATCGTCGTTGTGTTTTTACTTTTCGTCTCTGTCTTTAAAATCTCCATTACTTCATAAGCGCGATCCGAGTCAAGAGAAGCTGTTGGTTCATCCGCTAATATAACCGATGGATTGCTGTATAAAGCTTTAGCAATGGCTGCTCGCTGACGTTCTCCACCTGATAAGTCGGATGGATATTTCGCTTTGAGTTCACCAATCCCTAAACTTTCATATAGGTTCTCAAGTTCTTCTTTTGTCATGTTTTCTTTTTTGACTCTATCGATTAACTTCAATTGATTCGCTACAGTTAAAAAAGGAATTAAATTTGACCCTTGTAAAATAAACCCTATTTCTTTCAAACGTATTTTTGATCGTTGTTTTTCATTCAGATTCGTTAAATTCTGACTGTTGATAATAACTTCTCCTGTAGTTGGAGTTAAAAGACCGCCTAAAATGGTGAGCAATGTACTCTTACCTGATCCTGAAGGCCCGATAATTGCAATAAGCTCTCCTCTTTCTGCCTGAAAGTTTGTTTCTTTCAATGCCTCCACCTTTTTATGACCCGTTCCAAAAGTTTTCTTAACGTTGAGTAATTCTAAAACAGACATCGATTAACCCCCTATCGCTTTTAATGGATCGATTCGTACAATTGTTAAAACCGAGAATACCGCACCTAATATGGCGACAACAATTAGAACAAATCCGTAAAAGAGCATTGTTGGAATATCAAACGATATAGGAACAGCGCTTGGTAAAAAGGCACCTGTTAATATTGTAAGTCCAAAACCGACTACTACTCCAATTGCTGCCAAGATAAACGTCTGTGCGATGATTGAGTTTGAAAGGTAAAGATTGGATATCCCTTGCGCTTTCATAATCCCAAACATACTAATCTTTTGTACAGTCAACACATACAAGAAAATCGCTACAATAACTGCCGATATGATAAAAAGGAAATAGATCATAAAGTTCAGTGTTAAATTCTGTTCGGTATAGCCGGGTAATTTTTGAATGAACGTCTCAATTTCTGTAACTTCCAAATCCTGATTGTCCGAAATTGAAGATACATCTTTTGTCCGAACGATAATACCATTGATCCTACCTTTGTTCACATCTGCTGCTTCACCGTACTTAATCCGATTTACCGTGGACATATCCGTGTACAAAACGGGTGCTGCATTAAATCTTGCTTTATTTGTGAAGCCTACTATTGTAAGACTTTCTTCTGTAGAAGATAATTGTAATTTGTCTCCTATATTAAAACCACTGTCTTTTAAAGCATCGCTTGCAATGACTTCGTTTTCATTTGTAAAGACATCACCATCTATTACATTAGGCATAATAAACTCATCACTATTAATTCCAAATATGGAAACATTCGTTTTATTATCCCCATTGCCCGCTATCGCATTCATTTGAGTAATAACTGCAATTTCGTCTGCTGTAATATTTTCAACATTTTCTAAGAACATTGAAGATTGATACAAACTTTTGTCTGATTCAACTGTTAAAACAATTGCTGTGGCATCCCATTTATCTACAGATTCGCGGTTCATATCTTTCAAACCTTCTGCCAGACCCGATAGAAAGAACACAAGATACGAAACAAGCATTAATACGCCAATAATTAATATAAAACGCAATTTATTCTTTTTAATTTCATTCCAAGCTAAAAACATCGCTTCACTTCCTTATCCCGATAAGTATATTTACTTCGTACATTCTAATAGTCTATTTTTAACACACTCTTATACAAGGCGTCAAAGGTTTTTACTTCTCCATCCTAAAACCTTATACAAGTAATTATAATTAAGCTATAATAGAATAAAGATGTTTGATTGGGGAGATATTTATGGAACACCAATGCCTATACCTGTATAAGCATGCATGGATAACACAAGTTCACTTTCTTTTTGGAACCGATTTTACTAATAAAAACCCCAATATATATCCGTAAAGAATATGGCCTACGAGCCAGAAGAAAATAGAAGACATATCCGTTATTGATGGTGTTCGATTTGATAATGCAGTTGTTGGAAATAATGCGATACCTACAATGAAACACACTGCTGTGGATAGATAGATTACTTTATTTCGAGAATTTATTTTCAAACGTATTATCAGGATATACAAACAAACACTTAATGCAACAGATATAATTAAATGAAATACAACCTCAACCGGTTCGGAAAACTCATATTGATTTAGAAATGGGAAATAATCAACGTTTAACAATAAAGTGTACACTTTGTTTGATGTGAGCATTTCTACCATTTTCAAAAATACTGTTAAAAATAAACCAGATAGTAATCCATATAAAATCGACTTCAGAATTCCTTGCTTACTTAACATTATGTCACCAACCTTACTTTGAATATATTAAATAACCACACATTCTGTATAATTATTTCACATTAACATTGTACAAAATTGGTTTTATTCATTATACTTTAGCATACTAGGTAAAAAGTTTCCACGAAGAATGTATAATTTAGATAGGGTGAATACTATTAATAGAACTTTTGATAATGAGCACTATACCATACAACAAGTATCCGATATGACAGGGTTATCAAAACAAGTCATTCGTAAATGGGAAGAACGCCATGAAATCGTGAAACCAAAACGATTAGACAATGGTTACAGAATCTATAATAAAACAGATGTCAATGTTCTCTTGAATGTTAAAACCCTGGCAGATCAAGGTTTTTCGATTAAACAAGCCGCCGCTTTAGTAATTGAAGAAAACAAAACTGGACATCAAACTTTAAAACAAGAACCCGTTCAACAAATAGAAGAGCTAAATAATCACGTCTTTCAACTTATTGAAAAAGGGACACATTGTGACGAGATAGAGATTAACATTATTTTACAACAGGCTTTCCATTATCACGGACTATCCGATTTCTTAACATCTGTAGTTATACCTTTTTTAAAAGAAATAGGGAACAGATGGGAAAAGGGAGAATGGGATGCTTATCAGGAGTCCATCTCAAGTATGGTCGTCCGCGACTTTTTAGTTCAAATACGACGAAATTTTAAATATCGGAAAAATGCACCTTTAGTACTGGGCGCTTGTTTACCAAACGAGCAACATGAGATACCCGTACAAATACTATTACTGCAACTCATGCAACTCGGTTGGAAGTCGTTACTCCTTGGAACTTCCCCCGCACCAGGGTCACTTGAATCGATAGTTGAAAAACTAAAACCAGTAAAAGTTCTACTTTCCGCATCTACGACCATTCCTTTTGAAGTGGATCCATTATTATTAAAAAAAATTGATGATTTTGCATTTAAAAACAAGCATATCGATGTTTGTCTTGGTGGTCATGGTGCAATTATCTATTCAAAAGGACAAACGCTTAAAGCATTACGTATCGTACAATCCATTGAGGATGTTGTTGAAAATACCACCACTATAGATTAGCTTAATTTCGCATCTTTCCATAAAAAAACGATTGCTCCTCTGCATAGGAACAATCGTTTTTTGTTATACGACTTTAATAATAGTGAACGAAAAAAATAAAGGAATAGCTTCTCGCTAATGGGACATCCTACTTATTGTGAGTGAATTTCATAAAAGCTTTTCACTTAACAAGATTAAGGTGGTGCACACACATTGAGAGATGAAAGAAATTTAGATCGCCAAAACAAACTCGATCAGAATAAAAACAAACAAAATAATAATGTTGAATTTGGCGAAGAATTTCTAGATGATTTTACGAATCAAAATAACCAAGAACAAAATAAAAACAGAAATAATAACAACAATAATAACAAAAACAAAAACAACAATCGCACTAAATAAACAAATTGTAACCCTGTATCTCTCAATTGACCTGTTGCGATACAGGGTTTTTACGATCCATTGTTAATTTCACATTCAACTATTTTTGTGCTTCTCCCTCATTATGATTCGGTATTATTTTTGTCTAGCTTAAAACCTCATACGAGATGAATTCATTATAAAGCTTATAATTACTACAAAAATAAGGGCCCCAATAATAGATGGTATAAGATAAAATTCGGCGAGCTTCGGACCCCAATTCCCAAGGAGTCTACTACCAATCCAAGCACCTATGATTCCAGCAATAACATTCCCCAAAACTCCACCAGGCAAATTTTTACCTAATACAACTCCGGCAAACCAACCAATTACAGCACCAATGATTAAATATAAAATCAGATTCATTCAAGTCATCTCCTTTACTTATTTCATTGACTTTATAATGAACTTACAAATTTCCGGGTTAATTTTAAAGGTTTCTATGAAGGCTATATGAAATAATACGCATGACTAGCACTATATAGAACTTTTAATGTCGGCTTTTACTGGAGAGCTTTAGTGAACATAAAAAAACTGCCGTCATCCATAGAGGACTTCGTCAGCTCGTTTATTCCTGCAAGTGGTTTTAAGTATATTGTCCGAAATTCTTTAGATATTTTCTATTTCCTTTCGCATCACGCTTATATAACTCGAATCTTCCTTCTGTAATGATTGTATGATTTGAGTATTGTTCACATTTAATCCAAAAACTCTTTTCAATCTTTGAACTACCATCGAATACGTTTAACCATCCACCCGCTTTATTTTTACGAGCGTTCAAAGACTTGTTGATTTTCTCGAGTATAACCATAGGGTGAACATTATTATTGATACCTAATCTCTTTAATCGCATAGTACCGTCCCCTATGAAATGGACACCTTCTTGAACGGTTAAAGCCATTTCATAACCTGAGCTACCTACTGCTCTTTCAGCTACTTTGTCAAATGCTCCATACGGGTATGCGAAAAGTGTTGGGCTGACACCTGTCCTTTGTTCAATTAATTGGTGTGCTGTTTTTAAATCATCATAAATATTTTGTTCACGTTGGGCATTTGTAATGATTTTTCCATCTTTTGTTTCATTTGTTATCATTGCTTCAAAACCCGCTGTATTACCACGTCCTCTCCAATGAAGGTCATGTGTATGATTACCAATTTCCACATAACCCGAATCACTCATTTCTTTAATCTGTTCCCACGTAACCATAGGTTCGTTAAAACGCTCACCGGACTCAATATGACTCGTAATTACTAGGAATACCGCCTTCATATCAAACTCTTTTAAAATCGGGTACGCTTGCGTATAAACGCTTTCATAACCATCATCAATCGTAATCATTATTGGCTTAACTGGAAGTTTCTTTAATCCAAGTTCAAATAACTTTAAATCATTCGGTAGAATCGTAACGAATCCATTCTTTTTGAGATAAGATAATTGTGCTCTAAAGTTTTCTGTCGATACATTAATACCAGGAAATTGGAATTTAGGATTATCCTCAAAAGTATGATACATCAAAATTGGAACTCCTTTTGCATTTCCTCCATCACCTTCAATAGCCTTTGCACCATTACCCATAAACGATACCGACAACAACATAATCCCAGCTAAAACCATTATTAACTTCTTCGTATTAATCACAATCCCTTCTTACTGGAGGCAATATAAAATAATATGCATTACGAGCACTATTAAGACCATTTGCTATTCGTCAGTAATTTTAGTGAAAACAAAAAAGCTGCCGTCATCCCATAAGGATACCGTCAGCTTCGTATATAACCCTATTCTACTGAAACACTATACATTTTATATCAACTGGATTTCAGATGTGCATGTTCGCATAAACAATCCATAAGTTTTTTAACAGCATCTTCTCCAGCATGCATCCATCTGCTTTTGTTATCAATTTGTCCATCTGTATCGATTGGAGCTTGGAATTGACTAAAACCAGTTGCATCTAATAATGAGTTTTCATCTTGATCCAGACCAATATGAACAACGTGTTTTATAATAAAAGGCGTTTCAAATTTAATAGTAGCATCATACTGATCTAATTCCCCATTCGTAACGACAAATGGAATGCGAATATAAATCGTTTCACCATCTTCACGACATAAAGTATGATCGAAGCAACCGTTTTCGTAATCCCAATTACCACCTAGGTGATAACCAAGTTCTGATATACACTCACTGACAATACCAAAATTGGCTTGTTGTCCCTCTAGCGCAGTTTTTAGTTTCAACATAATCTCAACCTCCTTTTGTGTCCATCTTCAAATAGTATTCACAAAAAGAGGTAAAAAATACGGATAGTAGGTTTGAGATAACTTTACCATTTAATTAATTACGATTGCATCAATACGGTAATTAATAGCATACGAACCACTTCAATTTTTTATTTTTTTCTTCTTTTATTCTTTTTTCTTTTAGAAATATGCACACTTGGTTCTGGGGCCGGATTGTAGCTTCCTACATATAAACCTGAATACATTTTGTACCAATTAAAAAGGTGTTCAAAAATCACTTTCAATACGGCATATGCTGGAATACCAAGAATGACGCCAGGTACACCAAATAATTTACCCGCCGTCAAAAGCACTATAATAATTGTTACTGGATGTATTTTCAAGTTACTTCCCAAAATGAGCGGTTGAATTAACCGACCTTCAAGCAATTGTTCAATACCAAATACGATTAGTACTTTAACAAGCATTGCGGGTGAAGCAACCAATGCAATAATGACAATTGGAATCATCGCCAAAAATGAACCTAAATATGGAACTAAATTCAGCACTCCAGCTAGTATCGCTAATAATACGGCGTATTCAAGACCTATTATTGCAAATCCAATCCAGAACATCATTCCAACAAAGAATGCTACCAATAATTGACCACGGATATATTGACTAATTTGCGTATTGATTTCTTTCATTAAATTATACGTATTCATACGCATGTTAGTCGGAATGAATTTCATTGTATGATACGGTAAATCACGCCCATCTTTCAATAAAAAGAATAAAAGAATCGGCATTGTAACAAGTGCAATAACAATATTAGTGACCGTCCCCAGTACACTTCCAATTCCAGAAAAAGTTGAATTCACGACACTGTTTGCTTGTTCTGAAATTGATTTTAGAATACTTTGATTGATATCGGTCAATTGAACTTGCAATTGGGAAAATATATTACTTCTCAATAAATTATCAAATTGAGTAATAACTTTATTCCAATATGTAGGCCAGTTTTCAATCAAACTCAATGTCTGCTCACGAATGATTGGAATTAGAATAATAATTCCCCACACAACTAGCCCAATAATGCTTACAAAGACAATAGCAATCCCCCACACACGAGGTATCTTCTTTCTTTCCATCCAATCAATTAATGGATTTACTAAATAAAATAAAATACCAGCCATTATAATTGGAAGTCCAATTATACTTAAGAACCCTTTGATGGGTTCAAATAAATGTGTTATTTTCGAAAAAACAAGGAGATTCAATAAGAGTAATAATGAAATCAATAAAACGGTAACTACCTTATTGTTTAAAAACCATTTCCAGAACCAAGTAGCAATATTTTTTATATTCACTTTTTCCTGCTCCATATTCTGTGCCTCATTTCTATATTATCAATGATAGATCAACTACAAAAAGAGTACTTGAAAAAGCAAGATTTCAAAGCAATAGCCCATTAGCATAACGCAATATTGACAATTTGATTAATAACGGCTTGAACTTCATTTTCGTTTTGAATGACAAACAAATAGTCTGCCTCATTTTCTTCAGGCGCCCTTACTTGCTCGACTTTAGACTTGTCCTCAGTGTCCTGTCGAGTAAGAACTTCATCAAAGGTTGACACTGTCCTTAATATCATTGTACTACGTAGACTTTTCGAAATTCGCTCTTTAAGAATATGAGCTGGCATGTCAAAATACACAAGGATACTCGTAAATCCTTTTTCATAATAAAAATCAAGCAACTTCAAACGGCCATCACAATTACGATTTGAATTACACAAAATAATATTCCCATCCGTTTTATTCACTGCATGATTAACAATTGTTTGTGTTAAGTCGTACTTAATCGTATTCTGCCCATCTTTCGGCAATAATCTCGGATAAAAAGTATGAAGAAATTCAGCATGATTGTCCTGGTCAATAACAATTGAATTCGGCATCACTTCTTCTAAATCTTTAGCGAATGTCGTTTTACCACTATGTGTTTTACCGACCGTCATTATTACGAACCTCGTCATGCATTTTACTCCGTTCTATTTTTTAATATGGACATATAAACTAAGTCATCTACAAGTATATCAATAAATATTGAACCTCCCGCGACTGAAGTCACGGGATTCCAAGGTCAAAAGACGTTGGAAACCCGTTGTCGTTAGATTCCTGCTTCATCGAGAGTTGCGTTCATTACAACGTCTAACACTCTCTCCATTGCTCCTTTCCGAGCGAACAAACAGCCCCCTTAGGTGCTGACAGGCACACCCCGCAGTTCCTGCGGTAAGAAGAATCCCTAATTTAAGTTTCTGCTAATATGCGAATGCCTTCCTCTTTTATGTTCTTGGCGGCATTTAAATCACGGTCATGTTCTCTTCCACACTTCGAACATACCCAAGTTCGGTCGGAAAGAGATAAAAGTGTGTTTTTCCCTTCGCACCCATTGCACTTTTTTGAGGATGCAAAGAAGCGGCCAATGAGCACAACCTTTTTATGGTCCCAATCTGCTTTATATTTCACGAAAGTTACGAAAGTAGACCAGCCCACATCGGAAATGCTGCGTGCCAATCTACGATTCTTGATCATGCTTTTTACATTTAAATCTTCCAACACGATAATTTGGTTTTCATTAACGAGTTTTCTGGACTCCTTATGTAGAAAGTCTTTTCTTGTGTTAGTGATACGTAGGTGTAGTTTTGCAATTTGCTGTTGCTGTTTTTTATAGTTAGAGGAACCTTTTATTTTGTTTTTCAATCTACGTTGAAGCATTGCCAGCTTGCCCAAGGAATTCTTTAAGTGGCGTGGGTTCTCGATTTTATTGCCATTTGAATCGATTAGAAAATGCGTTAATCCTAAGTCGCAACCAATGATTTTCTCATTTGGAATCGTCGTCCAATCGGTCTCCTCTCTAAGTGAAACGACCTCTTCGATTCGTAATGAAATATGGGTTTGTTGGCTCCCGTGAACCGTAAGAGTAGCCGCTTTCACTTTTCCGTTGAAGCCACTTTCTTGAAACGATGCGATTTGTCCTTTTGAAAACCTGACGTTTACCCATCCGAGTTTAGGTATTTTAATGCGTTGTTTTTCGAAATCAATCACTAGATTTCCATTGGTTTCTTTTGTTGAATAACTTTGTTTAGAGGTATGTTTGGACTTGAATTTTGGGTAGCCGGTTTGCCCTTTGAAAAAACGACCGTAAGCATCATCCACTTGCTCCATTGCACACTCTAACGCGAATTTATCGGGTTCAGCCAGCCATTCATACGCAGGATTCTTTTTTAAAACAACAAAGTCTTTTTTGAACGCACTATAACTGATGGCTTTCTTTGTCTCTTTATAGGTTTTTTGTTTTTCAGACAAATAAGCATTATAAGCAAAACGAGCACAACCAATTGATTTAACAATCAGTTGGTGCTGCGCGGGTGTAGTTATCGCACGAATTTTCATGCCGTAAAAACGTAATTTCTTGCCTTCTTTTTCAAGTTCTTTGTTGCGTTCTACGACAGTTTTTCTTCGAACCATAACGAACACCTCCCTTAGCCTTTTGGTCTGCCACGCTTTCTCGGTGCGGTTTGTTGTTCTTGAATATAAGCTTTAATCTGCTCATCCGTTCGATCACTTACAGTACAAACAAAATACGATGGATTCCAAAGATGACCGCCCCAGAGCGTATTTTTTAAATCTGGAAACTCCTTAAAAAGAAAGCGGGCACTGTTTCCTTTTAGGGCTTTCATGATATTTGGAATGTAGTGCTGCGGTGAGCATTCGATTAACATATGTATATGGTCGCCATCCGTTTCCATTTCAATGATTGTAAAAGTATGCGTCTCGGCTTGTTGGATTAAAATCTCTTTCAGGCGTGCTTCTATTAAACCATTTAGTATGGTTTTTCTGTACTTCACACACCAAACCATATGGTATTGAATGCTATACACATAGCCTCTACCTTTTCTAATTCCCATTATTATCACCCTATTACAATAATAACATACGTAATTTTTAATAGATTGCCAGAGCCATTAAAAAATTTTAGGAACTTTTAAAGAAACACCCTATCCCACGACTGAAGTCACGGGTATGCGGATGCTAATCCTATCAATTATTATCATAATTATCAAATCGATTTCAAAGTTTGTCCATTTTGGTTTTAATAATTTGCATACATATGAAAGTTGTTCATAAATAATAACACATAATTATTAACTCGCCTTTTCTACTCTTTTTACGTATTCCTTCATCAAAAAAGCCACACTTTTTGTAGAGGGACTGTGCAGCTGTATTTTCCACATTCACCGCTAAAACAATACGATTGATATCCGGAAATTTTGCTCGTACAAATTCAGGTAACAGCATTAAGGACTCCTGAGCAAATCCTTTACCTTGTTGATAACAATCTGTTGAAAAAGACCTCAGCAATAATGCTTCAGGATTTCTTGAATAAGGTATTACACCTTCATTTTTGTGGAGAACAAAGAAAGTGACTAGTTTATTGTTTTTTATTGCCAAAATAGAATGTCTGTTAGAGTCCTTTTTCGATAATTTAACACAACTTAAAGGTGAACCTGTAAACCTAAGCTGTTCTTTAGATAATTTATAATTCATCACTTCGGTTCTAAAGCGTTTTTCATATTCAAATAATTCCATAGTATCAGCATCCTCCCAAAGCTCTCCTTTTCATGTTAAAAAAGCGGCTATCTTTTATTTTGGTGACTCTTTTGGATATTTAAATTAGATTTATTTTTATGAAGATCTCCTATTATATGCATGAACCAGAATGTTTGACAGCTATATAAAATAAGCTTTACAAAAAAAATGTAATAGATGCGTTTGCCAGAATGGAGGAAAGGTAAAAACACAATATTAAAACTCTATTCTTGTAAGTAATAGAATAGAGTTTTCACCACTTTATATTAAGTTGACATACCTGCTTACAATAGCGCTTGTTCTTGTAGTTTTGCCGAAAAGTATTTACGCCCTTCGGCGGTTAGAATCTGCAAACAAACTTCTTCTTCCTGCCGTTCAAACTCAACAAACATTCCACTTAAGTTTTCATACACGGAATGAATTTTAAAGCCCGTGCCCAAATAATCATCTACTTGTTTCATTTCATCCTTGCTTAGCAAATGATCCGACATATACACACCCCGCTTTTTTTATTACTTTCCTTTTGCTTTGATTTCTTGAACGACGATATCGTCCCAATCGTGCCCAACTGTAATACCTAAATACTTGGCGTCACTAGGATCGTCTAGTTCGGCTTGCGGGTACTTTTTAAACCACCAATATTTCGCCAATACATAGTACACTAGTGCCCCCACGAAAAAGCCCACTAATGCAGAATACGTTGGGAACATATTCGCCAAGGCACCACCGATTACCCAAGCGAATAATCCCGCTAAATTAAAGCCGTTCATATACTTATATTGCCCGTCTAACTCGTACAGATCTCTTACGTTCACACGCCGTTTGCGGATTAAATAATAATCGGCGAATAATATCCCCACAATCGCTGTTAAAATACCGCCAATGATTAATAGCGCATCGACTAAGACACCAAATAAGCTCCACGGCTGTGCAATAATCCCAATAATCCCCGCAATTATTACAGCAGCCCCGAATGGTACTTTTGGTCCACCAATGTTTGAGAAAATCGTTGCCGCAGGAATAACGTTTGCGGACGTATTTGTTGACCATTGCGCTAACACAATCATTAGCAATAAAATCCCTAACACAATTCCACTTGCACTTTGCTGCAGGGCATTTATTGGATCAGCAGATGCCACTGCCATATAAGCCACTGCACCTATGGTTACGATAAATGTATTGGTAATCGGCATTACGATTATAGAGCCAACTAACTGCGTCTTGTTGCGTTTGAACCAATTGCGTTCGTTTTTAGGCGCTTTAAAGAATCGTGATAGTGTTGGCATATCAGCTGCTAACGTTGCCCAGAACCCCATGTTTGCCATCATCACAACCATGAATGCTGTAAAAGCTGCGACTCCTGTCGTCGGTGATTCCATCCAAGTCCACACATCTTTCCCTGAAGCCGTAGCTTGGTCGGCAAGCGTAATGTACATCCAACACGATATTAAAATAATAACTGGTGCAGCAAAATCTGCAAAGCGCTCAATGGATTTAATACCCAGCGATGTGTTAAATAACTGTAATGCTGCAAAAACAAGGAAGCATAGAAACCAATTATTAAAGTCGAATAATAAATTCAAAATCCCATTGATGGCCATTGCACCAAAATAGGTGTTAAGCCCAAACCAACAAGCGGCTGTCACCCCACGAACGAGCGATGGTATATGCGTACCAATTGTGCCAAATGGGGCACGCATATAAACCGGGAAGGACAAACCGTGTTCAATACCAATATCACCGATTAACGTCATTAGTACGCCGATTAAAACGGAACCTATCAAAGTCGCTAAAATTACCATAGGCAACGACAAACTAATAATACCTGATCCACCAATTGCAAATGCAGCTAAAACGATGGCCATTCCTATCCAAATCACTGCAAAACCAAATGTCCCGATACTTCTTTTTTGATGTGTAACTGGAAGTAAATCTGGTGATTTTAAATAATCTCCACCACTCGCCATACATTTCTCTCCCTTTATAGTAGATTTCCAGTTCACGAACTAACAATTATCCTCTTTTTTATCGCGTAAAATTGCCGATTAGTGATTGACGTTCGTTCCAAGACATTGGCGGAATAGTGGAAACTCTTTCGACCATCGAAATCGCACCGTCTACGGGGCAAACAATCGCGCATAAATTACAGCCTACACAATCTACCTCACGCACCTTCAGCATCGGGCGACCACTCTCCGTGTACAGGTCAATACATTGATGTGCCGTATCTTCACAAGCGATATAGCATTTATTGCAATTAATACAAACATCATTATTAATTTTAGCAACGATATTGTAATTTAAATCCAAGTCACCCCAGTCAGAATAACGCTGAACCGACTGACCGACTAGATCCATCACCGAGGCAATACCCTTTTCATCCAAATAATTATTCAATCCATCAATCATATCTTCGACAATACTAAATCCGTGATGCATCGCTGCCGTACAAATTTGTACGCCTGTTGCACCCATCAGTAAAAATTCCGCAGCATCTTGCCAATTTGAAATTCCACCAATGCCTGATATTGGTACGTTGACTAAGGAATTCCGTGCACATTCTGCGACCATATTTAGTGCAATCGGCTTGACGGCGGGACCACTATATCCACCATGTGCTCCCTTCCCTCCAACATGCGGTACCGTATTCCATGAATCTAAATCGACACCTACTAGACTGTTAATCGTATTAATCATACTAACGGCATCTGCACCGCCACGCACCGCCGCTTCTGCCGTCATCGTAATATCCGTAATGTTTGGCGTTAGCTTGACGATAACAGGTGTACGCGCGACTTCCTTCACCCAGTACGTTTGCTTTTCAACCAATTCAGGTACTTGACCAGAGGCAGACCCCATTCCTCGTTCTGCCATCCCGTGTGGACAACCAAAATTTAGCTCAAGACCATCAACCCCAACAGCCTCTACTTTTTTTACAATCTCATGCCACTTATCCTGCCGTGGCTCTACCATTAATGAAGCGATAATGGCATGATTAGGAAATCTTTTTTTCGTTTCAAGAATCTCCTGTAAATTAACCTCTAACGGACGATCCGTAATAAGCTCAATATTACTAAAGCCCGCTACCCTCTGTCCGTTATAGTTAACAGCCGCAAATCGTGATGAAACATTTAAAATTGGTTCGCCCAATGTTTTCCAAACCGCGCCACCCCAGCCCGCTTCAAATGCACGTTGCACTTGATATCCCGAATTTGTCGGTGGTGCTGATGCTAACCAAAATGGATTCGGTGATTTAATCCCCGCTAAGTCAATTCGTAAGTCTGCCATGCTACATCCCCCCTATGCGTTCTCGCTTAGTTTTCTTAAACGCTCATGAATTACGTAAGCAGCATCCTTACCTTGCTGCGCAGCTGTTACCACCATTGCTTCCCCTTGTCCATTACCGAACACTACATCTCCACAAGCAAAAACTTTGGCGTTCGACGTTTGCATAGTCGTTTCGTCAATGTCTACTACTCCGTCCGTATTCCGTAATCCAAACGCTTCAATAAGTGAGACAAAGCGCGTTTGTCCAATTGCTTTAATGACTGCATCCACCTTTAGTACAAACTCAGATCCCTTGATTTCTTCAGGTCGTTGCCTACCGTCAGCTCCCACATCTCCAAGCTTCATCTTGACGCATTCAAGTCCCACTACTTTCCCTGCCTCATCGCCAATAATTTGTTTCGGCGCTGTCAACCACTTGAATCCAACGCCATCTTGTTTGGCGAATTCGTATTCATATTGGTAGGCGGTCATCTCTTTTTCTGTTCTTCTATAGAGAATATCTACTTGCTGTGCACCTAACCGCACAGCACAGGTCGCACCATCGATGGCTGTATTTCCAGCACCAATGACCGCAACATGTTTATCGATTAAATCTTCTGTAAGTTCACCCATTTTCGTGCGCTTTACAAACTCAATGGCATCATGAACGCCATCAAGCTCCTCACCTTGAATACCAAGATTCGGTACAACCCCCATACCAACCGCTAAAATAACGCTGTCATATTGCTCTAAAATTTCATCAGCAGAAATATCCACGCCTACTGTTGTGTTTGTTTTAATTTCTACACCAAGGTTTACAACTTGAGCCACTTCCCAATCCACCACGTCATTCGGTAATCGGAATGATACAATTCCATAGGCGCCCATACCACCTGCCTTTGCTTCTGCTTCAAAAATTGTGACACTATATCCGAGGCGACTAAGCTCACGTGCCGCCGACAGACCCGCTGGACCAGATCCAATAATTGCTACTTTCTGCCCATTTGCTTCACCTTGTTTAAAAAACTGGATACGTGATTCTCGTGCCCAATCTGTTGCATATCGTTGCAATTGCCCTATTTTAATAGGTTTGGTCGATGAATTTAACACACATGCTCCTTCACATAACACTTCAACCGGACATACTCGCGCACAGCTTGCACCGATTGGATTGGCCTCCATAATCGTCATGGCCGAACCTTTCATATTACTGGAAGCTATTTTTTTTATGAAATTCGGAACTTGAATACTTGTCGGACATGCTGTAATACAAGGTGCATCATAGCAGTACAGACAGCGATTAGCCTCCTCCATCGCTTCATTTTTTGTCATCTTGCTAGTCATTTCCACAAAGTTTTGTTCGAGTTGCGAAGTCATTGAAACATTCCCCCTTATGGATTGATGTTTACACGGTAATCGTTTGAGCAGTCGTCAGCTGCAGTGCACGCTTAATATATTGACCGCTGCCTACTACTCCTACAAATTGTTTATTTTTAATGACGTATTCGCCACGCACAAGTACACTGATAGGCTCTCCCGTCACTTCCCAGCCCTCATATGGGTTATAGTCGACATTCATATGGTGGGTGTTCGCTGAAATTTCACGTTTTGCCGTAGGATCAAAAATTACGATATCCGCATCAGAACCAATAGCAATCGTTCCTTTTTGTGGATATAAGCCGAAAATTTTTGCGGCATTTGTCGAAATCATATCGACGAAGTCATTGATGGATATTCGCCCTTTCACGACACCTTCAGAAAATAAAATGCTGAAACGATCTTCGATAAACGGTCCACCATTTGGAATTTTAGAGAAGTCATTTACCCCTAATTGCTTTTTCCCGCTAAAGCTAAATGAACATTGGTCCGAGCCAATTGTTTGCAGTTGCTTGGCTTTTAATGCATTCCACAAATGCTCTTGATGATATTTTGGACGAAGTGGTGGTGACCAAACATATTTCGCGCCTTCGAAGCCTGGCTGCGCTAACGCTGACTGATCGAGCGTTAGATAAGGTGGACATGTTTCCCCGTACACGTCATAGCCCTTTTCACGCGCAGCGATAATTTCATCTAGTGCTTCTTTACACGTCACATGTACAACATAAAGCTTGGCGCCTGCGATATGCGCTAGTTCAATCGCACGTTTCGTCGCCTCACCCTCAATTTCTGCGGGCCGCGTTAGTGCATGATAAATCGGCTCCGTGTGACCAGCCCGCTTTGCCTCCTCTACTAATTCGTCGATGACTGAACCATTTTCACAGTGCACCATGACAACAGCACCTATGTCTTTTGCTATTTTAAAAGCTTTGAACAGAGTACGGTCTGTCGCCTGAAACTCTTTCGCATAAGCCATAAATACCTTGATAGACGTTATTCCTTCCTCCTCTAGTATCAAAGGTAGCTCGGCTTCTGTTTCAGGCGTTAAATCAGCAATCATTAAATGGAAGCCGTAGTCAATAGCCGAATTGCCCTTAGCTTTTATATGCCACTTTTCCACAGCCGTAGCAAGTTTTTCTTCCCCCGCGGATAAGCAAAAATCTAAAATAGTTGTTGTCCCACCGAATGCAGCCGCGATTGTACCAGACTTCCAGTCATCGTCTGTTACCGTGTTGTTGAACGGCATATCCAAATGCGTATGTGGATCAATTCCCCCAGGCATCACATATTTACCGGTTGCATCTACAATTTCTGCCCCGTCAGTTGATATGTTTCTGCCGATTTGCACGATTTTTCCATTCTCTATTAAAATATCAGCCTCATATAAATCTGAAGCTGTCGCAATCAGTCCACCTGTAATGACTTTTTTCACGTTCCCCTCACCCTTCCATTCATGAATGAACATTTTATTAACTTCTGTTAATATGTTGGTTTATTGGTTTAGTGTGAATTTTTCGCCCATGCTGAGCTTCATTTGTAGTTTCAACACGGTTTCCAATAACACGCCTGCCCCTTTTACACAATCTTCAAATGTCGTTTCTTCCTCCTCGCAATGACTTTTCCCATTGATACTTGGAACAAAAATCATTGCCGAGGGGATTATGCTCGCGATATACTGCGCATCATGACCCGCCCCACTGAACATTCTATTGGAGGAATAACCAAGTTCATGACATGATTTTTCCACTTCATTGCAAATAGTTGCATCAAAAAATACCGTCTCCCGCTCCCAAAGCTTGACCGGGCGTATGTCGCAACCATTTTCCTCTGAAGGTAATCCTGTCAATACTTTCTCTACTTTGCGTATAACCGCTGGATTTTGATGACGCGAATCCATGGTAAACACTACTTCGTTTGGAATGACTGTATGAATATTAGGGGCCACATGCATACGCCCAAATGTGAACACAAGCTCTTCGTCGATTTCGCCCATCTGTTCATGCAAAGACGAAATGATTCGAGACGCCACAATCATCGGATCTTTACGCATCGACATCGGCGTTGTGCCGGCATGATTTGATTCGCCTGTTACGGTAATTTCATAGCACACCATTCCTAAAACACCTTCGACCACTCCAATTTCGCGTTGCTTTGCTTCCAATACCGGTCCTTGTTCAATATGCAACTCGATATAAGCAAGTGCTTCTGTTAAACGATTTCCCTGCTTCCCATCATAGCCACTCGCCTGTAATGCTTCTTGAAAAGAAATTCCATTTTTATCGACGGACTGCAGCATTTTTTCTTTACTGAACTTTGAAGTAATAACACCGGAACTCATCATCGCTGGATCGAAGCGCGCACCTTCTTCATTCGTAAAATTCACAAGCATTAATGGAACCTCAAGCTCAATGTCGTTTTCCTTTAACGTTCGTATCGCCTCTATTGCAGTTAAAATACCTAAGACACCATCAAACCTCCCTCCTTTTTCAACAGAATCTAAATGTGATCCTATTACGATTGGTGGACAACTTTTTTTTCCCGGTAGAGTCGCATAAATATTTGCCATATCATCTACTTGAATATCCATGCCTAACTCTTTGCATATTTCACAAAAATAGTCTCTTGCCAATACATCCTCATTTGAAAGGGACAAACGAGTTACACCTCCATTGGCAGTTGCACCAAATTGACTAAATTGTTCAATTAACCCCTGCAATCTATTACGGTTACATTCATACATATGCTAGTCCTCTCTTTCATAGTTATTAATAAGCGGTTTATTATTAAATCTATAAAGTAGAGTGTATTCGGCATATCCGGATATAATACTAAAAAATGTACAAGCGCATATTTTTGGGAAGTTGTTTGTATAATAAGGGGCTATACGTATTATGCTATTTTTCTAAGGAAGTAGAATAATGGATTTATAGAACTATATAAATGAAGGAGTGTTGAGGTTAGATGACGAATTTAACAAGTCAAAATTGGCAAGTCAAAGATGAGAAATATGTATGGCATTCCATGAAGCCCTACAACCCAAATGCTACGTCAATCATTCAGAAATCGAAAGGCGCTTGGATAACGGATATTGATGGGAAACGTTATTTAGATGCCATGTCTGGTTTATGGTGTGTGAATGTTGGCTACGGGCGAGAGGAAATTGCCAAAGTGGCTTATGAACAATTACTGGAAAATGCCTATACTCCACTATCCGTTGGGCACATCCCTGCCATTCAACTGAGCGAAAAAATCAGCGAATTATTAGGCGATGATTATGTAGTCTTTTACTCCAATAGTGGTTCAGAGGCGAATGAAGCCGCCTTTAAAATCGCACGTCAATACCATCAGCAAAAAGGTCATACAAATCGCACTAAAATTATTTCTCGGTATCGTGCCTACCATGGCAGTACAATGGGGGCATTAGCAGCAACGGGCCAAGCAATGCGCAAATATAAATACGAGCCTTTAGCACCTGGATTCCTTCATGTTGCACCACCAGATGCCTACCGTGCAAACGAAGATCATATTACAGACCCGGCTGCTCTACCATCTGTTCAGGCAATTGATAATGTCATGACATGGGAAATGCCCGAGACAATTGCCGGTGTTATACTTGAGCCTATTATTACTGGTGGCGGTGTGATTATGCCACACGAGGACTATTTGCGTGGGGTAAAAGCAGTTTGTGAAAAGCATGGGGCACTGCTTATTGTCGATGAAGTAATTTGTGGATTCGGACGTACAGGCAAAGCATTTGGCTTCCAAAACTATGGCATTCAGCCGGATATTGTCACAATGGCAAAAGGCTTAACAAGCGCTTATATGCCGTTATCTGCTACAGCTGTGCGTCGCAAAATTTATGAGGCTTTTACTGGGAGCGAGGAGTACGACTTTTTCCGCCACGTCAACACATTCGGTGGTTCTCCGGCGGCTTGTGCGGTTGCGCTTAAAAATATTGAAATCATGGAAAATGAAAATTTATTTGCTCGCTCAGAAGAAATGGGCGCAATTATCCTTGCGGAACTACAAGAACGCTTAAAGGATCATCCAAACGTCGGCAACATCCGCGGGAAAGGGTTACTGATTGGGATTGAATTAGTGAGTGACAAAAACAGCAAAGCTCCACTTGATGGAACTGCTGTCAACAAAGTCATTTCTTTATGTAAAGAACAAGGGTTAATCATTGGGAAAAATGGGGTTACGGTTGCAGGCTTTAACAATACGTTAACACTCGCTCCACCACTCATTATTTCATTGGCAGAAAAAGATTTGATTGTTGAAAAACTTACGCACGCTTTACATGAACTACTTCCAAAAGCATAAAACACAAAGGGGAAATGAATTTATGGTAACGAATACAGAAGTAAAAGAACTAGGGCATTTCATTAATGGTGAAATCGTTGCAGGCACAAGCGGTAAATTCGCAGATGTTTTCAATCCAAGCTTAGGGCAAGTAATTGCAAAGGTCCCTATTGCAACGAAAGAGGAAGTTCAACACGCAATAGCAAAAGCGAAAGCAGCATTTCCAGCATGGCGCGCCCTGTCGGTTGGCAAACGCGTTGAAATTGTTATGAATTTCCGTCAATTGATGACCGAACGTATAGATGAGCTCATAGACATCATTTGTATGGAGAGCGGGAAAACAGTCGAGGATGCGAGGGGTGAAATTACACGCGGTTTAGAATCCGTGGACTTAGCCATCGGTGCTCCTCATCTATTAAAAGGCGATTACTCCGTCAATGTGGGTGGTAATATTAATGCTTATTCTGCAAAAGTACCACTTGGCGTCGTTGCAGCGATTTCCCCATTCAACTTTCCTGTGATGGTGCCACTTGCCATGACAAGTATGGCTGTTGCAGTCGGCAATTCGGTCATTTTAAAGCCGTCCGAGCGAGTGCCCTGCTCAGCATTGTTTTTTTCGAAACTTTGGAAAGAAGCGGGTTTACCAAATGGTGTTTGGACGGTCATCAATGGCGACAAAGATGCGGTCAACGAGCTCTTAGAAAACCCTGCTGTTGAGGCAATTTCGTTTGTCGGATCCACAGCAGTCGCCGAAACTATTTACACAACCGGTTCAAAATACGGCAAGCGCGTTACGGCTTTAGGTGGCGGCAAAAACAATATGATTGTCATGCCAGATGCAGATTTAGAACAGGTCGCAGACGCTTTTTTAGGCGCGGCTTTCGGGGCCGCATCCCAACGCTGTATGGCCATTTCCACAATCATTCCTGTGGGCGAGGAAACAGCGAATAACCTTGTCAAAGTACTGGCAGTTAAAATCGCAAAGTTAAAAGTGGGTCCCTTTACAGATCCAGACGTTGATTTTGGTCCTGTTATCACAAAAGAGTCAAAGGATGCAATCATTGGCTTTATAGACCGTAGCTTGGAAGAAGGCGCTACACTCGTATGCGATGGACGCAACCCAGACATCGCTGGAAATTCCAACGGCTTCTATCTAGGTCCTACCCTCTTAGATAACGTCAAACCTGGTATGGAAATTTATGAGCAAGAGGTATTCGGGCCTGCTCGTAACGTCGTCCGGGTAGATTCGTTAGAGGAAGCTATCAACTTAGTCAATGCACACGAGCTCGGTAACGGTGTCACAATTTTCACGAATAATGGGGCGGCCGCTCGCAAATTTGCAACGGAAATTGACGTCGGCATGGTTGGGATAAACGTGCCAATTCCAATTCCTGTTGGCTATCATAACTTTGCTGGCTGGAAACGCTCTAGATTCGGCGAGGGGCATATGTTCGGCCCAGACCAAGTCCGCTTCTTCACCAAAACCAAAACCATTTCAGAAAAGTGGTTTGAAGAAAACAGCGAATCCGCGTCAACATTTGCTTTTCCGAGTAACAACGACTGATCATTCGCGTTAAATGTATGGCACCTCTGTTCTTTTTGGAACTAAAATGCTCCTCATTAGGTAGACAGATGAAAAAAACTGTTTACCTACGAGGAGTATTTTTTATGGCCTGAAGTAATCATTCTCTAGAAGTGAAAGCCGGATATCAAATATCCTCTTCTGATTAGTCAAAAGAAAAAAGCACCTCCACCTATAATCCATTAGTACAGAAACTCGACTGACCGAGTACTGTAAAATTGAATCATAAACGAAAGTGCTTATTTCTCTGAGTATAACGTTATAAAATTGTACGTCCCAGGCAGGATTCGAACCTGCGACCGATGCCTTAGAAGGGCATTGCTCTATCCAGCTGAGCTACTGAGACATGTTGTTAAACAATCAGATGATCGCTAACGACAAACTTTAGTATAGTTACTTTCAATGCAAATGTCAATGGTATTTTTAAAAATTCTTAAAAGTAATTGAATCTACCACATTATGGTCCATATCTTTAAAGGTTACAGCGGCTGTTTCACCCCATTCAACTACAGCATACGTAGGCTTTCTTCCGCCTCTTGGTTGCATTGTACTACCAGGATTAACAAATAGAACTCCATCAATCATTTCTGTTCCATACAGGTGAGAATGACCAAATAAAACAATATCTGCATTATTTTCTTTTGCAGAATAATAAATTCTAGTTAGTGATTCTTTCACACCATGTTCATGACCATGCACAGTTAGAACTTTTTTATTTCCAACAGTTACTAATGATTGTCTTGGAAAATGATTATCAAAATCACAATTACCTCGAACTTTATGCATCTCGGAAAATACAGGATCCGTAAAAACCAGTTCGCTATCTCCACAATGAAAATACCCATCACCGGGTTGTAGAGAAACAGCTTTCACCGTTTCTTTATCTCCATGCGAATCACTCATAACAATAATTTTCAAAGTTCATCACTCACTTCATTTATTAAAGTTGAAATTTCACCTTGTAGTTTCGAAATGGCTGCACCGCGATGAGAAATTTCATTTTTCTCATCAGGCGTTAACTGTGCCATCGTACGTATCTTTTCTGGTACATAAAAAATCGAATCATAACCAAATCCGTTTTTCCCTTTTCGTTCACGTTGAATTAGACCTTCGCAACTGCCCGAAAAAGTTTTTGTTTCCATATTTGGTCCTGCAATTGCTAGGACACATCGAAAACGGGCCGTACGCTCCTCGCCAGGCACTTCAGACATTTCGACCAACACTTTATCGATATTCTCTTCATCGCCCTTTAAAGGTCCCGCAAAGCGCGCAGAGTAAACTCCTGGTGCACCGTGGAGAGCGTCGATTTCAAGTCCACTGTCATCCGCTATAACAATTTTACCAAGTAGATTAGCTACAGTTTCAGCTTTCAAAATAGCGTTCGCTTCAAATGTATCCCCAGTTTCTTCGACGTCGATTGTTTCTTCTAAATCATTTAACGATAAAACTGATATTCCAAAAGGTTCAAGTAACCTAGAGAAATCATTGACTTTCCCAATATTATTCGTTGCGATTAGCACTTCTTTCATTCAGGTACACTTCCATAAAAGCCTATTAGGTCTGCCATATCACCTAAAGCATTCGTTTGGATTTCAAATAATTCCTTAATACCTTCTTCAGCAAGCGACACCAGGTCAATCATTTCAACTTTTGTAAACGTCGCTTCTTCACCGGATCCTTGTAATTCAACAAATTCCCCCCGACCTGTCATTACAACGTTCATATCGACAGCTGCGGAAGAATCTTCTATATAATCGAGGTCTACGATTAGTTCATCTTCAATTGTCTTGCCAACACTTGTTGCTGCAAGTAATGATGCTACTGGAAATATCCTGAACTGCTTTTCATAGTGAATTTTTGCTATAGCTATTGTCATTGCAACAAAAGCTCCAGTAATGGATGCGGTTCTCGTTCCCCCATCTGCTTGAATTACATCACAGTCGATCCAAATGGTACGTTCCCCAAGAGATTCTAAATCTACAACAGCACGCAATGCACGACCAATAAGACGTTGAATTTCCATAGTTCGTCCGCTGACTTTCCCTTTAGTAGCCTCACGCTGCGTTCTCTGACCTGTAGCGCGTGGCAACATGGAATACTCTGCAGTTATCCATCCTTTTCCGCTCCCTCTCAAAAAATGAGGCACACGGTCCTCTACAGACGCTGTACAGATTACTTTTGTATTGCCGACTGAAATAAGTACAGACCCTTCAGGGTGAATCAAATAATCCGTTTCGATTTTTACTGGTCTTAACTTACTTGACGTTCTTCCATCATGTCTCATATTGGGTACCCTCCACTATTGTAATTCCGCATTCATCTTATCATAACCTAATTCTTATACACAAAAACCCAGAATGTCAACAATCAACATTCTGGGTTAAATCCAATTCAATATACCTGACATCAGGTTCTTTAATATCCAACCAATCCATTACAATGTTTTGAAAACCCTCGATTGAACCTGTTGTATAAAAAATAGGTTCAGTATTATCCGCTGTTAGGTTTCGAACACCCGTAACTAATAACGTTTCTTCAACATCGCGTACTGTTTCTATAGCTGAAGAAATAATTTTCACAGATTTCGAAAGATGTTTTTTGATTTTATCTTCCAAAAGTGGATAATGCGTACAACCTAATATTGCAGCATCAAAATCTAAATCAACAATTGCAGCAAGTGATTTCCTAACCACTTTGTCTGCATTTTCCGACTTGTATTGACCGCTTTCGACAATAAGAACGAACTCTGGACAGGCGAGTGGATAAACAGTGGCTTCAGGGATTAATTTTTTTATCGCAGCATCATACGAACCGCTTTTAATAGTTCCAATTGTTCCAAGAACTGCAATTTTACCCGTTTTAGTAGCATTTACTGCTGCACGTGCACCGGGGTTAATAACGCCAATTATCGGAAAACTAAAAAGTGCTCGAATATCATCTAACGCTACAGCAGTTGCTGTATTGCAAGCAACTACTAGCATTTTAATTCCCATTTGGGAAAGTGCCGTGGCCATTTCAATCGTAAAGGTTCGAACTTCTTCCGCCGAACGCGGCCCATAAGGACAGCGTTTTCGATCGCCGATATATATGATCGATTCATTTGGCAAAATCTTCAACATTTCCTTTACAACTGTTAAACCTCCAACACCTGAATCAATAATACCGATTGCTGCGTCCATTAAAATCCCTCAATCCTTTTTCATCTCTTCATGAAGTTTTGTCAGTAGAGATGAAAAAAGCGTAATCTCTTCTTGATCAAAATCAGATAACACTGTGCTGAGATAATAGCTACGTTTGTCAATTACTTCTTCAATTACACGTTCCCCTTCAACAAGAAGATGGATTCGGACAACCCGGCGATCATGTTCGTCTCGAACTCGTTTCACGAGACTGTTCTTTTCCATACGATCAACAAGATCTGTTGTCGTACTGAATGCAAGAAACATACGATTCGACAAATCTCCAATTGTCATATCACCATGTTCAAATAACCATTGCAATGCAATGAATTGGGGTGGAGTTATTGTGTAATTCTTCAGGATTTTTCGTCCCTTTTGTTTAATAATTGCTGCAATATAGCGAAACTCTTTTTCCATATGTGCGATTTCTTCTGTAGCGTGATTTTCAGGTGTCATCTGTTCTGTCAAGTGAATCAGCTCCTCAAAAAAGCTTACTGTTTCTCTCATTGTCACCCTTTTCTTCAGTTAAGGCAATAGGTTTAACTCAATTTCAATTCACCTAGCCTTAATAACTCAATAATAGCTTGTGCCCTACCCGAAACTCCAAGTTTCTGGATTGTGTTTGAGATGTGATTCCGGACAGTCTTTTCACTAATACCGAGCCGTCCTGCGATATCTTTTGTCGTCTGATCCTCAATGAGTAAATTAAAAATCTGTCTCTCTCTTACTGTCAACAATGACCGGTGTTTTGATTCATCTATCAAGACGCGCCCCTCCTATCACGTTCACTTTAAAATATGTGAAAGGAGTGTAAGCTGTGACGGCTATTTGATAGATTCACCGACAAAAAGCGACTTTTCTTTTTGTGTCCATGCAATTCCTTTTCCCGTATCTTTACTAATTTGTACAATTGACCCGCGTCCTGTAAATACAATCTGGTCTCTAGCGTTCTTTGCCATATAATGAACATCAACAGAAGAATTTCCGATAGAAGCAGCTTTCACATAGATATCGAGTGCCTCATCAAAAAATACTTGTTTCAAATAATCGCACTGTAAATCCGCTACGACTGGAATGGTCTTGCCTGCTGGATCAAGCCAATCGTTCATAAGGCCTATTTGTTTCAAATACTCAATTCTTGCATACTCATAATATGCAAATGTCACCGTATTATTTAAATGACCATACATATCCGTTTCAGAAAATCGTACCGATACTTGAACGGAAAATTTAAATTCCGAAGCCCATGTTGTTAAATCTTTTATGTAACTTGCTCTCATATTATTAACCTCCTAAATAAGATAATGAATCACTGTTCATTATCTTATTGTACCAAACTTATGATAGAAATTGAACAGTGATAGGACTTTATTAAATAAATAGAAAAAATCCTGTCATGGATAACCAAGACAGGATTCGTTCTTTTATTAATTAATCAACCATATGGTCGCTTCCGAAGAAGTTTTTGAACATATGAATATTTGTTGCACGGTTCATTGCTGCAATAGATGTTGTTAATGGAATTCCTTTTGGACATGCAACAACACAGTTCTGTGAGTTACCACATTCAGCAATACCGCCGTCAGTCATAAGAGCATCGAGACGCTCATCTTTATTCATTGCACCTGTTGGATGCGTGTTGAAAAGGCGTACTTGTGATAGAAGTGCTGGACCTATGAAATTCGTCTTATCGTTTACGTTCGGACAAGCATCAAGACAAACACCACAAGTCATACATTTGGAAAGCTCATAAGCCCATTGACGTTTGCGTTCAGGCATACGAGGACCATCACCAAGGTCATACGTACCATCAATAGGAACCCATGCCTTAATTTTTTTGAGTGAATCAAACATAAACTCTCTATCAACGATAAGGTCGCGGACGACTGGAAATGTTTTCATTGGCTCAAGTTTGATTGGCTGTACGAATTGATCAACGAGTGCTGTACACGATTGACGTGGACGACCATTGATAACCATTGAACATGCACCACAAACTTCCTCTAAACAGTTCATATCCCAGCTTATCGGAGTGGATTTTTTTCCATCTGAATTTACTGGGTTACGACGAATTTCCATAAGCGCGGAAATTACGTTCATATTCGGTCTGTAAGGTACTTCAAACTTTTCCCAATATGAAGGAGAATCGGATTTATCTTGACGTAGTACTTCAAATTTCACAGTTTTTGGCTTTGTTGTCTGTTCATGCTCTGGTGCTGCTGTATTTTGATTACTCAATTACTTCAATCTCCTTTCGATGCAGAATAGTCACGTGCACGTGGTGGAATCAGTTCAGCATCAATTTCTTCATAGTGGAAGATTGGTGCGGATTTCCCGTCGAATTTCGCCATTGTCGTTTTCATGAAATTCTCATCATCACGTTTCGGAAATTCTGGTTTATAATGTGCGCCACGGCTTTCATTACGATTAAGAGCGCCTATTGTAATAACACGTGCTAAATATAACATGTTTTTCAATTGACGTGCGAATGTAGCACCTTGGTTAGACCAAAGCTGTGTGTCTGTCATACTAATATTTTCATATCTTTCAAGAAGTTCAAGGATCTTTTCATCCGCTTTTGCCAAACGGTCATTGTGACGAACTACTGTTACGTTTTCAGTCATCAACTCACCAAGTTCACGGTGAAGCACATACGCATTTTCATTTCCGTCCATTTTAAGAGTAGCATCCCATTTTTCTTGCTCTTCTTTAACAGCTGAATCGAAAATTGTCGATGGAAGTTCTATAGCAGTACGCTTTAGACCTTTCATGTACTCGATAGCTTTAGGTCCTGCAACCATCCCACCATAAATTGCTGAAAGAAGTGAGTTCGCACCAAGTCTGTTTGCTCCATGCTGTGAATAATCACATTCTCCTGCTGCAAAAAGGCCTGGAATATTTGTTTGTTGGTCATAATCTACCCAAAGTCCGCCCATTGAATAATGAACAGCTGGGAATATTTTCATAGGAACTTTACGAGGATCATCACCCGTAAACTTCTCATAAATTTCAATAATACCACCGAGTTTAACATCTAATTCATGTGGATCTTTATGTGAGAGATCCAAATAAACCATGTTTTCACCGTTAATCCCTAGTTTTTGATTGACACAGACGTCAAAGATTTCACGTGTTGCAACGTCTCGTGGTACAAGGTTTCCGTATGCAGGATATTTTTCCTCTAGGAAATACCAAGGCTTACCGTCTTTATATGTCCAGATTCGTCCGCCTTCCCCACGTGCAGATTCACTCATGAGACGAAGTTTATCATCTCCTGGAATTGCTGTTGGGTGAATTTGAATGAATTCTCCATTTGCGTAATAACCGCCTTGTTGATAAACAATAGAAGCTGCTGATCCAGTATTAATGACTGAGTTTGTAGATTTTCCGAAAATAATTCCCGGACCACCTGTTGCCATAATTACTGCGTCAGCTTTGAAAGCTTGAATTTCCATTGTATAGAGGTTTTGCGCTTTAATTCCGCGACAAATACCTTCATCATCAAGAATAACCCCAAGAAATTCCCAGTGCTCATATTTTGTAACAAGACCGTCAACTTCATATCTACGAACTTGTTCATCAAGAGCATACAAAAGTTGTTGTCCAGTCGTAGCACCCGCAAAAGCTGTACGGTGATGGAGTGTTCCTCCAAAACGACGGAAGTCAAGTAAACCTTCAGGTGTTCTATTGAACATAACTCCCATACGGTCCATAAGACGAATAATCCCAGGAGCCGCATCCGTCATCGCTTTAACTGGTGGTTGGTTGGCAAGGAAGTCACCGCCATATACTGAGTCATCGAAATGAATAGCAGGTGAATCTCCTTCGCCTTTTGTGTTAACTGCACCGTTAATGCCGCCTTGCGCACATACAGAGTGGGAACGTTTAACCGGAACTATGGAGAACAATTTAACCGGCGTTCCTTCTTCTGCCGCTTTCATTGTAGCCATTAAACCGGCAAGACCGCCGCCAACGACAATCAATCCGCTTTTAGCCATTATTGTTTCACTCCTCAATTTTTAAATATACATTTTAATTACTGATTTAGATAACAAACGCAAAAATTGCTTGCATTCCAATTACTGAAAGGATTAAAAATACACCGATTGTTATGAATGAAACAATTTTTTGTGATCTAGGCGTTTGTGTAATACCCCAAGTAACGAGGAATGACCAAAGTCCGTTTGCTAAATGGAACGTAGCTGCAAGAACACCAACAATATAGAACACCAAAAAGAAAGGACTCGACAAAATATTAGCCATCATATCAAAGTCAACTTCTTGTGCACCAATCGCTTTTTGGAAGCGTGTTTGATAAATATGCCATGCAATGAAAATTACAAGCATTACTCCGGTAATTCTTTGTAGTTTGAACATCCAGTTACGGAATGTGCCATACCGATTGACGTTATTTTTAGCTGTAAAGGCTATGTAGAGACCAAAAACTGCATGTAACAACAATGGAATATAAATAACAAACCATTCTAAGTATAGAACGAAAGGTAAGCTTTCCATGAACTTTGAAGCCGCGTTAAAAGCATCGGGTCCACGTGTCGCAAAATGGTTAATTACCAAGTGCTGTGTCACAAAAAGCCCTATTGGAATAATACCCAATAATGAATGAAGACGACGAATATAAAAATCGGATTCTCTTAACAATTTTTTACCCTCCCTTTTACTGAGTTTATACCAGCGATTGACATCGTTTTGACACGAGAAATCGATTGACGGTACACCTCTTCATGGTACAATATTAGAACATGTCTATTGTACTCCTCCTAATTAAGGAGGTCAAGATGGATATAGAATTTCGGGAGTAATTATTCAAATATAAACATTATTTAAATCCATCAAAATTACTGTTTAGAAGGGTTGCACAATCTATTGGATAACGATACATACGGTACGCCGACTCGATTCGGCTACGAAATTTTACGCGATCATGTATTACCCAGCATACTTGGTCCTCACGAAAGCGATATTCTCTATTGGTCTGGTAAAGAAATCGCTCGAAAGTTCCCTGTTTTTATTATAGATGAGTTACCTTCATTTTTTATTGAAGCAGGATGGGGCTTGCTTACACTTGAAAAGACTACTAAACATGAAGACTTTTACACTTTAAAAGATAACTCTGAGTATATGAACAGTCAAAAAAGAACTTTTGGTCTAGAAGCTGGTTTCATCGCAGAACAATATCAAAAAATTAACGGGGTTCTTACTGAATGTTTTGGTGAGGCAAAAACAAATAAAAAAGATACACATATTCAATTTCATGTAAAATGGGACTTAAAATCAAAAATTTGACATATTAAAAATAAGATACTCACTTAATTGGATTGAGTATCTTATTTTTTTTCCAATAATTCTTGTGCTTTAAAATGTTCTGCAACTGAAACTGCGATTGCAGCCGGTAACCCCGCTTTTTGAAGTTCTTCAATGGACGCTTCCTGAATTGCTTTCACTGTTTTAAAGTATTTCAGTAAATTCTTCTTTCTTTTTGGTCCAACACCCGGCAAACCATCTAAAGCAGAAGTGAATGAATTCGTTCCTCGCCTTTGTCTATGAAACGTTATTGCAAATCGATGCACTTCATCCTGAATACGTTGCAATAAGTAAAATGCCTCACTTGTACTCTTTAAAGGTATTGCTTCAACTGGATTACCATAAAGAAGTTGGGAGGTTTGATGTTTATCGTCTTTAGCAAGTCCAGCAATCGGGATTGATAAACCTAATTCATCTTCAATTACTTCGCGTGCAACTTCCATATGCCCTTTACCCCCATCAATGACTATAAGATCGGGTAGTGGTAAATTCTCGTTCAAGACCCGAATATAACGTCTACGAACTACTTCACGCATTGCTCCGTAGTCATCATGGGCCGCAGCTGTTTTGGTCATATATTTCCGATAATCCTTTCTATTTGGTTTTCCATCCACAAATGACACCATCGCGGAAACTGGATCGGCACCGTACGTATGTGAATTATCGAATGCTTCAATTCGAAGTGGGATTGTAATGTTCATCGCTTCTCCCAAATCTTCACAAGCTCCAATTGTTTTGGATTCTTGACGTTCTATGAGTAAAAACTTTTCATTCAATGATATTTCCGCGTTTTTAATCGATAAATTAACAAGATCTTTCTTTTTACCTCTTTGAGGAATAAACACGTTCACCTCTAAAAGCTGTCGAATAATCTCCGCATCAATTCCACTTGGAAGTAAGATTTCTTGTGGTTTTAAATGTTCAGATTTACTATAGAACTGGCCAATAAATGTTAACAGTACTTCTTCAGGCTCTTGATACAACGGGAAAATGGATACGTCGCGCTCAATAAGCTTTCCCTGTCGAACAAAAAATACTTGTACACACATCCAACCATTTTCAACCGCGTATCCAAAAACATCACGGTCTGTAAAATCATTCATTGTGATCGTTTGTTTCTCCATTATTTTTTCAATATTAATGATTTGATCTCGATATTCTTGTGCACGTTCAAACTCAAGTTCTTCCGAGGCCGCCAACATTTTTACTAACAATTCATTTTTTACATTCTTATATCCACCATTTAAAAACCTCGAAATATTATCAATCATTTCTTTATATGTTTCCTGACTGACGTCATTAACACAAGGCCCGAGACATTGCCCCAAGTGATAATATAAACACACTCGATCAGGCAGTGTATGACATTTTCGATAAGGGTAGATTCTATCTAGTAACTTTTTCGTTTCATTTGCAGCAAAAGAATTCGGATAGGGTCCAAAATATTTGCCCTTGTCTTTTTTGACCTGTCTCGTAATAATTAATTTAGGATGTCGTTCTGCTGTAATTTTCAAATATGGATATGTTTTATCATCTTTTAGCATGATATTGTATTTTGGATCATATTGCTTTATTAGATTTAACTCTAAAATAAGTGCCTCAATATTGGATGAAGTGATAATTGTTTCGAAATCCACAATTTCTCCAACAAGTCGTTGTGTTTTTGCATCATGGGTCCCTGTAAAATAACTTCGGACGCGCTGTTTCAATACTTTTGCTTTTCCTACATATATTATTGTGCCTTGTCGATCTTTCATCATATAACATCCTGAATAGTCAGGTAGTATCGATAATTTCTGTTCAATTAGCTCATTCATCTAATTCACCTGCCAAAAAAACCGGAGTGCCACTAATGCTAGTGCAATCCGGTTCGTTAATAGTATTAAGAGTGTTTTGTAATTAATGATGAAAGTGCTTCTTTTGGTTGGAAGCCAACAACTTTATCTACGATTTCGCCATCTTTGAAAAGTAGTAAAGTTGGAATTGACATAACACCATACTTACTTGCTGTTTCTTGATTGTCATCAACATCGATTTTCACAATGCTTGCTTTACCTTCTATTTCACTGCTCAATTCTTCTAGAACTGGAGCAATCATTTTACAAGGTCCACACCACGGTGCCCAAAAGTCAACTAGGACAACACCTTCTTTAATATTTTCTGCAAAATCCTTATCGGTTGCATTTATAATAGCCATATAAATAATTCCTCCTTTAGTATCTAACTCCCTTTTATTATAACATGCGGCTTTACAACGAGCGAAAAATATGCTTATATACGACTTCCAAAACAACAGTAAAAAACCTCTTACAGTTAGTAAGAGGTTTTTTACTTATTTACCTTGAATTTTTTTAACTTCTTCAATCATCATTGGAATTACTTCAAATAAATCTCCAACAATTCCGTAGTCCGCAACTTTGAAAATGTTTGCTTCAGGATCTTTGTTTATTGCTACGATGATTTTTGAATTGGACATTCCAGCCATATGTTGAATTGCACCGGAAATTCCTACTCCAATGTACAAATCAGGCGTAATTACTTTACCTGTTTGTCCAATTTGTAAAGAATAGTCACAGTAATCCGCATCGCATGCTCCGCGTGATGCTCCAATCGCTCCGCCTAGTAAATTCGCAAGTTCTTGTAATGGTGCAAAGCCTTCTGCACTCTTCACTCCACGACCACCAGCAATAACAACTTTTGCTTCAGACATATCAACTCCCTCAGTCGTTTTACGAACAACTTCGGAAATAATCGTACGCAAGTTTGTAATATCAACCGTAATCGAAGCAATATCACCCGTACGGCTGGAATCTAGTTCAAGTGGTTTAATATTATTTGGACGGATTGTAATGAAAAGTAATCCGTCTTTATTTTTCACTTTTTCAAATGCTTTACCTGAATAGATCGGACGAATGAATACTGCAGCATCATCTTCTCCTTCAATATCCGTTACATCAGAAATTAATCCCGATGAAAGTTTACTAGCAATTTTAGGTGAAAGATCTTTACCAAGTGCTGTATGTCCAAAGACAATTGCATCCGGTTTTTCTTGCTCATAAACTGCCATGAATCCTTGACCAAAACCATCGGATGTATATTGTTTCAAGTGTGGATGCTCAACTGTAATGATACGGTCTGCTCCATACTGAATCATCTCTTCACCAAGTGACTGGACGGAATCGCCAAGTAATACACCGACAACTTCGCCGCCACCAGAAATTTTCTTCGCAGCTGCAATTGCTTCAAATGATACGTTACGTAAAACACCTTCACGTGCTTCACCAAGTACTAATACTTTTTTAGACATTATTGTCCCTCCTAATTACGATATCAATTCTATGTTCAATTATATTAAATTACTTTTGCTTCGTTTTTAAGTAGATCGATAAGCTCTGTTACTTGATCACTAAGATCTCCTGCAAGAACACGGCCAGCAACTTTTGCTGGTGGAAGATAAATTTCAATCGTTTCTGTTTTAGCTGCAACTTCATCCTCGTCAAGATCTAAATCATCAAGTTCGAGTTCTTCAAGTGGCTTTTTACGTGCTTGCATAATACCCGGTAGTGATGGGTAACGCGGCTCGTTAAGTCCTTGTTGTGCAGTAACTAGTAATGGAAGTGACGTTTCAATCATCTCTGAATCGCCCTCCACATCCCGAACGATTTTAACGTTTGTACCATCAATTTCAAGTTTAGTAATTGTAGTTACATAGTTAATGTTTAGTAATTCAGCAACGCGTGGACCTATTTGACCAGAACCACCATCAATTGCTACGTTACCGGCTAAAATTAAATCTGCATCTTTATCTTTCAAATATTCTGCGATAATTTTGGCAGCAGTATATTCATCCATTTCATCTAAATCATCTTCTGTATTTATTAGGACTGCTTTGTTTGCTCCCATTGCTAGGGCAGTACGAAGTTGCTTCTCAGCATCTTCATTACCTAATGTAATGACTGTAACTTCGCCGCCATTTGCGTCACGCACCTGGATTGCTTCTTCAATCGCATATTCGTCATATGGATTAATAATGAATTCTGCACCGTCATCAGCTATTTTACCGCCACTAATAGAAATTCTTTCCTCTGTGTCAAACGTACGCTTTACCAAAACATAAATATTCATGTTGCAAACCCCCTCAGCTTTTTTCATAGTCATTTCTACAACTGTTTCACTTTCACTTTACCGTAATTCTATTTCCCTTTAAATATTGGTGCACGTTTTTCTAAAAATGCTTGTATTCCTTCTGTTGCATCTTCAGAAATAAAAACTTCTCCGAATGAATCAGATTCAGCTTTCACTCCCTTATAATACAACGTATGTTTCGAAAATTGCAACATTTCTAACGCCGCTTTTACAGCTATCGGACTTTTTTTCGCTATTTTTTTCGCAAGTTCCATAGTTTTCTCGAACAGTTCTTCTTCCAAATACGCTTTATTGGCAAGACCAAACTGAACTGCTTCAACTCCGGAAATAGGTTCGCTCGTTAACAGCATTTCAGCTGCCTTAGGCATACCTACATACCGGGGAAGACGTTGTGTTCCACCAAAGCCAGGGATTAAACCAAGTTGTAATTCCGGTAATCCAAGTTTAGCACTATCAGAAACTAGTCGGATATGACATGCCATTGCAAGTTCGAGACCGCCACCCAAAGCTGCTCCGTGAATAGATGCAATTATAGGTTTACTGAAGCACTCGAGTCTTTCAAATACTTCCTGTCCATTTGCAGAAAGCTTTGAAAACTCAACACCCGAGGTAACCGAAGTGAATTCTTTAATATCTGCACCCGCGGAGAAAAACTTCCCTTCCCCATGGATAACAATTACTCGAACCGAATCATCATTTTCCACTTTGCTTAACAGTTCGTCTACTTCTAAAATAAGAGTACGAGAAAGTGCGTTTGCAGGCGGTCTATTAATCGTGACAACAGCGACTGCATCTTCAATAACTACGCTTAAAAACTCCATTATATCCCATCCTTTTCAACCTAAACTACTAAGCTTTCATAGCCTTCATGAGCAGCTTATGAACTTCAGGAGATAGTCTCATTAAATCATACTTTTGATCATTCATCACCCAAGAAGTTATTGTTTCATCAATTGTTCCAAAAACCATTTGTCTAGCAAGTCGGACATCGAGAGATTTATTTAGTTCTCCTTTATCAATACCTTCTTTTAATATATTGTCCAAAAGACCTAGATATTCTTTCAAAACTTCATTTATACGCAGTCGTAATTCTTTATTAGACTGTCTTAACTCTAGTTGTGTAACAATGGCTAAGTTTCGATCCTCATTTAAGACTCGAAAATGATTATCAATCATTTTTAATAGTTTCTGAGATGTATCAATGTCTTTAGTAAGTATGACGCGAAGATTATCAACAAAAATCGCCATTTTTTCTCGAAAAACAGAAATCAATATATCTTCTTTATTTTTAAAATAAAGATATATTGTTCCATCTGCAACATTAGCTTCCTTTGCAATTTTTGAAACTTGTGCTTGATGGTATCCATTTTCAGCAATAACGATAACTGCTGCGTCAATAATTTGTTTGTATTTTGGTTTATCACGTTTCACTTTTGTTTTTCACCCCATAAAAAAAGAAAATATGAATGAGTCATCATTCATATTTTCATATTAATAGTTATAAGTGCTACAGTCAAGCATTAAGTCATGAACTAAGCGATTCCTCGGCTGATTTCTTTTTTTCTTCTTCAATAAGTGTCCGACGCAATATTTTACCCACAGCTGTTTTAGGAAGTTCTGTACGGAATTCATATTGTCTTGGAACTTTAAATGCTGCAAGTCGCGCACGGCAAAAAGTATTAAGTTCTTCTTCTGTTACCTTCGCGCCCTCTTTTAGAACAATAAATACCTTCACAGTCTCACCACGATATGCATCGGGTATACCCGCAGCCACACATTCTTGTATTGCTTCGTGTTCATAAAGAACTTCTTCTATTTCTCTTGGATAAATATTAAAGCCACCAGCAATAATCATATCTTTTTTACGATCCACTACATAGAAATAACCTTGCTCATCCATATATCCCAAGTCACCTGTTAAAAACCAACCATCTCTAAATGTTTCCTCAGTATCTTGTGGCTTATTCCAATAACCTTTCATCACTTGCGGTCCCTTTACAGCTATTTCACCCACTTCACCAAACGCTAACGGTTCTGCTCCGTCAGGACCTAAAATAACAGAATCGGTATCTGGCCATGGGACACCTACGGACCCTTTTTGACGATTGTCTGACCACACAAAATTTGCATGTGTCACTGGGGATGTCTCTGTAAGTCCATAACCTTCAACAAGTTTTCCACCTGTTACTTCTTCAAACTTCTCTTGAATTTCAACTGGCAGCGCAGAAGAGCCACTTATACATGCTTTAATTGAAGACAAATCATATTTCTTAAGATCTGGATGATTTAAAAGACCAATATAAATCGTAGGAGCTCCCGGAAATAGTGTAGGCTTTTGTTTTTGAATCGTTTTTAAAGTAGTAGTTGCATCAAATTTCGGCAATAATACCATCTTATTACCTAACATGACCGTTAGTATTAAAACTGTTGTCATCCCATATACGTGAAAGAAGGGCAATACACCTAGTCCGGTTTCTTCACCTTCTTTACACTTGTATAACCAAGCATTACACATAGTCGTATTTGAAATAAGATTTTTATGTGTCAACATAACACCTTTTGGTGGTCCTGTTGTTCCACCCGTGTATTGCAATATTGCAACATCCTCTTCAAAGTCAAAGTCAAAGTTTATAGCATCCATTTTTGCGGTTTTCATAATCTCCGTAAACAAATGATTAATTCCACGATGTTCAACTTTAACCGTTATACCATGTTCTCTTTTCTGAATAAAAGGATAAACAATGTTTTTCGGGAACGGTAAATAGTCTTTAATTCCCGTAACAATGACGTGTTCTAATTTTGTGTTTTTGACAACTTTCATAACCCTTGGATAGAGTAAATCTAAAGTTATAATTGCTTTAGCACCAGAATCTACCATTTGATATTCTATTTCTCTTTCAGTATATAGAGGATTTGTTTGAACAACAATTGCACCACTATATAGAATACCAAAATAAGCAATTGCATTTTGTGGACAATTTGGCAACATAATGGCCACTCTGTCTCCTTTTACAATTCCAATTGAACGTAGATAATTAGCAAATTTTAAGGAAGATTCATGGAACTCCTTATATGAAACATCCTTACCTAAGAAATGGATTGCAGTTTTATCAGGATATTTCTTACTTGCCCTAGTCAGAAATTCCTGAAGAGGAATCTTTTCATAATCTAGTGTTTTTGGTATTTCTGCTGGATAAAGATCCAACCAGATTTTATTCGTCACTTAATGACCCCTTTCTATTAAGCTTTTAATTCTTTGAATATTCCTATTCTTAATTATAGTATTAAATGGGTACGCTTACAAACACAATCTTTCTTAAAAACAAAAAAAGTACCTATAAAGGCACTTTCTCCAATAATTCACATATGCAATAGTCCTTGATTAGCTAGATGCACCAAAGCTCAACCAATATATTCCGACTAAAACAAATAGAATACAAATAACTATTAAAACTTTAGATAACTTCTCCATCATGAACACTCCTAAGAAATACTAGCACCTATTACGTATGACAAACCAACTGAAATTGTTAATGAAATAAAACCCACCGAACGGTTATCATTGCCAATTTCTTTATCTACTTTGAATTTTGGAGTCAGAAACTCAAATAATATATAAGCAAAAACAAGTAAAGAAAAACCAAATAAGCCCCATAATATCATTTCAGGCAATGTATTATGCCTTTCAATTGAAAACCTAAATATATTACAAACTCCGAAAATTTTACCACCAGTCGCAAGCGCTACAGCTACATTGCCTTTTTGTATTTGTTCCCAATTTTTATATTTTGTAACAAGCTCAAAAAGCACCATCGATACAATGAGGCATAGTACTACGACACTAAAAAATCCAGCAGCTTCAACAAATGAATTGTTCCAAAAAGCAGAGTTGATCATATTAATAGCTCCTTCTGTGTTCGGTCTTTTCTACCTATACGGATACCGTTCCAAAAGGTTTCAAAAGTTATTTTAATTCGACAACAGTTACTCCGTGTCCACCTTCGCCTGCTTCTCCAAAACGGTAGTTTTTTACACGCGAATGATTCTTTAAATACTGTTGAACACCTTGTCGAAGTGCACCCGTTCCTTTGCCGTGAATGATGGATACTTGATGGTAATTTGAAAGGATTGCGTCATCCAGATACTTTTCCGTACGAATGAGTGCGTCTTCATAACGTTCCCCCCGTAAATCAAGCTCTAGTAAAACATTTGAATCCCGACCTTTTACCGAGGTTGAAATATACGTTTTTTTCTCTTTTTCAGGTTTCACATATTGTAGTCCTGACTCTTCAAGTTTCATTTTCAAAATTCCAATTTGAACAACCCACTCCGTTGCTGAAACTTTATCAAGTAGAGTACCACGTTGCCCATAACTAAGCACTTGGACCTCATCACCAACTGTAAGTGGTCGTACACCCGCTTTTTTAGTTTCTACTTTTTTCGGCTTTTCGCCTGGAGCAGCATTTTCAAGTCGTTTTTTAGCATCGATCAGTTCATGTTCTTTTACCGATGCTCCTGCATATAAGCGCATCGCCCTTAAATCGGATAATACAGCTTCAGATTCACTTTTTGCCGCCTCAACAATTTTTCGAGCACGATCCTTCGCTTTTGTTTCCATTACTTCTTTTTTAGCATCAAATTCATTTAGTCTTTCCTGAAGTTCTTTTTTCAATTGTTCTGTCTCAAGCAATACATTATGTGTCTCTTCTGCATCTTTTTCAGACTGAACACGGCTTTCTTCAAGAGAAGCAATCATCGATTCTACTTCGCCTCGATCAGTGCCTGTAAACGTTTTGGCACGATCTATAATATTGTCCGCTAATCCAAGTCGTTTCGAAATTTCAAATGCGTTACTTCTTCCGGGAACGCCGATTAGAAGACGGTATGTTGGACTAAGTGTATCTATATTGAATTCAACGCTCGCATTCGCTATACCCGGTCGATTAAAGCCATATGCTTTTAGTTCAGGATAATGTGTAGTTGCTAGAACTCTCGCACCACTTCCATGTATTTCATCTAAAATTGAAATAGCGAGGGCCGCACCTTCTTGAGGATCCGTTCCCGAGCCAAGTTCATCTAGTATAATAAGCGACTTTTCATCGTATTTTTTTAGTATATCAACAATATTTACCATTCGAGATGAAAATGTACTGAGGCTTTGCTCAATTGATTGTTCATCCCCAATATCCGCATATATAGACTCAAAGACAGCGATTTCCGAACCATCCAACGCAGGTATTGGTAGTCCGGATTGAGCCATTAAAACTGACAAACCAACTGTTTTAAGTGTAACCGTCTTTCCACCTGTATTTGGACCTGTAATAACAATTGTGGTAATGTCTTTTCCAAATTCAATATTGTTTGAGACGACTTCATCAACAGGAATAAGTGGATGTCTTGCTTGTGAAAGACGAATGTATCCTTCATTATTTACGATAGGCTTTGTATATTTATTTAAAGTACCATACTTTGCTTTTGCTAAAATGATATCGATTTCCGATAATACAGTAACGAGTGTAAATAGATCATGAGCAACCTCTTGCACTTTTCCAGATAACTCCATTAGAATTTTCTGCACTTCTTCCGACTCTTTTAATTTCAAATTTCTAATTTCATTGTTGGCCTGGACGACTCCATCAGGTTCAATAAATACCGTTTGTCCTGAAGAAGACATGTCATGTATCACTCCACCATAATGGGACCGATATTCAGATTTCACCGGAATTACAAATCGATCATTTCGAATCGTAACAATCGCATCCGACAACATCAATGCTGCATTTTTTCCTTTCGTGTAGCTTTCAAGTCGTTCTCTTACACGGGATTCTTGAATTCGTAACGCTTGTCGAATTGAACGAAGTGCTCCAGATGCACTATCGACAACATGACCGTTATCATCGATTGCTGCGTTTATTTCGTGTTCCAAACCAGTCAATATTGGAATCAAATCTTTTTTTGCTTCAAAATGTGGAATTTCAATGTCTTCATCTGAAATAATAGCTTCGAAGAATTGTCTTAAAATCCGACTTGCTCGAATCGTGTTCGCCGTTTCCATGAGCTCATATGCGCTTAAAACGCCACCCATTTGTGCTCTTTTAGCATGTGGGCGAATATCATTTATTCCACCCATTGGAACGTTGCCTCGCAGCCTGAGAATAGACATCCCCTCATCGGTTTCTTCGAGCAGTCGAACTACTTCTGAAAAGTCACTTACAGGTACCAACTTATCTATAAATGAACGTCCTGCAGACGATGTACAATGTTTTGCTACTAGATCACGGATTTTATCAAACTCAAGTGTTTTTAAGACACGGGTTTCCATTGTCTAACACTACCTTTCATTTTCCCACAATTTCGCGGATGAATTTATCAAGTGACCATGTATTTACGACCGTTTCTTTTTTCAGCCAAGCTTTCTGACTGTATTTTACACCAGTGTCCATAAATCTCATTTGTTCTATTGCATGAGCGTCTGTATTAATGGCAATCGAAACACCGGCTTGTTGTGCCAGAACCAAATATTCCGTCGCTAAATCTAAGCGATACGGATTTGCATTCAATTCAAGTATTTTACCATATTCCTTTGCCCAACCGATTAGTTTAGGAATATCAACTTTATATCCTTCACGTTTACCAATAATACGCCCAGTTGGATGAGCGATCATATGCACATGTGGATTTTTCATAGCAGTATGCAATCGTTCCATAATTTCATCTTCGGTTTGTGTAAAGCTAGAGTGGATAGACGCAATCACAAAATCTAATTCCGATAGTAATTCATCATCAAAATCAAGCGACCCATCCGGTAAAATATCCATCTCCGTACCACAGAAAATTTCTATGTCACTAAATTCCTCATTCAATTCTCGGATTTCCGTCATTTGTTCCCGAAGACGCTCAGGTGTTAATCCATTCGCCACTTTTAAATAATGGGAATGATCCGTAATGACAATATGAGAATATCCTTTTGAGCGACCTGCTTCAACCATTTCACGAATCGAATGGGCCCCGTCTGACCAAGTAGAGTGCATATGCAGGTCTGATCTAATATCTTCCAGTGTAACAAGTGTTGATATTTCTTCGGCACGGTCAATTTCTACACCGTTTCGTCGAATTGCGGGCGGAATAAAAGGCAAGTTGAAATGGGCAAAGAATTGTTCCTCAGATTCGAATGTGGTTACAGAACCATCCTCGTTTTCAACACCATATTCACTTATCTTCATCCCTCGGTCTTTTGCAATTTGACGCATACGAATATTATGATCTTTTGAACCAGTAAAATGGTGAATGGCTGATGCAAATTGTTCTGCTTTTACAAAACGAAAATCTGCATCCATTGGATCGTCTAAATCGAGGGTTACGGACAGTTTTGAATCACCTGCTGCAATTGTGGAGATGATTGGTAATGTTGCAAGCAGTTTTTCCCGCACAATACCTGGTTCATCAGTAACAACGATAAAATCAACGTCACTGCTTTCCTCTTCCGTTCGACGATAACTTCCCGCAACTGAAAAATGTTTGATTTCCCCAATTTCCCGAAGATTTTCCTCAACAAGTAAAACGACATCTTCCATTTGCCAAATTGGGAATTTTCCTTCTCTGGTTCCCAATATTTCAAGTTCAGCTAATATGTTTTCCTCGGTCTTTTTTCCAAAACCAGGAACTTTACTAACTTCACCGTTAGAACATGCTTCCCGAAGCGATTCGATTGAATCTATCCCGATTGCCTCATGAAGTTTCGCAATTCGCTTGCCACCAAGGCCGGGTATTTTCAACATCGGAACAAGTCCTTTTGGAACAACCTCTTCCAACTCACGAAGAAGATCCGATTCCCCTTTATCCATTAAGTCAGTTATGACAGCACCCGTCCCTTTTCCAATTCCTTTTAGCTTTAAAATATCATCCATTTCAGATAAGCTGCGCGGGTCGAGCTCAAGAACATTCGCCGCTTTTCTAAAAGCACCTACTTTAAAATGATTCTCGCCAAGTAGTTCCATATATAAAGCGATTTTTTCAAATGTACGAATAATCGTTTTTTTGTTCATAATAGACCCTCCAATTTTAAAAGCCCCCCTCCATTTCGAGGGAAGCCATTATTTAGTATAAATAAACCACCAGTTTTTAACTGTCTCAGATAATATCGGGGTATGTTCAAACATTGATTTTGCAAGAATGGATTCCCCAATAAAACCTTGAACAATGTCTACAGGTAACATAGCCAACAAATAAAGTATTAGGAATATCAGAATATAAAACTCAATGAAACCAAATGCCGCACCTATAAATCTTGAAATAAACCCAAGAACGGGTAAGAACTTTAGAAAGTCAAACATAGAAGCAAACAATTGCAATCCAAATTTAACGACAAGGAAAATTAGAACGAATGCCAGTAATCGATAAAACGTCTCATCCAAGTCTAGTTGCTCTACCGCAAAAGATAATTTTGAACCCGCTGTTACACCGGGATAAGGAATCCAAAGTACAAATTTCTGAGCTAGTACTTGATAATATTTATAGGCAACTGCAAGAGCAATAATGAACCCTGTCATATGTATTATCTGTACAATAAGACCTCGCCGGAAACCCGTTATAAGGCCCGCGAGTAGCATAAAAACAATAATTAAATCTAACATGTACTACCGTCAACCCTTCAACTTTTTCAATTGTTCTTCCAAAAGTACGATTTGCTCTTTTAATTTCACATAATCATGTACACTATTAACAGCAGTCAAAACAGCAATTTTAGTACTGTCAAGATTAGCATTATGCAAGCTGATTTCTCTCATTCGATCATCAACCAATGAGGCAACCATTCGCATATGTTTACTGGATTCAGTGCCAATCATTTTATAGGTCTTTCCATAGATTTCTACCGCAATACGCGTTTTTTGTACGTCTTCCAATGGTTCGACCTCCCACGTAAAAACTCTGTATCCAATCATACCATGAAATCGGATTTTATGTGAATTAAGTAGACGAAAGGATGATGAAATTGACCAATCAAGTTCTTATTTTAGATGAAAAAGGTATTACTGATATTATAACTCATTATAGCATTTCAAAAGTTGTACGCAATGCCCCAGGAGTTGTCTTTGCAGCTAAGTTGCCCGATACTGCAATAACGGTCTATAAATCCAGGAAAGTTCTCTTTCAAGGTTCGGGAGCTGCACGTGAAGCAATGCGTTGGGGCATCATTCAAAACAAGGCATTACCAGACAAAGTTCAAACGAAAGGGGATATCCTTCCCGAAAATTTTGCAGCATACTCGGTAATAGGTTCTGATGAAACCGGAACGGGTGATTTCTTCGGTCCCGTTACTGTTGCGGCATGTTTTGTGCGTGCCAACCAAATTGACCTTATAAAAGAACTTGGTGTGAAGGACTCCAAACAACTAAATGACGATCTTATGCGAAAAATCGCACCTGACTTACAGGCTACTCTTATCTATAGTGTGCTCACATTGAAAAATGATAAATACAATAATGTTCAAGAAAAGGGATGGTCGCAAGGAAAAATCAAGGCATTGCTTCACAATCAAGCTCTTAAACATGTCTTAACAAAAATGGACAATGAAAAACCGGATTATATATTAATTGACCAATTTGCGGAACGCGGCATTTATTATAATCATATTAAAGAAGAGCAAGAAATCATAAGGGAAAACGTTCTTTTTTCAACAAAAGCTGAAGGACTCCATGTAGCTGTGGCTGCCGCATCGATTATTGCCCGTGTAGCATTCCTTGAGGAAATGGACAATTTAAGTAAAACTGCCGGCATGACTTTGCCTAAAGGTGCTGGTGCAAAAGTAGACGAGATTGCGGCCCGAATTTTATTGAAAGACGGCGAAGCAAAATTAAAATCATTAACGAAATGGCATTTTGCGAATGCAAAAAAAGCACAAGCTATTGCCCATAAAAAAATGAATGTAACAAAGTCTTGATGTGTACGTACTAATTAACGAGGTGATTGTTTTGAAAAAAATGTTCTTAATTCTTTTTATCGCATTATTTCTAATCGCTTGTGGAACTAAGGAAAATACCGATACCGGTAAAAGCGAACCGCTTCCACCGACTGAAGCGGAAGCGATCCAAGGAGACTTCACATATAAGTTGTTTTCGGAAAAAGATGTCTACGATGAATATGGGGATATTGCGGTTTTTGCAGAGATTACCTATACCGGTGAAATGGATTCTATCGACATTTATCACTCCGCCTCCCCTTTTTCATTTCCATTCGAAGAAAGGACACGTGGATTCACAGTTGACTATGCAATGAATGAACCACTCATAATTACAACGTTAGAAAAAGGAATCCCATTCCGTCAGAACTATGATTTTGCCGGTGGTTATAGCGATGCTGACGATGAGGACTACTTGGATTTCGTCAAGCTTGTTATCGATAAAGGTTTTCCAGAAGGCGAATACATCATTCACGGCATCGCAGATTTCTGGATTGAAGATCCCGCTGAAGCGGCGGATGATCAAAAATTTTATTTAAAAGCAGATATTGGATTTCATGTTGCGAAACCAGGCAGTAAGTAAATCTAGCCACACACGAAAGCTTTCGTGTGTGGCTTTTTTTAAGGGGCTTGGCTTGGTTTGGTTTGGTTGGACTACCTTGGGGCTTGGTTGGACTAACCAAAGGTTTCGTTGGACTAACCCGGTCCTTGGTTGGACTATCCGAATCTGGTTGGACTATCTTGGGGCTTCGTTGGACTACCAAAAGCTTTGGTTGGATTAACCCGGCCCATCGTTGGACGAACTCAGTTTCACGAAAAAACATCAAATTGAACACAAAAAAGCCGCTAACAGAGTTACATTAGCGGCTTACTTTATATTTATCCGCGGAGCAAAGCCCCTGCTTCAGTAGTTAATGCATTTAAAACCTTTTCATGTGCTTTTACGACTTCATCATCCGTAAGTGTTCGTTCTGCATCTGCATACGTCAACGAGAATGCTATCGACTTCTTACCGTCTTCTACATTATCGCCTTCATACAAATCGAATAACTTCACGGATTGCAACAATTTACCGCCAGCGTTTCGAATCACATGCTCGAGTGTGCCGGCTGATGTTTCACTAGAAACAACGAGTGCGATATCTCTAGACATCGAAGGGAAACGTGGAACTGGTACATATAGTAGCTCGTCCGTTTCAATCGCTAATAATTGTGCAAGATTCATTTCCATTACATAAGTGTTTTTCAAGTCACGTTTTTTCTGTTCTGTTGGATGAACTTGACCAATTAGACCAACTCGTTCTCCATTATGGAAAACATTCGCTGTTCGACCTGGATGCATGCCTTCAATCACCGCTTGTTCAAACGTTAATCCTTCAACTAGACCAAGACTGTCCAACATTCCTTCGATGACTCCTTTAAGAGCAAAGAAATCAACCATTTTCGTTTCTGCTTGCCATGCATGGTCGAGCCATTTGCCTGTGATTAGTGCCGCAACATGCTCAACCTCTTTAGGAAGCCCGTCTTCTTCTACCCCAAGGAATACTGATCCGGTTTCATAAAGTGCTACTGAATCATTTCGACGCGCAACGTTATAAGTTGCCACTTCAAGTAAATGAGGAATCAGACTTTGACGTAAAACGCTTCGGTCTTCACTCATCGGTGTTAACAACTCAGTTACAGGTGCAGTTTCAAGTGCGAATTTCTGAGCCTGATCTTTTGAAGTTAATGAATAAGTAAGCGCCTGATAGAGTCCAGCTCCTTCAAGAAAAGCCCTAATTACACGACGTTTTGCTTGATATGGACTGAGACCTCCAGGTGTAGACTCTGTTATCGGAAGTGTCATTGGAATTAAGTCATAGCCGTGCATTCGAGCAATTTCCTCAATAATGTCTTCTTCAATGCGAAGATCTTGACGGCGAGTAGGAGCATTGATCACAAGTTTGCCGTTTATTGCTTCGGTATCTATTTGCAATCGATCTAAAATGGACAACATCTCTTCAAGAGATATTTTCATTCCTAATGTGTTGTTAATATAATCAGGTGAAACTGTAATACGGACAGGAGTTTTATCAAGCTCGTCAATGATAACAGACCCCGCTAATACGTCCCCGCCAGCAATTTCCGATATAAGCTGTGCAGCACGTTCTGCCGCTTGGATTACTCGTTCTGGGTCCACGCCTTTTTCAAATCGCGAACTCGCATCACTCCGAAGTCCGTGTTCTTTAGACGAACGACGAATGGAGGATGGTGCAAAATAAGCCGATTCAATGACTACAGTAGTAGTTCCATCATGAACCTCTGTATCCAAACCACCCATTACACCCGCTAGTGCAACCGGCTCTTTACCATTTGTAATGACAAGATGATGTGGTATTAAAGTACGTTCTGCATCATCAAGTGTCGTAATTTTCTCACCATCTTCTGCATATCGAACAACAATTTCACCTGTTTCGAGACGATCGTAGTCAAATGCATGAAGCGGTTGTCCATATTCCATTAACACATAGTTTGTAATATCTACTACGTTATTATGTGGCCGAATACCGACAGCCATTAAACGGTTTTGAAGCCATAATGGTGACTCTTTAATTACAACATTTTTCACAACTTTTGCAACGTACATTGGATTATCTTTAAGTGCATCAATACGTAGCTTTAAAACATCTTCTGCTCTTTCACTTGATTCTGTGTACGATATTTCTGGAAGTGCGATTCCTTGTGATAAAATCGCGCCTACTTCATAAGCTACCCCCAACATACTCAGTGCATCCGAACGATTTGCCGTCAAATCGAATTCCAATACGATGTCATCGAGACCAATTAGCGGAAGTGCATTTTCACCCGGAACTGCACTGTCAGGAAGTACATAAATACCTTCTGCATATGCTTTCGGAACAAGTTTCCCTTCAATCGCAAGCTCTTGAAGCGAACAAATCATACCGTTCGATTCTTCACCACGAAGTTTAGCTGTTTTAATTTTAAAATCGCCTGGTAATACGGCACCTGGTCGTGCAACAATCACTTTTTGTCCTTCCGCAATATTGGCTGCTCCGCAAATAATTTGCGTAACTTCAGAACCAACATTCACCTGACAAATATTTAATTTATCCGCCTCAGGGTGCTTTACACATTCCAACACATGTCCAACAACGACATGCGTCATCCCCATAGAGCGATCTATAATTGCATCGACTTCAATTCCAGAACGCGTTATGCTTTCTGCCAGATCTGCCGGTGTTATTCCATTGATATTTACATAATCACTTAACCATTTTGTAGAAACTAACATAATTTATCCTCCTCAAGCTTCCGTCCGGTGGAATTGCGATAAGAAACGCACGTCATTCGTATAGAAATGACGAATGTCTTCCACACCATATTTCAACATTGCTACACGCTCTGGTCCCATTCCAAATGCAAATCCTGATACTACATTCGGATCATAACCGGACATTCTCAAGACATTCGGATGCACCATACCAGCACCTAAAATTTCTATCCAGCCTGTCTTTTTACAAATATTACATCCATCTCCACCACATTTAAAACACGAGATATCCATTTCAACGGAAGGCTCTGTGAATGGGAAAAAGCTGGGGCGAAGTCGAATTTCACGTTCGTCACCAAACATTTTCTTCGCGAATAAAGAGAGTGTTCCCTTTAAATCACTCATACAAATATTGTCCCCAATAACAAGACCTTCAATTTGTGTGAATTGATGTGAATGCGTTGCGTCATCACTATCGCGTCGGTACACTTTACCCGGACAAATAATTTTGATTGGCGCTCCGCCTTTTGCTTCCATCGTCCGTACTTGCACGGGTGATGTTTGAGTGCGTAGAAGAACATCTTCAGTAATATAAAAAGAATCTTGCATATCACGGGCAGGATGATCTTTTGGTAAATTAAGTGCCTCAAAGTTATAATAATCTTTCTCAACTTCAGGCCCTTCTGCAATTTCATACCCCATACTAATAAAGAAATCTTCAATTTCCTCGACAACCCGAGTCAAAGGATGATGATTACCTGTACGTGCAGGTCTTCCTGGTAAAGTCACATCAATAAATTCCTTTTCCAGTTGTTGATTTATTGCCTCTTCTTCAAGTATTGCCATTCGCTCTTCAAGCACTTCTGTTACAGATTCACGAATAACATTCACAAGAGCCCCCATTTTAGGACGTTCTTCTGCGGGTAATTTCCCCATTCCTTTAAGTAAATCTGTGATTGGACCCTTTTTCCCTAAGTATGCGACGCGGACATCATTTAAATCTTTTACAGTTGTTGCTTCGTTAATTTTTGCAAGTGCTTGTTCTTTCAATTCGTTTAACTGTTGCTCCATTCAAATTCTCCTTTCAAAATAGCCAAAGCGTAGGGCACCTGATTTGATGCGACAGGCATAAGACGATTTGCGAGGAGGCGTTTTTCAGCCCCACAGCGAAACGACTTATGACCCAAGCATCTGGTGCCCGAAGCCTAGACAAAAAAACTCGCCCCTATAAAAGGGACGAGGACGATTTCGCGGTACCACCCTGATTACCCTACCCGAAGATAGGATCTCTCAAATTGGAATAACGGTCCAGCACCGGCACACCTTTGCAGATTTCTCTGGTCCCGGCGGCAGCTCACGGGGTGAACTTCAACAAACTTAGCCCATCTGCGTTTTCAGTCAAGACGCGGACTCTCTTTTCGGCTTACGTTTTGTTTACTTTTCCCGATCAAAGCTTTTGATTTAATTACACTGCTTACAATTATAGCTGATATGTCTAGAATCTTCAACTCAGGAATTACTTCTTGGAATATGTGTATAAAAGAATTCCAGTAGCCACTGCAACATTAAGTGATTCCGCTTTACCATAAAGTGGAATCATAACAATCTTATCTGCTGCTTGAAGAAGTTGTGGATTGACTCCACTTCCTTCATTTCCTACGATTAAAGCGAAGTCCGATTCAATTTCTACGTCTGTATGTGCTACTGCATTTTCCAAACCTGTACCTAGTATAGGAATACCTGCTTCTTTAGACTTTTCAACCCATTCTGCAAGATCACCTCGTACAACAGGAATATTGAAGTGAGATCCCTGACCTGCACGTACCGTTTTCGAATTATAAGGATCAGCCGTACCTTTCCCTAGAATAACAGCATCCATACCCGAGGCATCCGCCGTTCGGATCATCGTTCCTACATTTCCTGGATCCTGTACTGAGTCAATTAATAATAGCTTCCGCCAAGTTGCATAGTTCTCTTCTCCGTACTGAGGTTGACGACAATGTGCGTAAATACCTTGCGTTTGTTCTGTTTCAGAAATTTCTTTCGCAACTGCATTGTTCACTTCTACTCTATGTACATTTTTAATATCCCAGTTACTAGGGATTTCAACATCTTCACGGACGATTAATGCTAAGAGAGCGCCATTATTTCTTAACGCTTCTTCTACAAGATGAAATCCTTCAACGATAAATTCCTTTGAATTATCACGTTCTTTTCGTGTTAATACGAGCTTTTTCCAATGCTTTACAAGCGAATTTTGTATCGATTCAATGCGTTTCATAAACAGTACTCCACCTTTTTCTTTTAGTGTAACAAATGTCGGTATAGTTGGCGATAATTGTGTGCAAAATAGAATTGGGAGGTTGATAAAATGGATTTTCAAATTAGAGATGCAATATCTGCTAATATGACCAATAATACAGCAGACGATATTCGCGGCGTTGTCGAAGATGCCATTCAGCGCGGGGAAGAACATTTGCTACCCGGCCTTGGTGTGTTTTTTGAAAAATTATGGAATAACTCAGGCGAGCAAGAAAAATCAAAGATGGCTGGCGAACTTGCTCAAGCTTTCACGACCAGCTGAGTCCATACACGTTTTAAAAGCCGCTCAGCTAAATGGGCGGCTTTTACTAATTGTATTGTTTACACAAAAAAGTTAAAGCCCATTGCTGTTACTACGCCAAAAACCAATGACCATACAGCAATACTTAAAGTCATCCATACCGTTGTATTGATTTTACTCGCACCAAAAAATAATCCGATAAATGCAGCAATATGTGTCCCAATTAGGATTGGCCCAACGAGTGCGAGTCCTGGCATACCATATTTATTCCAAATCCGTTTACCACGTTCGGTTCTTTTAGATTCTGCTTTCTCGCTTTTTCCGTTCCTAGATTCTTTCCATAGCCTAAACTTTTGATAGCCAAAAATAACGACAAGTACAGTGAGTAAGTTGCCCGAAAACGCTGCAATTATTACCCAGACTGGGGATAGTCCGCCGATGATCCCTAACGGAATGACTAGTCCAATTTCCAACCAAGGGATTGCTCCCCCTAAAAACACTAATAAATATTCAATCATTACTCTTCCTCACTAACATACTTTCTGATTTCCTTATAATAAATTAAATACTGCATAAACCCCAAAAATAACACTCCCATTGCCATCCACAACTTACCGATTGGGAGGCTAATATAAATTATAAACAAAAACGGAATCGCTGTCACAAAAAAGGTATAAACTTTTCTTGTAGCACGGCCCGTTGCTTGTTGAAATAATTCATCATCATCTATATATTCAGGTGGCTTCCAGTAAACAAAGGGGATTTTCCGTTCAGGATTTTTTCGATTATGCAGTAACATCCGAACGAAAAAAGTAATTACGGTAGTGAGCAATATAATCGAAATAAGAGAAAACGCTATTATATTTGACCCCGTTCCTATCATAAATGTGAGTGTTACGTCATCCCCATTAGATTCCACCACAGACGTCTTCGCAACATAGAATATGGATACCCCTATTAAGAAAATAAAACCCATCATCCATAGCGGATATGTTATGCGCATATCTTTCTTCATAATTCCTCACCACCTTCCAACCAAAATAATTCGTTTATGTCACAATTTAGGGCATGTGATAATTTCAATGAAAGCGTAACAGAAGGCGAAAACTCCCCTTTTTCAATAAAGCCGATCGTCTGCCGTGTCACACCAACTAGTTTCGCTAACTCAATTTGAGTGAAGTTATGTCGTGCACGCAATTCTCTCAACCTGTTGTTCAGCATAGGACACCTCCACCTCGAATGTATACTATTCATAACATAATGTAAAGTATTATTAACATTTGGTTAGGAATACTTTGCAATACCAATTATTGAACTCACCATTTGAATTTAAAAAACCGTCCACTCCCAAAATGATTTTATATCCGACACTTCCGCCTTTTTATCCGACACTCTGAGAGTTATATCAGACACTGCGCCCGGTTTATCCGACAGTTGAAGTGTTATATCAGACAGTTCGACCATTATATCCGCAAATCACGACTAAGGACCTACTAATAAAGCAATCAGACAGCAAAAAACCGTCCTTTGATTCATTAAAGAATCAAAGGACGGTTTTCTATAAGTTAAGATCTACTACTATACAGTTTTATTCTTCTGAGAATTGTCTTTGTCCAAGTTCTTTTTCATAAATGAACAATGCGTTTTTATCTTCACCAAGTCTCTTCAAGTATTCAATATGCGTGTCGAATGTTGCTTCCTCTTCAACTTGTTCATCCAGGAACCAATTTAGGAACGAGATTGTCGCATGTTCTTTTTCTTCCCAAGCAATATCCATTAGGCGATAAAATGATTTCGTAACTTCTTTTTCTTGCTGTAAGGACACTTCGAAAGTATTTAATAGATTATCAAACGATGTCGCTGGTGCAGGAATGGAAGAAATCTCCGCACGGAATCCTCGGTCATTTAAGTATGAATAAATTTTCATAGCATGCATTCTTTCCTCTTCCACTTGTTGTAAAAAGAAATGGGCGAACCCAGAGTAATTACGGTATTCACAATAAGAAGCCATGGATAAGTAGGTTTGTGCAGCTGCGAATTCATTATTCATTTGTTCGTTTAATGCTGTTGCTAGATTTTCACTCATCATTTGCATCGTCCCCTTTTTAATTAATATATAGTCTATATCCCATTTATGAACTTTCTAATCAAAAGGACTATATAACTACATTAAAGTATACCACACCAACGATGAAATGAGATTGAATCGAACCTAGCAATTACTATGCTTCAGATTTAATTATAGTAAAGCTGCCAATACTGCTTTTTGAGCGTGCAAACGATTTCCTGCCTGTTGAAATACATATGAATTGGGTCCGTCAATTACAGAAGTTGCAACTTCCTCTTCACGATGTGCAGGTAAACAATGTAAAAACATATAATCCTTTTTAGCATTCGCAATTAATTGATCATTAATTTGGAAGTCTTTAAAGGCAATCATACGCGCTGCTGACTCTTCTTCTTGCCCCATACTCGTCCAGACATCCGTATAAACAACATCTGCGCCCGATACAGCTTCAATTGGATTTGTCGTCTCCATGACACTTCCTCCATTTGAAGCAGCAATAACTTTTGCTTTCAACAAGAGATTTGGATTGTATTCAAAACCAGCTGGTGTTCCAACCGCGACATGCATCCCCATATGTGCTGCAGCAATTACAAGAGAGTGTGCAACATTATTACCGTCACCGATGTATGCAAGTTTTAGTCCCTTCATAGAACCTTTCACTTCCATAACGGTTAATAAATCTGCTAAAGCTTGACATGGGTGAAAAATATCCGTTAGTCCATTTATTACAGGGACTGATGTGTGTTCTGCTAATTCTTTCACCATTTCATGTGAATTCGCACGGATCATTACACCATCTAAATATTCTGAAAGCACCTTCCCAGTATCCGAAACCGACTCCCCACGACCAATTTGCATATCGCGCGCATTCATAAACATTGCATGCCCACCGAGTTGAATCATTCCAACTTCAAATGAAATGCGTGTACGCGTAGAATGTTTTTCAAAGATCATACCAAGCGTTTTTCCTGCCAATACCTGAGGCATTATTCCTTTTTTCATATCTTTCTTCATCGCATCTGCTTTATTAAGCAAGTAAGCAATTTCATCACTTGTATAGTCTAGTAATGTTAATAAATCTCTTCCCTTTAATCCCATTTCCATATCTTTCGCTGTTTCAGTTAATTGCATCATCATTTTGTCTCCGCCCTTCAAATTAAATCGTATGCCTTATTATATGTATGTATAATTATAAAGTCAAGTGTATTTTTATAACTAATTTAAAACTTTCGATTTTTAATTCCACAAAAAAAAACCTCGCTATTTCCAATTGGAATATAGCGAGGTTTCTTAAGCTGTAACCTATTCAAATGTAATTTTATTTACTGTGTCGCGATCTAACTTTTTAATGACTTCAACAATTAGTTTCACCGTGTTTTCATAATCGTCACGGTGCAACATTGCTGCATGTGAGTGTATATAACGCGTTGGAATACAAATTGCTAAGGACGGAACTCCATTCCCAGCAAGATGAATTGACCCTGCGTCTGTTCCGCCGCCCGGTATCGTTTCAAACTGATATGGAATACCATGCTCTTCAGCTGTATCCACGACAAGTTCACGTAAGCCTTTATGAGAAACCATTGAAGCATCGAACAATAAGATTTGTGGTCCGTCACCCATTTTACCTGTTGCCTCTTTAGAAGTGACTCCCGGCGTGTCGCCTGCAATACCAACATCCACTGCAAAACCAATGTCAGGTTGAATTTTTGTCGCTGCTGTTTTTGCACCGCGTAACCCAATTTCCTCTTGTACAGCACCAACCCCAAAAATGATATTTGCATGTGGTTCATTTTTAAATGCTTTTAATACATCAATTGCAATCGCACAACCGATTCGGTTATCCCATGCTTTAGCAAGGAGATATTTTTCATTGTTCATTACTGTAAATTCAAAATAAGGAACAACCATATCACCTGGTAAGATGCCCCATTCCATCGCTTCTTCTCTTGAAGTTGCACCGATATCGATGAACATATCTTTAATTTCAACCGGCTTTTTACGAGCTTCTGGCGATAAGATATGCGGTGGCTTTGAACCGATAATTCCGGTAACCGTTTCTCCACTTCGCGTAACAATCGTTACTCTCTGTGCAAGCATTACTTGTGACCACCATCCACCAACTGTCTGGAATGAAAGAAATCCTTTGTCATCTATTTTGGAAATCATGAAACCGACTTCGTCAAGATGACCCGCAACCATTATTTTAGGTCCGTTTTCTTCACCCGTTTTTTTAGCGATTAAAGAGCCGAGTCCATCTTGTTCAATTTCATCTGTAAAAGGTTCAATATACTTTCTCATAACCGCGCGAGGTTCCCGTTCATTACCCGGAATCCCTTTTGCATCTGTTAATTCTTTTAGCATCGTCAACGTTTCGTCTAGTTTCTTCATTTGCATCAGCTCCCTGTCCTTTTAAAGTAATTCTTTTCTTAACTCTGCAGCTGTTTTTGGTGAAAGGAGTCCTGGTGCGACATCAAACACTGTTTTCGCACCAACATCACCATTTTCATTCATTTTATAAGCAGCTCTAGCATACGCAACAAGCACACTAGAAGTAAATTCAGGGTTGCTTTCAAGTGCCAATGAATATTCAATAACTTGAGCGTTTCCTTCTCCTGTTTTACCGCTTCGAATGACAAATCCACCATGTGGCATTGCAGAATGAGTATTCTTTAGTTCCTCTTCATTAATAAATGTAACACTTGTATCATAGTCTACAAAGTAATCAGGCATTGTAACGATTAAATGTTCAACTGTTTTTGAATCTGCCCCATTTTTAAGAACTACATAGCAGTCACGTGTGTGCTTTTCTCTAGTTGTTAGTTTGGGCTGCGACCCACTTCGTACACGGTCAACAGCATCAGCTACAGGAATTGTGTATTGCACTGCTCCTTTAACGCCATCAATTCTACGTACAGCATCCGAATGGCCTTGACTAAGTCCCTTGCCCCAAAATGTATAGGTTTCTCCATTAGGTAGCACAGTCTCTCCAAATAGACGATTGATCGAGAATAAACCAGGATCCCATCCAACTGAAATAATCGCAGTCTTGCCATTCGGTTTTGCTGAAGCATCTACAGCTTCAAAATAACCTGGTATCTTCGCGTGTGTATCATAACTGTCAACTGTGTTAAACATAGAAGATAATGCCGGTCCTTGTACCGGTAAATCATTCTTAGATCCACCGCATAGAATAAGCACATCAATTTTATTTTGAAAGTCCTTCAATGTATCGAATGTGTAGACGGGCACTGCTTCATTTACTACTTTAACGTCGCTTGGATTCCTTCGCGTAAATACACCTACAAGGTCCATGTCCGAACATTGTGAAATTGCATATTCGACACCTCTTCCAAGGTTCCCGTAACCAGCAATTCCTATTCTAATTTTTCGACTCATAGTTTTTCCCCTTTCAAAAACCGAATTTATATCTGTTCAAATTTAATTTTAACGATAGATAGAGATGATTGCCAATTTTTGAACGAATTGTTCACAAACTATCCTTTTCTATAGAGTAAAAAGAATGGTAAGGTTAGGGTAATCTCAATTTTAATGAAATGAGGCTTTATTTAGTATGCGTGCTTTCGTTTATATCATTGTCTTTTTCTCGTTTTTTGATTTATTTTCTCAATTACCTGTAATGAGTCCATTCGCATTATCATTAGGTGCCACTCCTTTCCTCACTGGACTTGCAGTTGGATTATACTCCTTTTCTAATACAATCGGTAATGTCATATCAGGATTTTTAACGGATCGACGAGGACCATTTATGATTCTAGTTGTCGGCTTGTTTGCATCAGCAATTTCACTTTTTCTGTATTCTTTTGCAAGCGATCCAATTAGCTTACTTGGTGTTCGATTTGTTCACGGATTTATGGAAGGTTTAATCGTACCAGCAGCTTTTACATATCTAGCGAACCGTACAGAGGAATCAAAACGTGGAAGAAGCGTTGCAATTTCTGGAGCTTTTGTTGGTTTTGCAGCAATTTTGGGTCCTGCTTATGGAGGTATCGTTGCCGCAAAGACAAGTACCCCATTCATTATGGCCGTTAATGGTGGAATCATGTTTATCATCGCCATTTCAGCATTCTTTGTTTTAAGATCCTTTAAGCATGTTCGAAAAACAACGAAATTAAATTCAGCATCTACATTTCGGGTCAGAATGTTATTTAAATCCCCCGGCATGGTTCGTGCTTTTGCGGGCGCCTTCTTTTTAATGTTTTCGCAAGGAGTTCTAGCACTTGTTCTCCCACTTAAAGTAGAGGCACTGAATTTCGATACTAAGATGACCGGGCTCTTATTAAGTACATTTGGTGTGACCGCTTTACTTATTTTCCTTTTACCAATTAATCGAATCTTCGACCGTGTACGGCCTATGGTCACGCTCTCTTTTGGAATGTTATTAATGGGACTGAGCATGTTGTTTCTTAGTCAAGTAGAAGAGTTACTTTTTTTATATGTAGCGATGATAATTTACGGTGTAGGATTCGCCTTCCTCTTCCCTTCGATTAATTCGTTATTAATCGATTCCTCAGCACCCGAATTTCGTGGGAAAGCATACGGTTATTTCTACGCTTTCTTTTCTATCGGTGTAGTTGCTGGATCTGGTTTAATTGGGTACCTAGATCTCGATTTCCAAAGAGCATTTTTACTTACAGGCGTGATTTTAATACTCGTTGCCGGTTATGCAATTGTTGGTTTAAGAAGGAATAAGCCCTTACCAAATGTATAATCTATCGCAAAAAACTAAATTGAACAACAAAGGGTCCAATTCGCATATGAATTGGACCCTTTCTTTACCTATGTATCAACATTTAGGGTTAAAACAGAACTAGTTTAGATGAATTCATTAACAGATGATATATTAAAAATAAAAGGATACCATTCGCAGCCTTTATAAAGCAATCGCACCCAAGTGGAGAATATCTAACACATTGATTTCCGTTTCAGACAGGCGCGTTTTGCTTGCGAAGAATGATTAGTTTTGCTCTGTGGTAATTATTTTTCCTTGGTTTTTAATATACGTTCGACAACAAAACCAACGACTAACCCGATTGCAATTGGTAGTAATGCAATATCACCAGTTTGTGTTGAACCATCTTCCAATGGATTATTTAGAAAGATCTTAAAGTATAAAAAGGGCACATTAAATATATTTCCAATTAGGTACAAGAATATTATAGTTCCGAACACCGCAAGTAAGGTAATTCTACTAACTTTATTTTTCAATATAAATCAGCCCCTTATAAACCATGATTTATTTTCTCCAATGAATAACAGGGGTGTTCAAAGTCTCTAGCGTGAAAAAAACTCTTCCCTACCAAAAGCACAGTTAGTTGAAGATATATATTAATATTTATTTTTCTTCAAAATAAATAATTCTCTAATAAAAGCACCGATTGCTCCAGATACAAATATTGTAGATATTAAGTTCACAACTCTTACAAATGTATGGGGCGTGTAAATAACTAGAACGCTTTGAATAATTACAAATAAGGCAAAAATAATGGACATTACCATTATATATTTAGGCGTAGCTTTCTTGCGTTTTTTTATTATAATCACCCTTCCATAATTCTTATTAACTTTATATGACGTTTCTTCTTCAACTAAAGGCTCCGATTCTAGCTCAGCCCTTATTCATTAAACGCACCCAAACTAAGTATGAAATTTCACACTATTAAGACTGTTCCAGTAAATTTGTTCTTGCCTTTATGGCAAGTTTATTCAATAACAGCCATATGTGGAAATAAAGAACAGAAGCCACAACCCCCAAAATTAGATACTCCATAACTCCGTCGCCCCATCCATTTCTCACCAAATGTCCTAAGGCATAAATATTACAAAATATCCCTAAAAAGAGAAATATAATTAGAGAAATAAAGTAATTTTTTGATGTAAAAAACTCCTGTACAAAGTAAACTGCGCATAATGCGATAAAACCACCAATCAGAAAGACTGGCAATACAAATACTCCCCATAACACAAGAAAATCAGTTAGCTCAAAGTAATTTAAAGTATCAAAATAGCTTAATGAAATCAGTTGAACAAATATAAAACTGCTAACAAAACTAGTGACTGCGTAGATAATTAATATCATTCTCCATTCTCCTTTTTAACAAAGAAAGGACCATTTAATTTAAGAACCTGGTCCGATTGCGATATAGACACAATCGCTTATAAAGCAATCGCACGCTTTACTTGAATTGCGGGAATGGTGGGTCAGGTGTAAAGGTATCAATTGCAACGCTAATAATTAATATAGTCCATAGAATCATAGCAATTACACTTCCAATTCTCACCAACTTAATATGGATGTCCGATAACTCAGGAATTTCTTTATATCTCCATCGGTCTAAAAAGAAAAAACTCTCTTCTGGTTCATAAAGACTCCAAATACTAAACCCATAAATAGGTATTGAAAATACTATGAAAATAAATAACATTAATAGCACCTCCTCAAGCTATCAAAATTGTTTATACGAAACTTCTAACTAGAAGTTTTTAATTTCAATTCTTCTTTAACGCGATTAATATACTTATATCATTGTTTAATAATCTGGACCTTTAAAGAAATCGGGCACAATTCTTATTGCACAATCGCACGCTTTAACTGAATAATTTCCACTTTAATATTCAATCATAATTGCTAATGTTCCCCATTCCTTTTCTTGCTCAGGGGAGTATATTTCATATGTTCCAGCTATCAATTCTTTCATTGTCCAGCCTTCACAATCAAAATCCTTAAAGGAAATATCATTGTACATTGCTTCAAAAGTATCGTACTTTCTGAGATCTATTACCTGTACTTTTAGAATTTCATCTTGTTGGGGAACCTTTAAAAATTCTATTGAATCTCCAACTTTGATTTCCCTTCTCTTTTCATCGTTCAAGCGGACTTCCACCGTCTTTTTACCAACTTTAATAGCATGAAAATATTCGCCATACAATCCCATCTGATGTACCACTTAACAACACCTCACAAACCCTATATATTCCTAGTTTAAAACTTTTTCATTCTCCTCAAAATCGCCCGATTGAAGTATAGTCCCTATACAACAACTGCACCCGATAATTAAAGAACCTATTGTTTTTTCTTTACACTATCTAACAAAATATATCCAAACACAACACCGGCCATAACTTGAATTGTTGAATCTCCAAATAAAATAAGCTGTGGTATAAATGGTAAAATACTTTGCGGTAGATGACTTACTGAAATATATATTAATAAAATACAAATAGACGGCAATCCAATTGCAAGGAATTTAATCCAATCAAAGCCCCACTTACCGTTCTTTTTAATTTCGATTATAAACCCCGGTAATCTAATAAGTATTCCAATACAAATTGGAAATATTGATGAGTATAATAAAACGGAACTTATATCAAATGTTTCCCGAGCAATCTGTCGCAACTCGAACTGATAGCTAGCCCCAAAATAAATAATAAAACCAATAATAAGTGTCCAGGCGATATAATAGATGAACCTTTTCATAAAATCACCCCTTCCTTAATAATCTGGCCAGATTATTGCACTGAAATCGTCTTACTATAGATACGTCCGTAAGGCATGAAAGGTTTCACTTTTCAGAAGGTTGTGAGTTTGCAGAACTATGTTTTTTCTATTTCACGCACTCTCAATTAACTATACCAAAGATATCCATACGAATTTTCAAACATGAAATTCCGTTTTATTTATTTTATCCTCTTTAGTTTTACTAAATGTGAAAAAGCACCGCTAAATGCGATGCTCGTTGGCTCTTTATTTATATTTTTGTACCACTCAACGGAACGGATTAATTTAAGATGTGGCCAATCTATTTTTCACTCTTTTACGCATGTTCCATTTTGAATGCACGTATTTCATTCAAAAATACTTCTCCGTATCTTTCAAGCTTAGCTTGCCCTACGCCGTTCACTTCTAAAAAGGCTTCTTCGGTTAGAGGCATTTTCCCGACCATATCCTGTAAGCTTTTATCTGAAAAAACGACGAATGGAGGTACTCCTGAATCCTGAGCAAGTTGTCTTCTAAGTGCCCGTAACTGTTCAAACAATGGATTATCTGCAGTAATCTGTTTCGTTACTACGGATACTTTTCTTTTGACAATTATTTCTCCTGTTAGTACATTCTTTCCTTGTTCACTTACATAAATTGTTGGGAATTGACCATTTTCTACGCCTAGGTAACCTTCCGAAATTATGAACTCAATAAACTCAGATACATCTCTTGCACTTCTTTCTTTCAGAATTCCATACGTAGAAAGTTTTTCAAAGCCGAATTCAAAGACTTTCTTATTTCGAGATCCTGTTAGAACTTGTGCAATCATTGTCTTACCGAAACGCTGCCCCATACGGATGACACAGGACAAGACTTTCTGAACATCCTCTGTTACATCAGAACTTTCTCTAGTATCTGTACAATTTGCACAACGTCCACAGTTTTCCGCATTTAATTCGCCAAAATAGGTAATGATGAATTTTTGTAAACAACCTTCTGTATGACAGTAATCAATCATTAATTGTAACTTTTCAAGTTCAGCAGGAATCCGACTCGGATCTTGAGATAAATCGATTAAAAAGCGTTGGGTTTGAACGTCTTGCGAAGAAAAAATTAGCGTACAGTGACTATCAAGTCCATCACGACCTGCACGACCCGCTTCTTGATAGTAACTTTCCATATTTCTCGGCATTTGATAATGAATAACGTATCGAATATTTGATTTATCTATACCCATTCCAAAGGCATTTGTTGCAACCATTACAGATACTTCATCATTCAAAAATTGCTCTTGACCTGTTTGGCGTTCATTATCCGACAAGCCGGCATGATATTTAGATACGGTTATCCCCATTTTCAAAAGCATGTCATGGACATGATCAACCGCTTTTCGTGTGGCCGCATAAATGATACCTGCTTCACCTTCATTTTTCCGCACATACTCTTTGACATACTTATCACGATCCTGTCCTTTTAAAACTGAAAAAGACAAATTCGCTCGTTCAAAACCGGTCATAACCGTATTATTAGTTGTAATCCCGAGTTGCACACAAATATCCTCACGAACAGCTGGTGTTGCCGTAGCTGTTAGCGCAAGAACGACTGGTTTAGTATCGAAATAAGAAATAACCTTTCGGATATTTCGATAACTTGGACGGAAGTCATGTCCCCATTGTGATATACAATGTGCCTCATCTATTGCAACCATAGGTACATTCATCAAACGTAGCTGGTTTGTAAAGGATGGTGAATCGAGACGCTCCGGCGCTATGTACAATAATCGATACTCACCCTCAATTGCAGCTTCCATCGTTAATCGGTACTCTTCCGCAGACATTGTACTATTAATAAATGCAGCAGAAATACCGGCCACATGAAGTGCATCAACTTGGTCTTTCATAAGTGAAATTAGTGGTGACACAACCAGCACAGTGCCTTTCATTACAAGTGCGGGCACCTGATAACAAACCGACTTCCCGCCGCCTGTAGGCATTACACAAAGTGTATCTTCACCATTTAGGACCTTGCTAATAACATCTTCCTGACCTTGCCGAAATGTATTATAACCGAAGTATGTACTTAAAATTTCTGTAGCTTTAATCAACTGAAAGTACCTCCTTTATTCAATAAAAAACGCCTAAAATAAGGCGTTTTCTTTTGGATATCTTATTACTTTTCGAGTAGTAGTCGTTCTTCATCGCGACTATGTATTTCGTTTACAACCATTAACGCATGAAAACGGTGAAGCACACCAGGACTTAAACCCTCTTCGACGCGAAGGTCCTCAATATCTTTCACAATAATACGAATCAGGTCATGATCCCGTGTTAACATTGTTATCGAATCTTTTAATTCGGGATTTTGTTTTGAAATCTCCAAGTAAAATCCACTTTCCTCGGCATCCGCATGACTGATTACACGTGTTTTCCAGTAATCCACCAAATCATCTGCAGCTTTGACGGCCATTTCCAAATCCCCATCTTTTAGAAATTCCATCATACCTTTAGTTTTAGTGATGGCTCCAGAGAGACCACCTTCATGTATTGAACGATGAGCTTGAAGTTGACGTAATGCGGGTCCAGACATACTAATCATCCTTTCACAACTGTTTCTTATATATATAGAATACCAGAACAGGAAGCATTTTGAAACATATCCGAGATGTTGCTTACGCTTTATTCGGTGAACTAAACAGCGAGGCGACAATTAAACCAACGATGAATGCAATCACGCTCATAACAAATTCGGTGCCATGATCAGGAACCCCGGGGTAAATAACAAATATGGATCCTATAATTAAACCAATAATTATAGAAAACGTTAGATACGTGTAATTTGAAAGCAAGAAACTAATCACTTTGCTACTGACAATGAAACCAACAATTACTCCTGCTCCAATCACCGCAATAATTGGTAGATTTAAATTCGATAATGCACCGATAGCAGTTGAATACACGCCTAGTAATAGCAATATAAATGAGCCACTAATACCAGGTAGCAACATTGCCATGCTACCCAACCAACCCGCAAAAAATAATTTAAGTGCGTTTGCAGAAGTCAACACCGTTATTGGATTCGTATCCTGTGGTTTTAAAAAGGCCAATGAAGCAAGTGCTACTCCTACCAATAATATAATTAAGAAATGTTGCAACTTGAAATTCTTTTTCATATTTACGTGCTTTGTAATAAATGGTAGTACTCCGATAATTAAACCCATAAAAAAGAATTGTGTGGGTGCGTGGTGATTTACCAGTAAATACTCAATCATTTTACTGAATACAAGAAGAGCAATTCCAATTCCAATTCCTAGTGGTAGCAAAAAACCTATATATTTTTTCCATTCACGGCTGAAAAAGCCACTAATCGAAGCTAATAATTCATCATAAATACCCATTATAAAAGCAATTGTTCCCCCACTTACTCCAGGGATTAAGTCGCTTATTCCTATAAAAAGGCCACGATATATATTTTTCCATTGCATAAACAATTTCATCCTTCCAAATTTAATGCGATTGCATTCATTATATCATTTATCAGCTTTACCCGTAAGAATTAAAAATAGACAGTTAAATTCCCAGTCTTAAGACATGTATGCTCAACTTGACATTAAGTATAGTCAAGTATACATTATTAATATAAACAAATTAGGAGGTAGCCACGGTGCTTATTAATAAGGTCAAAGAGCTACGTGCTCGACTCAGTCTGACACAAGGTGAACTTGCAGATCGGGTCGGAGTAACAAGACAAACAATTGTTGCGCTTGAAAAAGGCAGCTACACCCCTTCCCTTCTACTTGCCATGAATATCGCAGAAGAGTTTGAAATGCCGATTGAAGAGATTTTTTCAAAGGAGGGGAAATGAGAATGAAGAGTTTAACGATTTCAATTTCCACCAGAATTTTCACATTACTAATGCTAGGTTTTTACATACTTTCTATTAATGATTTTCAAACTTTAAGTGGAATACGACCTTTCTTTATAGGTGGGTTTTTCATTGCTCTTCTATTGGATTCACGACAGCAACATATTTACAAAAAGAATCATCTTACTGGCCGGCTTACGTATCAAGAACGCGTTTTACCTGAATTCAACTCCAATGACGAACGAGAATCTGAATTAACCGGTAAAGCAGCGAAGAACGCATTTTCAATCATTATTCTCCTAATGCCAATAATCCTAGTACTACTCGGATTTATGATGATTTTCAATTCTCCACATCTATTTATGTATACTTATTTATCCTTTATAGCAATACCGATTATAGGATTACTCACATATTTCTTTTCATATCGATTTCATTATTTAAACTAACGGGGGGGAGCCATTTGAATAAGACAATCATTTTCATTATCCTACGAGTTTGTTCATTTATTGCAATTGCTTTTTATGTTTTGCATTCATTTAAATTAAACGAATTTAATTTTATGATTGATAACGGAGAAATTACATTTGAAAAATATATGACATTGAAAAGTGGAATTAATAGTTACTTGTATATCTTACCAATCTTCCTTATTGTCGACGGCTTTTATAACTTAACAAATAAAAAGAAGCGAATTGATGGAACAATTCGTATGAAAGAATATATTTTACCTGAGTTTAACCATTCAGACGAAAGAGAATCGGTACTTACTGGGAAGGCAGCAAAAGCTGGATTAGCTATCATCCTTTTCTACACAATGCTCGTACTGGTTTCCTACGTTTTCATCTTAATGAGCACTATTCCGATAGCAACATTCATGATTTTTGCAACTGCATCCATCCCTATTGTGGGATTGATCGCATACTATGGTTCATATCGTTATTATTACACGAAATAAAAAATCGTCTGAGCAACTGCAACAGCTGCTCAGACGATTTCCCATTTTATTAAGACACATAAGTTTCATTTCTAAACTTTTCTATCGCTGCCATACGCTCGTCGTATTGTTCAACGGTCATCTCGTGTTCAATAAAATAACGATTGCGTGGGTGTACACGACATTCATCTGTACAACTTCTCATATATAAATGCTCATTTTCTTCCGAACAAATAATTTGTGCATTACAAATTGGGTTCGCGCAGTTAACATAACGTTCACATGGCTCACCGTCGAAATGATCTCGTCCTACAATAACATGTTCGGTTTGATTGACAGGTACGACCAGTCGCTCATCGAACACATAGCATTGTCCATCCCACAGCTGACCTTGCGCAACAGGGTCTTTACCATACGTAACGATTCCTCCGTCCAATTGTCCAACATCTTCAAAACCTTCACGAACAAGCCAACCTGAAAATTTCTCACAACGAATTCCACCAGTACAATACGTCAAAATCTTTTTACCTTCAAATTGTTCTTTATTGTCACGAATCCATTCCGGCAATTCACGGAAGTTTGCGATATCAGGGCGGATTGCTCCCCGAAAGTGACCAACGTCAAATTCATAATCATTTCGTGCATCTATAACTACTGTATCCTCATTACGCATCTCTTTTAAAAATTCTTCAGGACTCAAATAGTTCCCTGTTAGTTCGTTAGGATCAACATCATCCTCAAGACTTAAATTGACAATTTGATCGCGCACCCGAACATGCATCTTTTTAAAGACATGTCCCTCTGATTCATCAATCTTAAAAACAATATCAGAAAAGCGCTCATCAGATCTTAACATTGCCTCATATGCATCTGTTTGTTCGATTGTTCCTGAACATGTCCCGTTAATTCCCTCTTCTCCTATGAAGATTCGTCCTTTTAAACCAATCTCCTTACACTGTTTCAAATGCTTCGCTACAAATTCTTCCGGGTTTTCCACGGAAACGTATTTGTAAAACAGAAGAATTCTGTATGTTTCTTTTTCCATTTTTCATTCCACCTTAATTATTATCTAATATTTACTATTTATAAAGCCATTATACATAAATAATCCATAAACGAAGACGCACAAAAACGTACCCGCAAATGTAAAATTCGAGATGAACACATTATATCATATAAAGCTGGATAGAAAAAGAAGAATTACTTCCGAATCTAATACCCCCGAAACAGATACAAATTAATAAATTACGCCTCTAGTCCTGTCTCTCTCTATCATCATGACGCCTTTTGAATCATTGGTAAACTATATATCTTACTGTATACTTATATATGACATTTTATTAGTAATTACGACACAGAACATTCGATTATTCGAAACTTTTTTCGACATTTATCCGTCTAATACTTTATTACATACAAAGGAGACACTAGTTTATGAAAATTACAGAAAGGAAGCGTCATTCCCCTTGGATTGATGTTACTTTTACCACCATAGTTATTATTTTAACACTTGTAGCTGGCTTTTTAACATTTTTGTCTATAAAAAGTAATGCCGTCATCGAAACGAACGTAAATTCTTCACCTTCGATAATACCAACAAAAGTTGAAACCATTGAATCCAATTATCCGGGTATTAAAATTGTTACAGAAACATCGAATGATTCATATACTCCATTCGCAATTCAATATCCACAAAGTATACATAGCACATTTAATGAAAAAATTACATTCTACGTTAACAATGCAAAACAAAACTACTTAAATACGATGCAAAATAATATGCTTTTAGGTTTAAAATCAGCCGGTGAATTAAATATTTCCTTCGAGACGTTTCCTCATTACTCGGGAAATTATTCATTCGTCATGGTTGTGGCAAATAACTATGGTTCTGTCAGGGGTATGACAGAAATTCGTTCCTTTCATTTAAATCCTATATCTGGGGAAGCTATTGAAATTCAAGATATCTTTTATCATGATCAAAAACGCCTTGAATTGGTTTCAGAATCAGTTCGGTCTCTTTTATTTAATGACCCTGCACTTAAAAATGTTTTATTTCTAGAAGAAGCAAATATCAATACTGAACCCGTTTGGGAAAACTTTAATAACTTTGCAATTACGAATGATGAAATCATCTTTTACTTTCCTGAATTAAAATTAGCACCACAATCTGCGGGTATGCCCATTACAGCCGTTCCTTTACGTGAAATTGATAAAGTACTTGCAAACTCTTATAGGGATCTAGAAATTATGAATTCTCCTATTTCGAATAAAACAGACTCAGAACCTATTGAAGACAACAAGATTACTGAAACACCTCCACCAAAAAACGATACGACCGAATCCGTAGAAAATAGTGTCGAGTCTACCAAAAATGAAATGAAGCAAGTTGCATTAACTTTTGATGATGGACCTGATCCAATGGTGACTACTCAGATCCTAGAGACTCTTAAAAAATATGAAGCAAAAGCAACATTTTTCATGCTTGGAAGTCGTGTTGAGTATTATCCTGAAATCGCAAAAAAAGTGAAAGATGACGGACACGAACTTGGAAATCACACGTGGAATCATTCTGATTTAACCAAAGCTAGCAATGAAAAGGTACAGTCTGAAATTAATAGAACGTCTTCAATAATTGAAGACGTAACTGGTGTAAAAGCGACTGCTTTCCGCCCACCATATGGAGCTGTTAATAAAACGGTGCGGTCACAAACAGTTCTACCTGTTTACCTATGGGATGTTGACACACTGGATTGGAAACATCGAAATGCAAATCAGCTACTTGCTTCTGTACAAAACAAGACGAAAAATGGAAGTATAATTTTAATGCACGATATTCACCAATCAACAGCTGACGGACTTGATGCAGTATTATCCTATTTACAAAGCGAAGGATTCGAATTTGTTAGTGTTTCTGACTTAAACTAAAGTACTTTGGCTGTACACTCTAATTTCCGACCTAAAAAGGTCAGGAAATTAGAGTTTTTTTATAGAAATCACAATTAATATCTGTTATACTGAATATAGAACAAAGGGGAGGTATTCATATTTTTATTCACATTGAAACAGATTCTGAAATCCCTATTTATATACAATTATCAAATGAGCTCATAAAAGGAATTGCGAATGGCTCAATAAAACCTAATGATGTGCTCCCATCTGTTCGTTCACTTGCAGCAGATCTTAGTGTAAATATGCATACCGTCAATAAGTCTTATCATGAATTGGAAAGGAAAGGAATAATCCGCATCATTCCGAAGTCAGGTGCTGTTGTGAATATCCCTTTTGTCGACGATATAATACAAAAACGCATTGCAGGAGATTTAGAGCCAATTATAAATGAGGCTATCGCCATCGGTCTTTCGGAAAATGAAATTTTGGCTGCTGTAAGAAATCTCATCTCACAAGCGAAGGAGGAAGAACAATGAACTTGGCAGTTATGCTCTTCATTTTACTCTTTATCACCATTCTTCAATCAGCAATTCCTTATTTGATAAAACAAACGCTCGTTTTTGGAGTTACAATTCCAAGTAGCCATAAGGATGACCGCAAATTAGCATCCTATAAACGTATTTATTCACTAATTATCGCTATTACCGGCATTCTTGCAATTACAGTCTTTACAATTTGGGCACTTCCGCAAAACTTGGGTGAAGAAAAGATTGTTCTAACTGGCGTCGCACTTCAATTCGTCATTCTATTTCTAGGCATGTCTTTATATTTTCTTTTTCACGCAAAGACTTTACGCCTTAAACGCGATAACAATTGGGGTTCGGATTTAAAACAAATACGTGTAACCGACATTGCAATTCGATCAGCGGATGAAATGCTGCCGTGGACAATATATATACTTCCTATCTTCGTCACTATTGGATTGGTAATTTATACTGCAACCCAGTATGCAAATCTACCGGAACTTATTCCAACACACTGGGGAATTGACGGCACGGCTGATGCCTTTAGCAATAAAACTCCTTTTTCTGCTGTTGCTCTTTTACTAATTCTCCTTGTCATGCAAGGTATGATGCTTGGAATTAATGAGCTTACGAAAAAATCAGGAATTAAAATCAATGCAACTTCAAAAAAGCGGTCTAGAGTTCAACAATTATCGTTTAGAAAATATACGAGTTGGTTTTTATTTATGACAACACTTCTAACGACAATTCTATTTAGTTTCTTACAACTGAATACTATCCATAGTAATCTCGGAAGTCCGACGATGCTGCTCGCACTCCCTCTTAGTTTTCTTTTAATCACTTTTATTATGACTGCACTTTATGCTTTTAAAGTTGGTCAAAGTGGATCTCGTATTTCTGTGGATATGGAAGACGAAAAAGTAGAGGGTGTTACAGATTATGATGATGACCAATTTTGGAAAGCTGGTGTCTTTTATTTCAATAAAGACGACCCTTCTATTTTTGTAGAAAAGAGATTCGGGGTTGGTTGGACCTTAAATTTCGGACACCCCGTTGGTTATCTTGTTCTATTTGGCCCTTTAGTTCTCATCGTAGTTATTACTTTTTTAATTTAATATAGGCAGCAATCCTTATGGGTAATCCGTTCGGTTCGCTCGTATAAGAACAAAAGAGACTACTGTAAACGTTAAACTAGAGTCAACAGTTTTCAACAAATAAGACACAACAGTTTTCCCTCATAATCTCACTTTCTATATACTGAAACTAGTCTATAGAAAGTGAGGGATAGGAAGTGGAAAAGTGGATGGTCTATTATGAAATACACAGATTGCGCTCTGAAGGATTTAAAAACAGCTCAATCGCAAAAAAGTTAAAAATCTCCAGAAATCGAGTCATTGAGTACGGAAGAATGTCACCAGATGAATTCCAAAAGTTTATACTGTCTTTACAACAGAGAGGTAAAAAGTTGGATCCCTATAAAGACCAGATACTCGAATGGTTAAAGGAACATCCGGACCTTTCTGGAGCACAGGTGCTTGATTGGTTGCAGGAGAAGCTTGATGTGGACTCTGTTTCTGAAGGAACAGTTAGGAATTTCGTTAATGGGCTTAGAGAACGTCATTGTATTCCTAAAATGAGTACCGAGAGAAATTACGCAGTAGTTCCTGAGTTGCCTATGGGCAAACAAATCCAAGTGGATTTTGGAGAGACAAGACAACTGACAACGGAGGGCCAATATAAACGACTGTACTTTATTGCATTCGTACTAGCACGCTCTCGATATAAGTATGTAGAGTGGCTAGATCGTCCTTTCAGGACAAGTGATTTAATACGAATGCATGAGAATGCCTTTAACTATTACGGTGGAATAACAGATGAAATTGCTTATGATCAGGATCGTTTACTGGCAGTCAGCGAGAATGCGGGTGATTTAATTTTAACCGCGGACTTTACAAATTATTATCAAAAGAGGAAATTTAAAATTTATCTATGTCGAAAAGCCGATCCAGAATCTAAAGGGAAAATTGAACAAGTCGTCAAGTATGTAAAATATAACTTCGCTAAGAATCGAACCTTTGCCAATCTACTAGATTGGCAAGAGTCTAGTATGAAATGGCTTAAGCGAACTGGGAATTACAAAGTACATCACAACACAAAAAAGAGACCTACTGAAGTGTACACTCTGGAAAAGGAACACCTCAGACAGGTCTCAGGGGCTTACATTTTTGAAGATATCTATGTTTCCAGTATAACAAGGCAAATCCACAAAGACAACGTCATACGATTTGAAGGTAATCGATATAGCGTACCTGTCGGTACGTACCGTAAAGACGCACCGAATATCGCATATGTAGAAAAGAACCACGAATATATTTGTATACGTCTTCAGCAAAATGGTCACGTGCTGGCAAAACATCAAATAGCTAATGGCAAAGGAAATATCATCTCCGACCCTTCCCATAGGAAGCGAAACCAAACTAAAAGAGATAAGCTTATTCAACAAGTCGAAGACCTATTACAAGATCCACACGCTGCAAAATGGCTTGTAGAACAGCTAGCTGTGCGTTATCCACGTCATTTGATTGACCAATTGAAAATCGTGCAATTAGTTGGTCAACAGTATCCCGAATTTCTAGATATCGCTGTTCAGGAACTGAAACGCTTGAAACTCACTAGCGCAAACGATCTGAGGGACATCGCTTTTTCGTTGGCACTACACAGTAAAAAGAATAATAGCAAGGCAACTAGCATAGTCAATGAAAAATATAAAAATCTGATTGCGCCTGAACGAAAAGAAGATATATATCTTCAGGTTCTTCGAGGAGGTGATTCTAAATGAAACATCCTTATGAACCTTTGCAAGATAAATGTAGAACTCTGCGGCTCGCAGAGTCCGCTAAAGAATTGCCTAATCTTTTACGAGAGGCAGAAGCTAAGGGCTGGACTTACCACGAGTTTATACATGAGTTTCTAAGCTATGAAGTGAATTATCGTGAAACAAAAAACACTGATAAACTAATGAAGTGGGCAGAATTCCCCGAGCTACTTAAACTTGAAGATTTCCGTTTAGAAGAGCAAACAGCAATTGGTGTGAAACAACTAAATGTATTAAAAGAATTAACGTGGGTAGAGGAATATTTCACGCTTATCATGATGGGGCCGACAGGCGTCGGCAAGACCCATCTCTCGACAGCACTTGGTGTTCATGCGATTGAGCAAGGATATCAAGTATCCTTTATCTCGATGGATCGTCTGATTTACGTTTTAAAGACAAGAGAATACGTGGCTAAATCGAAAGCAAGATATAAGAGGATTGTAAAATCCGATTTAATCATCATTGATGATGTCATGTATATGGCTTACGAGCCGCAGGAAGCACACCTATTCTTTCAGTTCATTTACGAACTTTATGATCAAGCAGCTTTCATTTTAACGTCAAATAAAGGTCCGGGTGAATGGGGAAAATTTTTGGGCGATCCAACATTGACAACTGCAATTTTAGATCGTCTTCTTCACCGAAGTGAAATTTTAACCTTTAGTGAAGATCAAAATAGCATTCGTATGAAATACAGAAAAGCGCTCTTCACGGAGCAAAGTGTTGGGTCTTAATTGACGAAAACTGTTGAGTGTTATTTATCAAAAACTGTTCGATTTTACTTGACGGTTACAACTACTAATTCGCATATGAATTAGTAGTCTTTTAAATGCATATGCATCAACGTTACAACGAAAATCAATAAGCAGCCATTGAAGTATTTAGAAAAGACCTTTCGCGACGAATGCTGATTATCTAAACTGTTTGGTGCACACATAGTTTTTATTTATAAAACACTGAAACTAGTTTCCTCGCAAAACGAACTAATCATAAATCGAATGAAAAGAGGAATTCTTATGAAAAAGAGAGTACGAGTAATTCCATTCTTGCTTATGGTTCTTGTAGTCGTGTATTTTAAACCTATCCCTACAGCGGCTTGTTCTTGTGTGGTGCCCCCACCTGCAGATGTAGCCCTATCCGAAGCGACTGCTGTTTTTAGTGGAGAAGTTGTGGAAGTTAAAAAAAGTAATGCTGATAACGGAAAAACAGTTCATTTCAAAGTGCGAGAGATATGGAAAGGAATCGACAGCACAACTATTTCAGTTTTTACTAACAATGATTCAGCGTCATGTGGTATCGATTTTACAGTTGGAAAGGAGTATTTAGTATATGCGCACACATTGGATTCGAATGGAAAGAGCATCTTATCTACTACACTTTGCGACAGAACGGCTGAGCTAGCGAATGCTACCGATGATCTTACATTAATTGGTGAAGGTCAAATTCCAGAACAAACTGAAAAAACTACCGATTCACAATATAATCAGTATTACTTATACGCAGGAGTAGTGGCGATTATTGTAGGATTGGTTGGATTATTCATCTGGAAACGTTCTAGGAAGAGTTAAGGAGGAATACAAAAGATGCCTTTGTATATACACATGTGTAGTTCAAAATAGAAGTGGTTCTTACGTAAACTTGGTGAGATGCGAATATCGGAAGTTCTGTGGTTGATACTTCTCCTAAATCCTTAAAATAAGTGTTTTTCATTTTCCAACTATCCATTTAACAAAATAGGAACCTAAAATCGAATGACCTTTCAAGAACGGATAACATAATGCTCCAACACGCCAAAAATGGTCTGTTGGAGCATAAAATATATTTGTAAAAAAGATGTGACTACTGGTACATTTCGATGACCGTAATCAGGTATTACATCTCCTGTTGAACGGTCCATAGTTTCTAGCACAGATCCAGCCCAATCAACTATATTGGCTCCTGGTTAAAAGTTATCTAATTTTATATTAAAATCTTGTGTATGGATACTAATCGTACCTCCGATAGGTAATGTCATGATTGGCTGTGTATGACCAAAATCCATATCATATAATACAGGAATATTTCTTAGCTGAGGATGCTTATCTAAAATAAAAAGAAGTTGTTCTTCAGTCATTTTAGACACTTTTTGAAAACGGCCAATTAATAAACCTTTAATCCTTTTGCTATGTTGCAATATAGATGTTAAATCTCTCCCGAACGTTTCAGGTATAGTTAATTCATCATCTTCCACAAATAAAATGCAATCCTTCAAAAGGGGCATATATTCTGTTCCTTGTAGTAAATTGAGTGTACATAAATTCCCACCAAATAACGCTCCTGTTGCATTCCCTTCCGAATAAACCTTCCATTTCGTTTCCTCGTAGACACGATTTTCTTGGTCTAAAAACCATAAATCATCGCTCCATTTTATAGACGGCTTTAATTGGTAAGATTTCTCGTTCATGAAACAACTTTTAAAGTATGACGTTTGGTAATCTTGTAATTCATTCATTTGAAAACTTGAAAAGTGTGGTCCTGAATATGTGATAAAACCACATTTTGCTGTAATAGCAGTTGCGAGAGCAGTAATATCACTAAAACCGCATAAAACTTTAGGGTTTTCTTTTAATAATTCATAATCTAAATAGGGAAGCAGTTCATTACTATTAAAACCACCAATTACTGTTAATATCCCCTTTACATTTTCATCCGCAAATGCATCATGTAGATCTTCAACTCTTTGTTCAATTGAAGAAGAGTGTTGCCTATCACATACTTCAACGTGCTTACCAAATGTAACTCGGAACCCTAATTGTTCAAGACGTTCCTTTGCTAATTGGATTCCATCTTCCGACAATATTTGTATGCTGCGACTGGGTGCAATAATTCGGATTTCATCATTTTGTTTTAATTTCATTGGTATCTTCATCATTAACCCCTTTCACTCCAGTAAAATGACTCGCTTACGATATAGAGGCAATCGCTTATAAAGCATTCGCACCCAAAGTGGAGATTACCTCACACGTTGATTTCCTTTCCAGACGGACGCGTTCTGGAGGGCGGTGGACCAACCCTAAGAACAAAGATGTGCTCCTAACGCTTCGCTTTTACTCGCAAAAGCCGTTCTTCGTGACGGCTCTCGCTACGCTAACGTTGGTTGTTTCACCTGTCCTCGGGACGAATTGGAATTCATTCGTCCTCAATCCTCCCAGAGTCAGCTTTTGCCGTGGGCCCACACGAGGTGGGTCATGCAGTCGTTACGACAGGACGTCGTGGTTTTAGACTGCCTTGCACTCCAATCAACTAAGTGTCTGCAACTAAATGTTGTACGACAAACGAGCACCCAACAATTGAATAGTAAAATGAGAATACTTAATTTAATGGTCCATATATCTCAATTAATTTACCCGTATAGGCATCTATAACTACTGTTGGCACGATACCGTTATTTTTTATTGTTACTTCCCAATTCACTCTATTCGCTAGGTTACTCCAGAAGTTATTCTTTTGTTTTATCTCAACAATAACGTTTTCTAATGGAGTATCGTTCCAATCACGGTCTGAAAATGACTTTCCCCACTCCTCTGGAGGATTTTGCAGGTGCTTTTCCGCACTATCTATCGCTTCCCATGTACTCATAATTGGTAACTGATATGAATACGAATAAATCATCGCCATAATAATAACTAAACCAAATAACAACTTTTTCAAATATGTACGCCTCCTAATCAATGTAGAACTCATACTTTTTCAGTATGCGTTCCAAAACTATTTGGCTCGATTGTAGCGTAGCCATTATACATTAATCGCACCCGATACCTGTATTAAGAAAGAATTTATTACTCATTCGCTTATGTATTTTATAACATTATTAATATAGCCCCCTAGTGGTTTTCCAGTATCTACAACTAGGCACTGATAATCAGTTGGTCTTTTGCTATTTTCTATCGTGTTTTTAAAAACTGTTTCAGAATTTATCTCACTTATTTGACTAACCATTCTCTCTCTATTTATTAATCTGTAATTTACTTCATGGAAATCGTTAAGGTAACATTCAACATATTTGTATTTTGCATTATACTTTTCAGACAAACCTATTCCTTTATTTACTATTTCCTGATAAAGGCAGGGACTATCAAATACTACGTTTTGTCCTTGTGATAAGTGAAATTCAATTAAAGACCAATCAATATCGTATGAAATTTTACCAGCCATATTCATATCAATTGAAGTATCCTCTATTGAATTTAGTAAAGCAGACTTCACAATATCATGATCTATTATGACAGCCCCTGTTCTCTTAGCAATTTGTTTGGCTAGCGTTGATTTTCCAGAGCCAGGGAAGCCAGACATTTGAACAAAAAACATGTTTAACACCTTACTTTTCTTTTGATTTATGCGCTAAATATCCATTAGCACAATAAGCCTTATGCAGTTTATGGCTAGTTACTGAAAAAGAAGCAAATTCTTCTTGAATTGCACCCGATTATGGAAGGTTTGATATTAATTTTCACGTTGAACAGCAGCTTTTTTATTGCAGTTGCAATTGCAATTAAAATTGCGAATAACAACATACCTGAACTAATTACAGCAATCCCCATTCCTAACCAGGAGCCAATAACAAATGAGGATAGAAGGGTGACCCCAAAAGCAATTAAACTATTTAATAATGACCTTTCATTACTTTTCTTTAAACCTTTAGAAATAATAAATACCAATAAATTCGCTATAAAGCCCAATCCAATGGGAATGAGTATATCCATACAATCCCCCTCATCTTTTATAATCGGCTAGTTCAAGGATATGTCCAGGTTTTCAAGAACTCACTTATCCTACAACTGCACCCATTTGCTGAATTATAGTTAAAAACATGGGAGTGACAAAGGTTATCTTGCCACTCCCATGAATCATGTATTATTTTCAAATAATAAATACTCCACCACAATGTGAAATCGGATAAAATTCACATTCGTTTTCCAGTAAAGAACTAATTTCTTCATAAACAAAATAAAACTCATCGTCATCCCAGTATTCAATACTATCTTGACGACATTTATTAAGTTTTTCTCGTGTTTCAAACGAAATGTCACCAATAAAAATTTTGCCATCTTTCTTGAGCAAGAGTCTTAAATTGGCTATGAACTCTATTTTCTTTTTGTCTGTTATATGGTGTAAAGCATATGTGCTAATGATGGAATCATATTTTTTACCAAGTATCTCCGGTGGTAAACCCGTTGATATATCCCATTCAATCAAATTGGCATCTGGCATTATAGATTGTGCAATGGCAATCATTTTAGATGAGAAGTCTACGCCATCAATTTGGTGTCCATTTGAATATAATTTACTTGTTAATACATCTGTCCCAAAACCGATATCTAGGACTTCAGAATTCTTTTTCTGCATCACTTCATTAAAAATCACATTTAATATTTCCTTATATCCTGCAAAAGGATATAGATTATTTTCCTCACTTAACTGAACCGTTTTATCATATTCATCAGCCCACAAATTAAACCCTTGATTACTTAACATGAATGCTCCCCCAATATCTTTCTAGTTTACGAGCATTCAAAAAAACTCTTAGATTTGATGGATTACTCGCAATATACTCCAATAAAATGATTTTCCCGATCCAAAGTAAAAGTATTCTTCATATAAATCCCGCCTTTCAATAATATAGTTATAATTTTAACACAGTTATCAAAATATTACACCGTTTCTCATTACAACGTTTTTTAATACTGATTCCTTTAAATGGCCCGTTTAAGTGATCTGGAAGCAATCGTAATACTGCAATCGCACCCGTTTTTAGAATTAAAAAGTAATTCAGTTCTAAGAAGGTATTACCCAAACTTTATATCTATCATCAATTGAACGTTTTGTCATAACCCTAAATTCTTCTATCTCGGCAAGTCTAAAAGCTAAAGAATAAGCTATTTTATAATCTGGTGTGTCATAACCATCATATAATCTTGCGTAAATTTCATTTCCTATTGAATCGGCCCAAACATCAGCTTCGAACAAGCTATCGAATATAATACTTTCTCTTTTCCATTTATGCGTCATCTTTTAACCCCCCATCAGGCCCGCTAGTTAATATTCTAATTCGATGTTAATTGGCTTGTTACTTCAACATTTATACCACTCAAGTGAACCGGTTATTCGTTTATGAAGAGGGCCTTTTTTCTCACTATTTAAACCTGTAAGGTAATCACACACCTGTATTAGATATATTATATTCAGATTACTTTCACTATAGTTCAGCCACTTTAAATCTCAGAACTGTCTTTGATTTTTCAGGTGATGTTCTTCTTGCGTCTGTAATGTAAATTTCTTTATGTGTCTTCTCTATCCTTTCGAGGTTGTTCTCTAAACAATATTGTTCCATCAACTTAAATGTTTCTGGTTCTGTGTCAAAACTTCCAAAATGCATCGCTTGAACACATAATCCTTCCGATATTTCTTCGAATCTGACCGTATCTAAATTTAGTTTCGGCTTTTTTTCTCTGACAGTATGTAATGCATATTGAAATAACTCTTCTGTCACAAAATCTGGCTGTCTGATCATTAACTTGTATACAAAATGGTCCTTGTCCACGTAGTCTAATTTCCTACCTTCTTCATCTAAATCCCAATGCCCTTCTAAAGGGAATACTGTATATTCAAAATATCCTTCAGGGATAATTCCTTGTTTAGGCATCATTCGGATTGCATATGACAAAGGATAAAGGATTTCAATATTTTCTTTAAATTGTTCACTTGTATTCGGGTTTCCACTACCATCAATTGTGAAGAACTTCATTTTTGGAACCTCGATTTTAGTTGGTTCTTTTTTCGGTAAGTATAATTCCTTCAATTCTTTTCGCCATTCAAATTTCTTCATGATCTTCTCCCTTTCAATGATAAACATTCTAGTGGTTTATTCTTTGTAAAAGTCTTGGTCTTATTTAACTAAACGCTCCTTAGAGTTTTCTATTCTATTTAGCCAATTCGCTCTTGTTAAATTCATATTAATAGAGTCAATCCATTTACCTTCGAATTCTAGATGATTTTCATCAATGCTATAGGCTACAAAGCCAACCTTTTCATACACATACTTTGCCCTTGGATTAAAATCAAAAACACTTAAAGTTAGTTGGTTCAGTGTAGTGTTATTAAATACATAATCAATTATTAGTTCAGTTGCTTCTGTTCCAAATCCTTGATTCCTTCCCCTTGGTCCAATTAGAATCCTAAAATTCATACTCTGAGTTTTATTATCGTATAAATTGACCACCACTTCTCCTACTAATAAGTCCTTGGATCGGTCAACAATAGCAAGGTCCAAGCGATCCGTTTGTCTATTTCTTGTATTGTACCAATGGAGAAATGATTCCCTATCAAAATCTGAACTGCTTCCTGTCAGTTTTAATACTTCGGGATCCTTTAAGCATTCCTCTATAAAAGGAACGTCCTCATCCTTAAAGGGTCTAAGTACAACTTTCTCCCCTTCGATTAATGGTTTATAAGCTAGATCTACCATTCCATTCACACCCTTTTAAATTCTATACAACAGTAATCTTCAAAATACTTCTAAAAAAATGAAAAAGCACCGCATAATGCGATGCCAATAGATGTTCTAATTAGATGTTGATTCGCTCGTTAGTATATCTTTTTCAATTTACTTATTCAAACAAGCTTGTACTATGAAGTGGTTGCAGTCTTGCTTTTGGATCTATATATGCTTTCGCGTGATTGACGGCAATTGGAGCTTCTCCCAGCCCAACAGCTATTAATTTCACTTTACCATCATAGGAAGTTACATCGCCTGCAGCATAAATACCTTCAATATTCGTCTCCATCCGAGTATTCACAATGATTGAGTTGCGGTCCATTTCGAGGCCCCAGTCTTTTAGTGGACCAAGTGAAGAAATGTTTCCGTAATTTACGATAAGATGATCCACGGGAAGATGTTCTTCCGTACCGTCTTTCTCAGCAATAATAATACCGCTAATAGTTCCCTCTTCGCCAACAATCGATTTTACAGCACGTGAAGTTTTTACATTCACTTTCGATTCCATAAGCTGATTGACGCTCGTCTCATGTGCCGTAAAACGCTCGCGACGGTGTACAAGCGTTACAGATGAAGCTAGACCTTCTAACATAAGTGCCCAGTCAACGGCAGAATCACCACCACCACAAATTAGAACTTCTTTATCTTTAAACACCAATAAATCTTTGATTGCGTAATGAAGTGTTTTTTCCTCGAAATGCACTTCTTCTGGTAACCCTATTTTACGTGGTCGGAATGCGCCAATCCCTGCTGTTAATAAAATCGTTCTAGTTAAATGAACACCTTTGTCCGTTTTTAAAACGAAGTGATCGCCTTCACGCGTTGCAGATAAGGCCGTTTCACTAAGTAAAATTTCAGGTTTTGAATAATTAGCTTGTTCAACTAAATTATTTACAAAATCTTGTGCAAGAACTTTCGGAAAACCCCCAACATCGTATATATATTTATCTGGGTATAGCTCTACAAGTTGTCCACCAAGTTGTGGAAGACTATCGACTATCTTGACCGACATTTCTCTCATACCTGCATAAAACGATGCAAACAAGCCTGTTGGTCCTCCACCTATAATTGTAATATCCACAATTTCTTTACTCATTCAATAAACACCCCAATTAAGTTAATTTGCTTTTTATGTATTCTCAAAGTACAGAATATCCATCTCCTCTATTATCTTACATCAAAACCGAAAAAACACATAATATGATTCAATGAATTGAATTCGAATATAAAACAGAAAACTTTGTAGTATTATTCTCACAATGACGTATAATAGTAAATTATAACCATTAAAAATAAAAGGGGATTTTGTTTTTGAAATTATCGATTCGGAAAAAAATGTGGTTTGGTTTTTCAGTTTTACTTATCTTAATGATTTTAATCGGTGGAACCTCCTACTTTTCCACTAAAATGATCATCGATGAATATGAACTTCTCATTGACGATCGAGTTCATAAAATTAATATAGTGGATGACCTTATTAGTACACAAAAAGACAGCTTCATTGCAATAAATGGATACATCGTTTATAAAAATCTTCAGTATATGGAATCGTGGGATACAGCTGTTGAACAGTCTGGAGAATTGATCAACAAGCTTGAAGGTAGTTTCGAAAACGAGAAGAATATTGCACTTTTTGATGTCATTAAAGAAACTAGACTTCTTTACAATGAGAAAGTGGAAGAGACTGCACACATGATTATGCGTGGATCAGATAGACAAGTACGAGAATTAGGTCTTGATGCAGCTAGTAGTAACGCTTGGTTAATGGCGAATGCACAAGAACTGAAACATTTACAACTAGTTGCTATGACAGAGACACAAAATAATCTACGCAACCTAGTTCAAACTTCTAATATCATTTCATTTTCCTTACTAGGACTCGGCTTATTGCTAAGCATACTCGTGGCAACAGTCATCAGCCGTGGAATTGCGAAACCTGTAAGAATCATGACACAAGCAATAGAAAGAATTGCGGCCGGTGACTTGACTGCTCAACATATAACAATAAAAAATCGAGATGAAATTGGTGACATGGCTTCTTCATTTAATAGAATGACTGATGACTTAAAAAATTTATTAAGTCGAATTCGATTAAGTTCCCAGCAACTTGCCTCACAAGCGGAAGAATTATCCGCTAGTTCTGAGGAAAGTCTTGCTTCAGCAGAACTTGTAGCTGGGGCTGCAGAAGAGAATATGCGTGGAAGTGAACAGCAAACAACGATTGTAGGTGAAACCGCTCTTTCAATGCACTCACTCCAAAATGGGGTCAGCGAGATTGCGATGAGCAATGCAGAAATGCTAGAATCCTCAAACAAAGTATCCTTACTTGTAACAGACGGTTCAAAAATTGTATCAGAAGTATCCAATCAAATGAATACGATTCACTTATCAATCGATCATTCCGCACAAATCATACGTCAAATGGCAGAACAGTCTATTGAAATTCAAAAAGTAACATCGATTATTACAGAAATATCTGAGCAAACAAATTTACTTGCGCTAAATGCAGCAATAGAAGCAGCACGTGCGGGTGACCACGGTAAAGGTTTTGCCGTCGTTGCCGAGGAAGTTCGCCGACTCGCTGAACAATCCAAAACTTCCGCTTTTGAAATTGAACAAATGATGAGTACTATTCAAGATGAAACTGAAAAAGCAGTCCAATCTATAAACGAGGGAAGTAAAAGCGTCGATATAGGACTGTCTTCTACAGCTAATTCTATGAACATTTTCAACAATATTGAGTTAGCTGTAGAAGAAGTGAATGAAAAAGTAACTACTGTTACAAAAGCAATCGAACATATTCAAACAATTTCTCAAGATATTACCGAGGGTTCGCTTGAAATTAGAAAGATTGCTGAAATGACGGCTGCAACTGCACAGGAAACAAGCGCAGCGACAGAACAACAACTTGCAGTTAACGAGGAAATTTCCTCAAGCTCTCAAGAACTTGCAAATGTTGCGGAAGAGTTGCAGAATGAAGTAAATCGTTTCAGTATATAAAGAGCGTTTCATAAAAACAAAGCCTGTACACAATAAGTGTACAGGCTTTGTTTATTCTAAATGAGTTTTACAAAATTCCAGTATTTCAGCCTCTTCGTCATCTTCTAGTTCAAAATCCAAGACTTTTCCGCTAGATCGTTCAAAGAAATTATACGTTGCGATACGTCCCACTTCATTATCAACCGCATAAATAACTCGAATACCCGTTCCGCCTTCTGAGTAAAGCTCATCGTCTTCATCAAATTTAACATATAGTTGAAATTCAAAACGTTCTCCTGATAAGATTCCAGTTGGATCGCTCATTTTCTTTACATCATATTCATTTAATTCCATTAAATCATCCGCCCTTCAAAAATATGTAATTCATTTATCCTAAAATAAGTATACCCTATAATAGCAAAGTATCTCTTATAGTAGAGTTCCATCTTATTACACTCTACAACAAAATGCATTACTACGCACCCCTTGAAGACTATTTCAAAGAATATTTCAGCATACTTAGTATTGCATTTCTGTATATAGTAGTAAGTAATGGTAAGCGCGGAGTGGATTACAAACAATATGAGGAGAAATTGATGACAAAGCTTTATAATTTAATAAACGTGCAGTTGATAGAATCAAAAGATTCTAAAACCTCACGTTTTAATTCGTTAATCCTCATAAATTGTAAACTGATTCTTCCCATTCTTTTTAGATGTATATAGTGCGCTATCCGCCCGGTCATAAAGGGTGTTTATTTCATCACCGGCAATTGAAAAAGCGATTCCCATACTTATGGAAACATCGATATTGCTTGTATCCTTAAGACGTAAGAATTCAGTATTAATTTTTTCAACCATCATCCTAGCAATGCTTTGAATATCTTTTTTCTGAACTCCAGAGAATACTACAACGAATTCGTCTCCACCTATACGAGACGCAACATTTTTCTGTGTAGCAATGTCTTGTATCGTTTTCCCTACAAATTTCAGAATTTGATCCCCTTCACTATGACCAAGAACATCGTTGACAGATTTAAAATTATCCAAATCAATCATCATTAAAGCAAGATTTTTATTTTTACTCGATAATCGTTTTTTAATTTCATCTTCAAATGCAGCTCTGTTTTTCAAACCTGTTAAACTATCGTGAAATGCAAGATAAATCGGTTTCGAAACAAGACTTGCTATGAACCAAGACAGTATAATCGACGCAAAAATAATAACTAATAATTGGGCAATTAGTTCCCTTCGATAATAACTAAGCAATCCTTCTAATTCTGCATCATTGTAGGCAATTTCAACAACTCTTGTAGTAGATAAGTTTTTTTCTTGATCCGCTGAATAAGGTATATATCGATACGTTACTTTATTGCCCTCTTTGATTTGAGTAATTTCTTGTGCTTCGTTCTTTGCTAAGACATCTTTGAAAATTGGATGGACATCGTCTTCAATTTTTTCAGGAACGCTACTCTGTGTGGTATATCCTAGAAGAAGTCCTCCAGAAGTATAAACATTAATGTTATTTATTGCATCGTAATCCTCGATTAGCGATTCTATCGTTGTTAGAAAGTTGAACTGCTTAAAAATGACATCATCTTGAAGCAGAACACCGAGCTCTATTATGTATTTATGATCCGGTGTAGGCATATAACTAAATTTTTTAATTTCACCCGTTTTTTGGTGGATATCCATCCCGTCATGATGAAACGTTTCGCCCTTTCGTCTTTGATGCAGTACTTTCGCCAACGATTTACAACATTTTTCAAAATCCAGACCAATATCTCCGGTAAAGCTACTATTAATGACAACATTCTCTGAATTTATTATGAATACATCCATACCAAACTTTTCTTTAAATGCATTGAAATCCCACATATTAAAATCAGGTTCTGTAGAATATAAATCAATCAAAACTTTCGAGTAATTTTCCATTTCATCTGCACGGTCTTGGTCAAATAGCAAGTATGCTTTATCAATCATGTGAAGCGTTTTTACGACTTCATTTTCAGCCATTAAAATTTTCTCTTCGTGGGTAATATTGACACGTTCTTTCAACCTCTCATAATCGAATAAGGCGATAACTAATGAAATTAATAAAGAGAAGATTATAAGAATTACAGTTAATTGAATTCTAAAATGTTTATTCACTTATTCATGTTCCCCTTTTTTAAAATTGAGTAGTCATATATCACTATCCATTATACCTCAATAGTAATTCTAAAGTCACTATTATACCAAAATAATTTATTGACAAAGTATTTTACTGAAAGAAAAGAGTCAGACTGAATACAAATAAAAACAGAAACGTTCTAGTGGCGTCTAGAACGTTCTGTTTTTTAGTTTTCAACTCAATTTATGAAGTTTTTTTAAATAAGCCCCATTGCATTTCCTTCTTTATCCACATCCATATTAAGAGCTGCTGGATGTTTCGGCAATCCAGGCATTGTCATAATATCGCCTGTTAAACATACAAGAAATCCTGCACCAAGCTTTGGTATAATTTCTCTTACTGTAATTGGAAATCCTTTTGGAGAACCAAGGAGTTTTGGATCATCCGAAAACGAATATTGCGTCTTCGCAATGCAGATTGGTAATACATCCCATCCGTATCGGTTAATCTCAGCAAGGTCTTTTAGTGCTTTATCTGTATAAATGACCTCATTTGCACCGTATACACGTTGAGCGATAGTTTTCACTTTATTCTCAACTGTATCGTTGACATTATATAAATGCGCAAAGCTTTTTGTTTGGTTCAGTTGCGTAATGACTTCTTTACCAAGGGCGATACCCCCTTGTCCACCATCTTCCCACACATTTGTTAGGGCCGCTGCAATGTTGTTTTCTTTACACCACGAAAGAATTACATCCAGTTCAGCTTGCGAATCCGTTACGAAACGATTTAAAGCAACGATTGGTTCTATACCGAATTCTTTTATTATATGAATATGTCTTTCCAGATTTGGCAGTCCACGTACTAGTGCTTCCGTGTTTTCCTCCGAAAGATTTTCTTTTAGTATTCCGCCATTCATCTTGAGTGCACGTACGGTTGCTACGATAACAACTGCGTCAGGAGCAAATCCGCCATGTCTTGCTTTAATATTCATAAATTTTTCTGCACCTAAATCTGATCCAAAACCCGCTTCCGTTACGACGATATCAGCAATTGAACGTGCAGTGTTTGTAGCAATAAGCGAGTTACAGCCATGTGCAATATTTGCAAAAGGACCTCCGTGAATAAGAGCTGGCGTCCCTTCAATCGTCTGAACAAGATTTGGTTTAAACGCTTCTTTTAGAAGTAAAGTTAAAGCACCTTGCGCACCAAGATCACGAACAGTTATTGCTTCTTTGTCATATGTGTATCCCACCACAATTCTTGCAAGTCGCTCTTTCAAGTCGTCTAGGTTTATTGCTAGACAAAATATTGCCATTATTTCAGAAGCAACCGTTATATCAAAACCGTCTTCGCGAGGAACTCCTTGTGCAGGACCCCCAAGACCAATCGTGATATTGCGAAGTGCACGATCATTCATATCGAGTACACGCTTCCATGTGATTCGGCGTGGATCGATTTTCAGATCATTACCACGATGTAAATGATTATCTATAAGTGCACTGAGTGCGTTATTCGCAGTAGTAATGGCATGGATATCACCATTGAAATGTAAATTAATTTCTTCCATCGGGAGTACTTGTGCATAACCACCACCCGTTGCCCCGCCTTTCATTCCCATAACTGGTCCTAGTGAAGGTTCTCTTAAAGCAACGATTGTTTTTTCTCCAAGTCTTGTTAAAGCATCAGCTAGTCCAACAGTTACGGTTGATTTACCTTCCCCAGCAGGTGTTGGGCTAATTGCCGTTACAAGGACGACCTTGCCATTTGTCGCATTCTTTGGTAATTTGGTCACATCAATCTTTCCTTTAAATCGCCCGTATGGTTCAATCGCTTCCTCTGGTATTCCTGCATTTTTCGCAATATGCCAAATTGGTTGCATTTTTGCTTTCGATGCAATTTGTAAATCAGTTAGTGGTACGATTTTTTCCGTCATTTTTATTCCCACTTTCCTTTTTACTTTAATTATAGCCTAGATTGACTCATCAGGGTATATACATTTTGACTGACTATTAAAAAACAAACGACCTCCCTATAATTAAATGGAAGATCGTTGCTCATTGTTCCTTTTATTTACCGAGTCGAATTGCTACTTTACCAAATTGCTTACCCTTTTCAACGTATTCGAATGCTTCCATCGCTTCATTTAGAGAAAATACTTTATCAACAACCGGATGCGTTTTATACTTTTCAATATGTTGAATCATTTCACGCAGTTCTTCTCGACTTCCCATTGTTGAACCAATAAGCTGGTGTTGATTGTAGAAGAACTCACGTAAATTAAGGTCCACTGTATCTTCTGTCGTTGCACCGAACACAACAATTCGTCCACCTTTTTTCAATATCTCCAAAGAACGATTGAATGTGGCACGCCCCACGCTATCAATAACAAGGTCGATTGTTTCATTTTCTAATTCTTTTTTCCAATCGCTACTAGCATCTAATGCGAGATCTGCTCCTAATTCAAGTGCTTGTTTACGCTTCGTTTCACTGCGTGACGTTACAATCACACGTGCACCAATATTTTTTGCGAATGAAATGAGATACGTTGCGACACCACTCCCTGCTCCCGGAATGAAAACAGTATCCGAAGCAAGCAGTTTTCCTTTTGTAAATAAAGCGCGGTATCCTGTTAAAGCCGATAACGACAAAACAGCAGCTTCTTCCCACGATAAATGTGCGGGTTTCATTTCAATCTGTTCATATGAAATAGCGATTTTTTCTGCGAATGTTCCATTATCAGGCATACCTAAAATATCAAATTCAGCTGGTGGTGCTTCGCTGTTCGAATTCCAACGCAATGAAGGATTAATAATTACTTCATCACCTATTGAGAAACCTGTAACATCTTCACCAATCGACTCAACTACTCCAGTCCCATCAGAACCCAATACAAGCGCCTCAGACACTTCACCTCTGCGCACCGGGATGTTTATATCACGACGGTTTATACCTGCTGCACGGAGCGCTACAACAACTTCCCCACTTTTAGCTATAGGATCATTAACTTCACTAATTTCCAAACTTCCCAATCTATGAATAAATGCTTTCATATAATCCAACCTCTCTAATTCATTATTTTCCTTCAAAGTACGACAATAATTTCAGAAATATTTTAGTATCCTGTGTTTTGCCTATTATAATTTTCTTCATTTTTTGCTATGTAGGCTGCAATGATGTTTTCATTCGTAAACCCTAGTTTTTCGGCAATTGCACCATAGTGAATCCACAAATCTTCATAGGATTCAATTGTTAATTTCTCCAAAAACGTATTGATTGAAATTGTTGTTTTCAAAAACAAATCTGTCAATTCGCCTTCAATTTCACCTTCAGGCCAGTTACTAAGTTCAAATCCTTTTTCAATACCGAGTGATAAGATAAAATGAATTGAGTCTACATACTCCTCTAGAATGACGCTATTTTCAGAGGGACCTTTTGCACTCCAAAATTTAAAACATCTTGTCTCATTTGCCAGCTCTGCTAGTTCTACAAATAGTGCAAGTCCTTTTTCCCTAAAAACATCTGTTTTTTCTTTCCTGTTATTGCTAATAAACAAATCAAGTCCGTATTGCATTTTGTACAATTGTGTCAGTTGCATAAATAATCCTCCAATAATAATTAATATTATGAAACCTTTCGTTTATTCATCCGTATAAGAGTTTAACCATACTATTTAAAAAGGGGGGTCTGTTATGGCATTTCTCATTTTGATTCGCTTTGTTATCATAGCTTTCATCGTTTATTTATTTTACCGAGGAATTCGTTATTTAACGGATCCAAAGCGAAAATTGGACGAAGCTTACGAAGTAGAAAGATATTACTTCCACGATGATGTAAAAAATGTTCGTAAGAACTTCTTTATAACGTACAAGGGTGCGATGTTTGAAGGCGAAAAATATTTAGGGACGACCGAGAACTCTTTTGATGTTGTAACTATATTTGTTTGGGTGAGAAATGAATCCAAATTACAAGGTTTTACAAAAGACGATTTCAATTTCTTGAAAACTGAAATTCTTACGTATTATCCAATGGCAACGATTAGTTGGAAAAATCCAATTGAACAACTTATGAAAGACTAATGGGACTATTTCACAAAGTAATTCTTTTGAATTATTTTGCGGAATAGTTTTTTTATATGATTGGAGTTCCGGGTATACGCAGTCCCAATAAATACAAAATTAGTACTCCATAGGCAAGTGCAAGAAGCAAAAAGCCGATTCTAAAAGACGTATGCCTCGTTTTATGACGAAATGTCTGCATTCCTAAATACGATCCAATCCCTCCGCCAAGTAAAGCAAGTGTCCACAACTTCTTCTCTGGTACACGCCGCCCTTTTTTCTTAGCTTGTTGTTTATCATACCCCATAGTTGCAAAAGACCATAGCGACATCAGTCCAATCCAAATTAACACTACTGTTTGCATTATCTTTCCCCCTACCTATACCTAGTTTATGGCCAACTAGGGGGAAATCGAACTGCACTTCCCCTCTGATGTTGGTTATCGGGAGGAATTGAACTTCATTCCTCCTTGTTGCTACAGGACGTTGCGAACTTAGACTGTCTTCAGTTAAATATACAAAAAAGCCGCTTTCCGATTGAATGAATTCAAATTCGGAATGCGGCTGTATGTGTAACTCTTATTTTGCAATTGCTTTTTTTGCTGCATCTGCAAGTTGTGTGAACGCTTGTGCGTCCGTAACTGCTAGATCTGCAAGCATTTTACGGTTTACATCAATACCAGCCACTTTTAGACCGTGCATGAGTGTGCTGTAAGAAACGCCGTTCAAACGAGCTGCAGCGTTAATACGTGTAATCCAAAGTCTACGGAATTCCCGTTTTCTTTGACGACGGTCACGGTATGCATAGTTATATGATTTCATGACCTGTTGGTTAGCTACTTTAAATAGTTTATGCTTTGAACCGTAGTAACCTTTTGCTAATTTCAATACTCTATTACGACGCTTGCGCGTCACTGTTCCACCTTTTACGCGTGGCATATTGCATTACCTCCTGCTATTCTATCCGAATTTAGTTTATTTCATATACGTAATCATGAAGCGAATGCGTTTGTAGTCGCCTGAAGAAACAAGTGATGCTTTGCGTAGGTGACGTTTTGCTTTTGTTGATTTGTTTGCAAATAGATGACTTGTGTAAGCACGGCCACGTTTCAATTTACCAGTACCGGTTTTTTTGAATCGTTTTGCTGACCCGCTGTGTGTTTTCATTTTTGGCATATCGGGTTCCTCCTAAATCATTCATTGTTACTGTTTCTCAGTAGTTGGTGCAAGTACTAGAAACATGCTCCGGCCTTCCATTTTCGGCCTTTGCTCGATTGTAGCTAGTTCTTTACATTCTTCTGCAAAACGAAGTAAAACGCGTTGCCCAATTTCTTTATGGGTAATGGCACGTCCTCTAAAGCGAATTGAAGCTTTCACTTTATCACCGTTTTCAAGAAACTTAATTGCATTACGGAGTTTTGTCTGAAAATCATGTTCATCAATAGTTGGACTTAAACGTACTTCTTTGAGTAGAATGATTTTCTGGTTTTTCCGTAATTCACGTTCCTTTTTCTGTTGCTCAAACTTGAATTTCCCATAGTCCATAATACGAGCAACTGGGGGTTTAGCCGTTGGGGCAACAAGGACAAGATCCAAATTTGCTCGAGTTGCTATTTCTAGCGCCTCGGTACGGGTTTTGATTCCGAGCTGTTCACCGTTATGATCGATAATACGGAGCTCGCGGGCACGTATACCCTCGTTTACATACATGTCTTTGCTAATAGTAATCCACCTCCGAATATTTAACTCTCGAATACATGGTTTGGGTACAAAGTCCATAATAGACAATCCCATAGGTCCATCCAATAAAAAGACGGGTAGACAAAAGTTCATTTGTCTACCCGCGTATCTGTACGCGCATCAATATGCACGGCACGATTCACTAATTTACTGACCCGTCAACAACTTTTGCGCGTCGACCAGGTGAGAAGCGGGTAGCCTCTACTTATACCTCAAACTGTATTCATTAACCTTACTTACTTTAACACGGTATTAAGATGTTGTCAAATCTTTTCATTTCATAGTTTCGACTTCATCTTTCATTATAGCAATAAAATCTTCGAATGGCATACTAACGGATTTCTGTTCGCCATATTTTCTTACGTTAACTTCACCAGACTCAATTTCTTTGTCCCCTAATACGAGCATGTAAGGAACCTTTTGCATTTGCGCTTCACGAATCTTATATCCAATTTTTTCTTCTCGCTGGTCCAATTCCACCCGATAACCTGATGCTACAAGCTTCTCACGTACATCAGTTGCATAATCGAAGTGAGCATCCGGCGAGACTGGGATGACTTGAACCTGAATTGGCGCTAGCCATGTCGGGAACGCACCTTTATATTCTTCGATAAGGAATGCGACAAAACGTTCCATAGTACCTACAACACCACGGTGAATAACAACTGGTCGATGTTGTTTACCGTCTTCCCCAACATATGTTAAATCAAAACGTTCGGGTAGGAGGAAGTCTAGTTGAACTGTTGAAAGTGTTTCTTCCATACCAATTGCAGTTTTCACTTGAACGTCGAGCTTCGGTCCGTAAAATGCCGCTTCGCCTTCTACTTCTATATAATCCATACCTATTTCATCCATTGCTTCTTTTAACATAAGTTGTGCACGGTCCCACATTGCATCGTCATCAAAGTACTTTTCTTTATCTTCCGGATCACGATAGGATACACGGAAAGAGAAATCTTCAATGTTAAAGTCTTTATAAACACCGATAATGAGTTCGACTACTTTTTTAAACTCTTCTTTAATTTGATCTGGACGAACAAAAATATGTGCGTCATTTAAAGTCATTCCTCGAACCCGTTGCAATCCCGACAACGCACCAGACATTTCATATCTGTGCATCGTTCCGAGTTCCGCGATTCGAAGTGGCAAGTTACGATATGAGTGAATATCGTTTTTATAAATCATCATATGATGCGGACAGTTCATTGGACGAAGGACTAAATCTTCATTGTCCATGCTCATCACAGGGAACATTCCGTCTTGATAATGTCCCCAGTGGCCACTTGTTTTGTATAATTCTGTACTACCAAGTACTGGTGTGTATACATGGTGGTATCCAAGTCTTTCTTCTTTATCAACGATATAACGTTCGATGATACGACGAATTGTTGCTCCTTTTGGAAGCCACATTGGAAGTCCCTGACCGACCTTTTGTGAATTCATAAATAAATTTAACTCTTTACCGATTTTCCTGTGATCCCGTTCTTTTGCTTCTTCAAGCATTTTCAAATGGGCAGCTAATTCATCTTTTTTGAAGAATGCTGTTCCGTATATACGCTGAAGCATTTTATTGTCTGAATTACCACGCCAGTATGCTCCCGCAATACTAAGTAATTTAAATTCTTTAAGTTTTGCTGTAGATGAAACATGAACTCCGCGACATAAATCTACAAAATCGCCTTGCTCATATATAGTTACTTTTTCATCTTCCGGAATTGCTTCTAGAAGTTCTAGTTTATATTCGTCACCAATTTCTTTGAATATACGCTCCGCTTCATCTCGTGAAACAACTTTTCTAGTGATTTCTATATTTTCGTTAATAATCTGCTTCATTTCTTTTTCAATCAGAATTAGGTCATCTGAAGTAATTGGCTCGGGTGAATCGATATCGTAATAGAATCCATTATCAATAACAGGTCCTACTCCGAATTTTGCACCTTTAAACAAACGTTTTACCGCTTGTGCAAGAAGATGTGCAGAGCTGTGTCGTAGAATCTCAAGGGCCTCTGCTGAATCTGGTGTAATAATAGCAATCGCACCATCTTGTTCAATTGGAGTTTTAAAGTCAATTAGCTGATCATCAAGTTTTCCTGCAAGTGCATTTCTTCTTAGTCCAGGACTAATTGATGCTGCAACTTCTTCAGTTGTAGTACCTTGTGGGAATTTTTTAATAGATCCATCTGGAAATTTTAAATTAATTGTTTTTGACATGAATAACACTTCCTTTTCATTTTTGAACATACAAAAAAGCCCCATCCCTGGAAAGGGACGAAGCTATAGCTCGCGGTTCCACCCTTGTTCCATCAGCCCAGCACAAATAATACTAGAATGATGAATCTTTACATCGGCTAACGGGCCGGTACCGTCATCAGCTACTAATAGATTCACTGATGCTGCTCTAAGGTGGTAAATTAAAGTATCCATCTTTCAGGGCTTTCAGCCTAGACCCCGTTCTCTTTAAAGTGATAACTTAATTCGTGTCCTCTTCAATGCATTTCATTACTTTATTAGGAATGAGTATACAACGAATATAAGAAAATTGCAAGTCAATTTATATCAAATATCGACCGTTTTTTTTTGCAAGTGGTTTTTCGTGTGATAATGGTGTGTTGTTTTTTCATCGTTGGAAAGTTCGCAACGTTTTCACGAAACCTCGCAACGAAAAAAGGATATACGATTGAGATATTCCACTCAATTGTATATCGAATTTTTATTTATCGCGTCTGTTTTTACCCATTAGTTTAATCGGAGTTGACACCGTACGAATTCGCTCCATTAGTCGAGCTGCTTTTACCGATTCCTTCTCACCACGCTGTGAATATGTTAAATGATGTTCAAGCTCACCGTAACTCAAATTCGAGGTGAAGAATGTTGGTAATTTCTCGGCCATTCTATATTGCAATACTGTTCCAAGTACTTCATCACGGGTCCAAGCAGACATCGTTTCTGCACCGAAATCATCGAGCATTAGAACTTGGGCGCGTTTTACGAAGTCGATTTTTTCGTTTAGTGTTTGATCTTGTATCGATTGTTTCATATCTCTTAAAAATTCGGGTACGTATATAGCAACCGTTCGAACTCTTCTCTGTGCAAGTTCGTTGGCAAGTGCTCCAAGAATAAATGATTTACCAATACCAAATGGACCATAGATATACAGTCCACGTTCTGGAAGTTTCCCCGTCGCATCATAAACATTCAAAAAATCCTTTGCAGATCGAACTGCTTCGACACGTGTATCGTCAAAGTACATATCAATATTTTGCAGTTGTGCTTCCATTACGTCTTTTTGCATATGCATACTTTCAACCATTCTAGAAATATCACGTTGTTCTTCAGCCATTAATTTATTTGGACATTTTTTATATTCTACATCAATAAGGCCATTAATGATAATTAGATTTGGTTCAAATCCTTTTAATAAATTAATGCAATCGGTTTGATTTGTACATTTATCACACTTATGGGATGCAGTTGAGTATTCATATAGTTTTCCAAGGCTGCGTTCCACAATTTCGCCGTTTATTTCACTGGAATATTCTGTCAAAAAGTTTTGAACGCCGGTATTTTTCATTATCTCCTGCCGCATTTCTTCGTAACGCTCAGCAAATGCAGGCGCTTTAACGACACGATTTAATGTATCCCCTATTCTTTCCATTTATTTCACCCCGTTTCCTGATACACCAAGTTCTTCAAGTAATTTACGTCGCTCTTCTTCCACATCAAACGTACTTTTCTTTGTTGTCACAGCTTGTACTTCTTCTTTCTTAAAGAACCATTCTGGAACTTTCTCTTCACGCGTATTTGTATATCGCTTCTGAGCAGCCGGTTTTTGGCCTTCATTTTTCCATTGCATGTACTTGTCATGCTCGGTTCGAGAAAATTCCATCGCTTCTCTCGCAGTCTTCACTTTTTTATTCATCCAGTGAGAGGCAATACGTTCTACATAGTTATTTGTAATTTTACCGTCATTACGAATGTGGACATACTGCATTAGAACATTGACGACTCCAATTGGCAATTCATGAGTGTTTACAAGTTTTTCAGCTAACTGGACATCAACAGACATAGGTTCTTTGCCATTTAGATCTCGAAGCATATCAAGTGGTGGTGTATTATCTAGATAATTAATTAATTCATCGTCTCTGCTTATTGTACCAGTTGACTCCGATGTTGCGGCAGTTTGCATAAATACTTTTTGAAGTACTGGCGCTTCTTTCGAAATACTCATTTTATAAAAATCAATTGCTGATTTACGTAGCCTAGCCTCAGGCAATTGCATATCCGAATCGAGGGCCATCATTACTACTTTTTGCATATCAAGTGGTGTCAATGAATAGAGGAAGGCAAGTTTTGCTATAATTTCCTTAGATACTGATGCAAGTGCAGATTGCGGAACCATTTGTTCAGACAAACCGGATTGTAATAGATCAAAGTCAAAACCGCTTTTATCAAAAGGAATACCATCTGCTTCAATTCTACCTACAATCTCTTTATCTTCTACAGATTCAATCGAATAGCCATTTGATGTTGGCTTGTAAACATCTAAGAATGTTCTAGAGACTTCAGAATACTCTTTAGACATCTCTACACCTATTGCAAATCGGGTTCTTAGGTTTCGATAGGCTTGTTCTCCTATTTTACTGAAAAGAAATGTAGACAATAAAGGATCTGTAAAGAACGCTTTTGCATCAAGCGGAGGCAATAGTTCATAAATAAAGGATCGTGTTTCTCCATCGACCTTTAGATACGACCTTAGTATACCAATCGCTTCCAAAGAAATTCTTGCCTCAAAAACTGGACCAAGAGGTAATGTTAAGATGTTCATTAAATGATAATGGTTGTATTCATGCTCATCCCCTCTTTCGGCATCTGCCCATAAAGTCATAAATAGACTCATAGCACCTGATCCGATGAGTGGTTGATAAAACAAGGTTAAGAGCTGCCGATCATAATCTGAAAATGGTTGCGGCAGTCTAATTTTATATGAGTCTATTGGCTGTAATTCTTTATAAAGAGCTGCCACTCTAATTCCCCTTCCTACAGGTCTTTCTATATACTATTCTTTTTCATTACGCTCCAATAAATTTTTGAGTTCTTCAATGAATACTGTTATGTCTTTATATTCACGATAAACCGAAGCAAATCGGACATAGGCAACTTCATCAACATCTGCCAAACGCTTCATAACCATTTCTCCAACTTTATCGGAGTTTATTTCGGCGATACCAGAACTTCGAAGGTCCTTTTCTATAGTATAAACAATTTCTTTTAATTCATCGAGAGATACTGGACGTTTTTCACATGCTCGAATAAGTCCCCTCAGCACTTTTTCTCCACTAAATTCCTCACGAGAACCGTCTTTTTTTACAACCATTAAAGGAGTGCCTTCCACCTTTTCAAATGTTGTAAATCGGAATGCACATGACTCACATTCTCTTCTTCGACGGATTGATTTACTATCATCCGCGGGTCTCGAATCGACGACACGAGAGCCATTATATTGGCAAGCTGGACATCTCATAATTGTTCCTCCGCATTTCCTATTTTATTATCTTAATTATAACAGAATAAACCTCAGAAAATAGAAAAAGCAGAGGATTTCACCTCTGCTCATTTATTTCCATTTTAAATTTTACGCATTTGAAACAGCATTTAACGCTTTTCCAACTTTTTTAGCTAAGTCAACAACACGGGCAGAATAGCCCCATTCGTTATCATACCAAGCAAGAACTTTAATCTTTCTGTCGCCCATAACGATTGTCGATAATCCGTCAATAATAGCAGATTCCTTTGACGAATTGAAATCAACCGATACGAGGGGTTCATCTGTATAACGAACAATTCCAGCCATTTTGCCATTTGCAACTTCTTTAAATGCATCATTCACCATTTCAACAGTTACATCTCGTTGAACATCAACCACAAGGTCTACGAGTGAAACGTTTGGCGTTGGGACACGAAGTGCCATACCATGAATTTTCCCTTCCAGCTCAGGTAAAACAAGCGCTAATGCTTTTGCTGCACCTGTTGAAGTTGGGATGATTGACTGTGCACACGCACGTGCACGGCGGAGATCTTTATGTGGGTTATCCAAATTGTTTTGATCTGTTGTAAATGCATGAATTGTCGTCATAAGACCATTCACTATACCAAATTTGTCATTTAAAACTTTTGCAACGGGTGCAAGACAGTTCGTTGTACAGCTTGCATTTGAAATAACATCATGCTTTGCAATATCCAACTGATCGTCGTTTACACCAAGAACAATTGTAATATCTTCATTTTTTCCCGGTGCTGATAAAATCACTTTCTTTGCACCAGCTTTAAGGTGAAGCGCTGCTTTATCACGTGAATTAAAAACTCCGGTAGCTTCAATGACGATATCAACGCCAAGTTCTTTCCATGGTAATTTAAGCGGATCGCGTTCTGATACAAGCTTTACACGCTTTCCATTAACAACTAGTGCATTTTCTTCTGCAATCACTTCACCTTCAAAGGTACCATGATTCGTATCGTATTTAATGAGATGTGCAAGTGTTTCCGATGGATAAGATGCGTTAACTGCGACGACTGTAACATCATCCTCTAGTATCATCTGGCGGAAAACCATCCGTCCAATTCGTCCGAATCCATTAATCGCTATAGAAGTTGTCATGTGCTGATCCTCCAATATGTATGTTATACTCTTTATCTTTTATCCGCTCATAAGTATAACACATACTATGATTTTTCGTATCTAATATCAACATGTAAATAATAATCTATTCTTTTGAGCATTTTATGGTTGAGCATTCCAATTGAATAGAATTGTATTTAATTGTTGTTCAGAGTCTTCAATTGTCCCGTTATTAAAAATAACTGCATCTGCACCTTTTTCCTTTTGATCCATCGGAAGTTGAGATTGAATACGAACAACGGCCTCTTCTTCTGTCAACACATTTCTATCCATGAGTCGTTGTTTTTGGATTTCTGGAGTTACTGAAACAACGATAATCTTTTCCACAAAATGTTGCAGCTTGCTTTCAAATAAAAGTGGAATATCCATAATAACCGTATTTGCACCTTCTAGGAGCAACTTCTCTTTTTGAGAAAGCATTTCAACACGAATTGCCGGATGGATAATTGAATTTAATTTTTTTCGTTCGATTTCGTTGCCAAAAATTCGTTCACCAAGTTTTTCTCTGTTTAATGAACCATCCGATTTTATCATTTCATTGCCAAAAGTAAGTTCGATTTCTTTAAGTACTGGCGATCCAGGCTCCACGACTCGATGGGCAATTTCGTCCGCATCAACGACCGGAAACCCTTTACTCTTCAATATTTCCGAAATTGTACTTTTACCACTCGCAATACTACCAGTGAGACCGATAATCATATATGCTCATCTCCCATTATCTTTGACAACGTGGGCAGTAGACTGATGTTCTGCCAGCAATTTTCATACTTTTGGTTTCGTTATTACAAGCGGGACAATTTTTCCGGCCATACATTTCGAGCCTGTTTTGCATTGTCCCCGCCTCACCATTTATGTTTCGGTAGTCTGAAATTGTACTTCCACCGGCATCAATACTTTCTTGTAAAACTTCAACAATTACATTAAATAATTCCTTTTTTCGTTTCAAACTGATACGTTCTGCTTTTCTGCCCGGATGAATTTTCATTCGATACAGAGCCTCAGTCGCGTATATGTTCCCACAGCCAGAAATCACATGTCCATCCATTATTACATCTTTTATTGCTCTTTTTGCATACTTTGGTTTAAGAGCAAAGTCTAAAAAATATCCACATGCTTGATCATCAAAAGGTTCGGGTGCCATCTTTAGTAATGGTGGATGATCCGCTTCACGATTAATAAGACGAAGTTCACCAAAACGTCTGATATCGGAATAGACAAGCAAACCACCGTCTGTCATTTCGAAAATCACATGAATATGTCTGCGAAATTTCAACTCGACAATTTCATCAATTGAGTTCACTGTAAACCAAGCACCAGACATACCTAAATGACTGACTAATAGATATTCGATTCCTTCTCTTTGAAGTGCTATATAAATGTATTTACTACGTCGAGTAAGATCCGTGATTTTCATATCAACCATATTTTTAATAAATTGGTCTGTTGTCATCCCTTTTATTACTGCTTCTTTACCCTGTGCTTTCGATTCAATAACAACATCCGAAATGATTACCTTAAGGATTGTCCGTCCAATTGCAACCGGTGCAAGTGCACGAACAACGCCTTCAACTTCAGGTAATTCAGGCATGTTTATCCCTCATTTTGTATCGTACCATGACTTCCCAAATTCCCATTCTACTTTTAATGGAACGTCCAAGGAAATTGCTGATTCCATAACTTCCGGTACGATTTTTTTCAATTTTTCCAGTTCATCTTCAGGTGCTTCAAATATTAGCTCATCATGTACTTGAAGCAACATACGTGTTTTCATACCTTCGACTTCAAGTCGATCTGCCATATCAATCATAGCCTTTTTAATAATATCTGCCGCACTCCCTTGAATTGGAGTATTCATAGCCGTTCGTTCAGCAAACCCACGAATATTAAAGTTTGAGCTAGTAATTTCCGGTAAATAGCGTCGACGATTCATGAGAGTAGTTACGTACCCTTTAAGTTTTGCTTCGGCGATTATGTCATCCATATATTGCTTAACTCCTGGAAAGCTTGCCAAATACTTAGATATGAATGCAGCTGCATCTTTACGAGGTATATTTAAACTTTGAGATAGGCCGTAATCACTTATGCCGTATATAATTCCAAAATTAACAGCTTTTGACGATTGACGCATTTCAGAGGTTACTTCACTAATTTCTACACCAAATACATCTGCAGCTGTCCTTGTATGGATATCAGCACCTTGTTGGAATGCCTCAATCAATTTCTCGTCCTGTGAAATATGTGCTAATACTCGCAACTCAATTTGGGAATAATCGGCAGTGAACAACGACCAACCGGGTTCAGATGGAACGAAAGCTGCTCGAATCTTCCTTCCTTCTTCAAGACGTACAGGGATGTTTTGTAAATTAGGGTTGATCGAACTTAGACGACCCGTTTGAGTCAGTGCTTGTTGGAAACGCGTATGGATTTTACCATCTTCGTGAATTTCTTTAAGAAGACCCACAATATAAGTTGAATTAAGCTTTGCAAGTTGGCGATAGTTTAAAATATAGCGAATTATTTCATGTTCGCTTTCTAACTTTTCTAGAACGTCGGCGGCTGTTGAATAACCTGTTTTCGTTTTTTTAATTGGTGTTAACCCAATTTTTTCAAATAGAATTACACCAAGCTGCTTCGGTGAATTCACATTGAATTTTTCACCTGCAATTTCATAAATCATCGCTTCTAAATCTGTTAATTTTAGAGTCAATTCCTTACCGATTCCAACCAATATCTCTTTATCTGTTTTCACACCTGTCGATTCCATTTTACCTAGGATCGAAGCAAGTGGTAATTCTAGATTGCGGTAAAGGTCAAACTGGTCATTTTCCCGCAGTTTATCCTCTAAAACTGGTCTTAACTTCCAGACGGCCTGTGCTTTTCGGCTTGCATGTTCCGCGATTACCTCTAAAGATGGAACTGCCTTCTTTGCACCTTTACCGTACACAAACTCATCTTGTTGTACTTCTAAATAACCTAGCTCACGTGTAATAGATGCAACGTCTGTATATGAAGTTGCGGGATTCACAATATAAGTCGCCAAGAGCAGATCGAATTCAATTCCTTCTAAATGAATTCCATAACGAGCCATTGAAGCGAGTGCGGCTTTGGAGTCCGTTGAATACTTCTTTTTGTCTTTATTTTGCAACCACTCTTTTAATATAGAGGACTTTTCCACTTCAGAGAAATCAATAAATAATGTCTTATCATTGTCTGCCAAACCAATTCCTAGAATTTCAGCATTTAAATAATTTTCATCCATCATTTCAATATGAATGGCCATTGTGTCCGTTAACTGTTCTTCAGTAATATCGGATGCAATTGTAATTTTTATTTCCTCAAGCGGTTTTTCGACCAGTTCTTGCGGAGCCAACTTTTCGAGAAGTGTTTTAAAATTCAACTCTTTGTATATACTCGTTAGTTTGTCAACATCCGGCCCTGTAAAGATTAGCTCGTCAATCGTAATTGTAATTGGTGAATCCACATCAATCGTTGCAAGCTCTTTACTCATAAATGCTTGTTCTTCATATTTCGTTAAGTTTTCATTTAATTTCTTTGCAGTGATTTGGTCCAGTGATTTGTACACATTTTCTATTGAACCGTATTCAAGCAATAACTTTAGAGCTGTCTTCTCGCCAACTCCAGGTACTCCGGGAATATTATCAGACGCGTCTCCCATCAACCCTTTCATATCGATAATTTGCAAAGGTTTAATACCGTATTTGTCCATAATGTGTTCTGGTGTATATTTTTCCGTATCCGTAATACCTTTACGAGTTATGTAGACCGTTGTGTTCTCTGTTGCAAGTTGTGTTAAATCTTTATCTCCCGAGATTATTACGACTTCTGTTCCTTCTGAGTCTCCAATATGACTGAGCGTCCCTATGATATCATCCGCTTCAAATTGGTCGAGCTCATATTGTGAAATATTATAGGCATCAAGCAGTTTCCGAAGATATGGAAATTGTTCAGATAACTCAGAAGGTGTCTTTTGGCGACCACCTTTATATTCTACAAATGTTTTGTGTCTAAATGTTGTTTTTCCAGCATCCCAAGCGACAAGTAAATGTGTTGGTTTTTCTTCTGCAATTATATTTTGCAACATCATTGTAAAACCATATACTGAATTTGTGTGAATACCATGATCATTTGTCAATGGAGGCAATGCAAAAAAAGCACGATATGCCAGGCTATTTCCATCAAGAAGTACTATTTTCTTTTTCGTCAAGTAAGCTCCACTCCTATTCGTAAAAAAACATCATCTCCATCTATCTTACCACGTAGGTAAGTACAAATGAAAATGATGCAGGCCTATACATATAGGTTTTATCAAACAAAGGAACTAAAATTGCTAATTGCATTCCTAAAACAATTTTTCTAGTTACTCAAAATACCCTGTTAATATCTTAGCGTAAGGAGACTCTGCCGGTAGAATAATCATCGTGTCTTCTCCAATGGTTTTCGAATACGATTGAAGCGTCCTATATAAGTTATAAAACTCCGGATCTTTTGAAAACGTGTCGTTATAAATTTGTGCTGCCTTTGATTCACCTTCAGCATGAATTACAGCCGCTTCTTTTTTAGCTTTCGCTAACATCTCGGTTACTTCACGGTCCGTTTCTGCTTCAATTCGACTTTTATCAGCATCCCCTTCAGATAAATAAGTTTGTGCCGTCGATTGTCGTTCTGAAATCATCCGTGTGTAAATAGATTGCTCGTTCTCCTCTGGTAAATCAATTCTCTTCATACGCACATCTACAACTTCAATACCGTAGTTTCCAGCTTGCAAAAACTCATTCACTTTAGCAGTTACTCGGTCGTTTAGGCTACCCCGTGAAGAATTTTCATCATTCACTACATCGGCATAAGTAAGTTGACCAAGTTCAGAACGTACTACAGAGTAAACAAACTCTTCCATACGTGCTTCCGCATTAATAATATTACGTGCGTTGGAAATCATCTTGATTGGTTCAGTTATTTTCCATACTGCATAGTTGTCAATAATAATACGTTTTTTATCTCTTGTATTAATTTCTGCTTCGGAGACAGTTAGAGTCATTAGATTTTTCGGAAGTGTTGTCACATCTTGGATAAAAGGAATTTTCATAGTAATACCAGGTTCTTGAACGATTCTTTTAATTTCTCCAAACTGACGTACGACTCGATATTCATTCTCTTTAACTATAAACAGATTGGAAATTAAGATTACAGCAACAATAAAAATAGCTGTAATTGTAATGGCTAATCGAACATATTTTTTCATTTCAACAGGTGGTTTTATTTCCCCCGGTTCATTTGGACCACCTTGTACTTTTCTTTTGGCACGTTGTCTTTCAAGAAATCTTTCTTCAATGCTTTTAAATGGATTATTATCTTTACTCATTTGTGCCACCTCCATCCTTTTCTTCTACTACTGGTGGTGGTGGAGTACCGCTTTCCAACTGTTGTAAAGGAAGATATTTAACTGTTTCACCATTGTCGTTCATAATATATAGTTTTGCTTTTGGTAGTACTTGTTCCAACGTTTCAATGACAAGACGTTGACGAGTGATTTCTTTGTTTTTAGCATACTCCGCATGAAGTTGGTTAAAGAGCGAGACGTCACCAAGTGCCTGCTCAATACGTGCTGTTTTTTCTCCGATTGCACGAGATTTAATAGCATCACGTTCTCCAATTGCTTCGTTCTTTTTCTTATTTTCATACTTCTTAGCTTCGTTTATCTTTGTATTTTTTGTTTCACGTGCATCCGTTACCGCAGTAAAAGCCGCGCGTACTTCGACGTTCGGAAGTTCTACATCTTGAAGTTTAACACTTTGTACTGAAATCCCAACATCATATTTTTCCATTAATGTTGCTAGTAAATCCCTAGTTTTTCCTTCAATTTCCGCTTTCCCATCCGTAAGTGCAGAATCAATTGTTGAACTTCCAATTACGGATCGAATTGATGCAGAAGTTGCATCATGTAATATTTCTTTTGGATTTAATGAGTTAAATAAATACTTTTGTGGTTCTGTAATTTTCCACTGAACAACAAGGTCTGTTAAAACAATATATTCATCACCCGTTATCATTTTAGTTTCTTTATCAAATGAAACAAGTTCTCCGCCTTTATCTTGTTTATAACCAAAACTAAGACTAAATGTTTCCTTTGATAAAACTTCTACTTGCTGGATTGGCCAAGGCAGTTTAAAATGTAAACCGGAATCAGTGACTGTTGTATCTGCTTTTCCAAAGGTTATAACTACTGCTTGTTCAGATGCATCGACAGTATACCATGTTGTAAAAGCAGCAATGACTAACAGTAAACCGGCAACTCCTAAGCCTAAAGCTGTCAATATGCGGCGCGTGCTCATTAAGTAACCCCCTTAAATTATGTATCTATCTTCTATACGTAATAGCCATTGGAAAGTTTCACACTTTTTTTATTTGAATAGTTTTCACGTTAATTCAATGTTTTTATTTGGAAGATAAATTTTGAATGTTGTGCCTTTACCAAGTTTACTCTCAACGGTAATAGTACCCGCATGAGCCTCAACTAAATGCTTAACGATTGCTAAGCCAAGGCCAGTTCCACCAGAATCACGACTTCTGGCACGATCTACACGATAAAAACGTTCGAACAATCGTGGTAGTTCTGATGCTGCAATTCCAATTCCTTCATCTCGAACTTCAATCACGATATCATCATTTATTTCGAATAAGGAAATTGCAATCGTCTTATGCTCTTTTGAATAACTAATTGCATTTGAAAGGATATTCACTATAACTTGGTTTAACCGTATTGCATCGCCCTCAATTTGAATGTCTGATTCCACATTTAATTTTATGGTCATATTTTTTTTCTCTATTTTTCCTGAAACTGTCCGTATTGCATCATTAATAACTTTAGCAATATTTACAGGTGCAAGCTCAAGTAAAAACCCTTCTCGTTCCATTGCTGATAATGCAAGTAAATCATCAATCAGAAGATGTAATCGATCGCCTTCTTTTTGAATGATTTCAAGAAATTCCTTAAGTACCTCTGAATCTTCCATTGCCCCAGCTAACAACGTTTCCGTGAATCCTTTTATAGATGTAATCGGTGTCCTTAGCTCATGGGAAACGTTGGCAACGAAATTTTTCCTCACCTCTTCAAGCCGTATCAGTTTAGTAATATCATGTACTACGACAACAATTCCGAGCCAATTTCCATGAGTACCAATTACCGGTGCACCATAAATACTAACGTAGGAAGAAGTAACCCCATCTATTAAGCGCACTTGCTTTTCGCTTGCTTGCTCAGTCATAAAAACATGCTCAATTAAGCCATCCACCTCAATAGGTAACCCGATTTCAACATATACTTTCTCTATTATCTCATTTTTATTAAACCCAAACGTTTCACAAAAAACAGCATTTACAAGATTTATGTTTCCTTCCCTTCCAATCATAAGAAGTCCACTTCCCATGCTTTCAACAAGTGTTTTCAAACGTTCTTTATCCATCTCACTTTTAATGGTCATTTCATGCAAATCGTGAGCAATTTCATTAATTGCAGTGGATAATTCATTTATAGACTCAGGTTCGGTTATGGAAGCACGTGTAAGGTAGTCGCCGGTAGAAATACGTATAGCCGCCTCAGTTGCATTAACAATCGGTCTTGCGTATTGCCTTAACATTCTTGATATGATATAAAAAGATAGGATGAAAGCAATTATTAACACTAGAACCAAGAATTGTAAGTACGCTTTTTGTACTACATCATCAATATTATCTGCAAACAATGAAAAAAACTGACCCAAAACTACACCTAGGCCAGTAAATAATACAAGAAATAATACTGATATCGAAACAAGTAGACGTCTATATAGACCTTTAATCATTGTTTTTGCTCCTCAAACTTATAACCTATTCCTCTGACTGTTTTAATAAATAGAGGTTTCTTTGTATTTTCTTCAATCTTCTCACGCAAGTGACTTACGTGGACATCAACAATTCGTGAATCTCCTACAAAATCATAATTCCAGACTGCACTTAAAAGTTGGTCCCTTGTCAATGCTCTATTTTTATTTTGAATAAGATAGACAAGCAGTTCAAATTCTTTAGGAGTAAACTCAAGTTCCTCATCATTCAAATATGCTTGATATCGATCTAGATCGATTGATAATCCTCCTGATTTTAAAAGCGTAACCGTTTTTTTCTCTGTACTCCGCCTTAGCACGGCATTTACTCTTGCAATTACTTCACGTGGACTGAATGGTTTAGTCATATAATCGTCTGCGCCAATTTCTAGACCTAGAACTTTTTCTAGTTCATCACCTTTTGCGGTTAACATAATGATTGGTGTATTAATACCGCTTTCTCGCAAAGATTTACAAACTTCAATTCCATCCATTTTTGGCAGCATAATATCCAGTAAAATTAAGTCGGGACTATGGACTGTCGTCATATGAATGGCTTCTTCCCCGTCCCCAGCTATAATTGTTTCAAAACCCGCTTGCTTTAAGTTATATTTTAGTAACGTTTGGATTGGTTTTTCATCTTCTACAATTAATATCTTTTTCAACTTTATCAATAGCCCCCCTGTTAAAAGTTGTCCATCGCCTGAGATGTGAGCAGATCCAACACCTTCGGGGGAGCAACAGTTATCGTGCCAGTTATCACAATTTCATTTTCCTCATTTAGTGCTTCAACTTTTACAATGATTCGATTTTCATCTAACTTAACTTCAATTACTTCTAATAGAAAGTCGATCGTTGCATAATGAAATACAGGAAGTGGGAATAAAAGATGCTGCTCAACGACATGTGAACCTGGCCCTGGTAAATATTTCGAAGTTGCAGAAGTTAGTATACCCGTAAGCATAATCGTTGGTACAATAGGCTTTTCATAAGTAGTCTGCGATGCAAAATCATGTTGAATGTAAAGTGGATTGGAGTCATTTGTAAGGCCAAGATAAAGTAGCAAATCCTTGTCTTCTATTTTTTCAGTTAGTTTTAATTTCTCACCAATAGATATATCTTCTATTTTTCTACCCGGACGTCTTTTCTTTCCTAGAATCATTTTATTCCCTCATTTCTATTAGTAATAATCGTTTTAAAGTAATCTTATTTTCACTATATACTTTTATAAATAGTTTCAAAAATGGAGCAGCAACTGCTACTCCATCTTTTTATACAAGAATTTTCATTACAGCCTTAACCGAATCAGCTGATTTTGAAAGCGCTTCTTTTTCTACATCAGTTAGATCCAGTTCGATTATTTTTTCAATACCACTTGCTCCAAGAACAGTAGGCACACCAATATAAATACCATCCAGGCCATATTCACCCTCAAGATAAGCAATTGTAGGAAGAACACGTTTCTGATCTTTCAATATTGCCTCAGCCATTTCAACTAAAGATGCTGCAGGTGCATAATAAGCTGATCCATTCCCAAGGAGATTGACGATTTCCGCCCCACCTTTTCGAGTACGATCAACAATTTCTTCTAGACGTTCAGGTGATATCAATGTTTCCAACGGAATGCCACCCGCATAAGAATAACGAACTAGAGGAACCATGTCATCACCATGACCGCCAAGAACAAAGCCAGTGATATCCTTTACAGATAAGTTCAGCTCTTGTGAAACAAATGTACGGAAGCGTGCTGTATCCAGCACACCCGATTGCCCTATCACCCGTTTTTTAGGAAATCCAGATTCTTTGTAAACTGTATAGGACATTGCGTCAACAGGGTTCGTTAATACGATAATAATTGTATTAGGAGAGTGCTTGACGATTTCACTAGTAACAATTTTCATTACCTTTTGGTTTGTTTGAACAAGGTCATCGCGGCTCATACCTGGTTTACGTGCAATACCAGCAGTGATAATTACGATATCCGAATCTTTTGTATCTGCATAGTTTGAAGTACCAATGATTTCTGCATCAAAACCTAGAACAGGTCCAGCCTCAAGCATATCCAGTGCTTTACCTTTTGTCGGGTTTTCCATTTGAGGAATATCAACAAGGACAATATCACAAAGTTCTTTTTGGGCTAACAAGAATGCTGTAGTTGCACCAGTGAAACCGGAACCGATTACTGAGACTTTTTTACGTTGCATGGTCATTTAATGCCCTCCATTTTCTCTTCAAATATGAAAGAGGGGACCCCTTGCTAAATATGGGGTCCCTCTTTTTTATTCGTTTAAGAATTATAGATTTTTTATCAATTCATCTGCAAATTCGGACGTCTTAACTTCTTTTGCACCATCCATTAGACGTGCAAAGTCATACGTAACTACTTTAGATGCAATTGTTTTTTCAATTGAATCCTCAATCAACTTACCAGCTTCAGTCCATCCTAAGTGATTAAGCATTAGAACGCCTGACAACAATAGTGATGAAGGATTGACTACATCTAATCCAGCATATTTAGGAGCTGTACCGTGTGTTGCTTCGAAAATTGCATGTCCAGTAATATAGTTAATGTTCGCTCCAGGTGCGATTCCAATTCCACCAACTTGTGCAGCAAGTGCATCTGAAATGTAATCGCCGTTTAAGTTCATTGTTGCTACAACATCAAACTCTTTAGGACGCGTCAAAATTTGTTGCAAGAAGATATCAGCAATTGAATCCTTAACGATGATTTTCCCTGCTGCTTCAGCATCTGATTGAGCTTTGTTTGCAGCTTCAGTGCCTTCAGCTTCTTTAATTTTATCATATTGGTTCCAAGTAAATACTTTATCACCGAATTCTTGTTCAGCAACTTCATAGCCCCAGTTTTTGAAAGCACCTTCTGTAAACTTCATGATGTTTCCTTTATGAACGAGTGTTAATGATTTACGACCTTCTTTAATGATGTATTCCAATGCCGAACGTACTAAGCGTTTTGTTCCATCTTCTGAAATTGGTTTAATACCGATACCCGATGACTCTGGGAAACGAATGTTTTTAACACCCATTTCATTTTGAAGGAAGTCAATTAACTTCTTTGCTTCAGCAGTACCGTTTTCATATTCAATACCCGCGTAAATATCTTCTGTGTTTTCACGGAAGATTACCATGTCACAATCCTCTGGACGTTTAACAGGTGAAGGAACACCTTCAAAGTAACGAACTGGACGTAAGCAAGTGTATAGATCTAATTCTTGACGAAGAGCTACGTTCAATGAACGGAAACCTCCACCAATTGGAGTTGTAAGTGGACCTTTGATAGCGATTAAATACTCATCAATTGTATCTAGTGTTGCTTGTGGAAGCCATTCGCCAGTTTCGTTGAATGCTTTTTCACCCGCAAGAACTTCTTTCCATACAAGTCCTTTTTTACCATCGTATGCTTTTTCAACTGCTGATTCAAGAACCCGTGAAGCGGCATTCCAGATATCTGGACCTGTACCGTCTCCTATAATGAAAGGGATAATCGCATGATTTGGTACATTTAAAACACCGTTTGTTACTGTAATTTTTTCACCGTTAGTCATTAATAATTCCTCCCAAAGTCATAGGGCTGACATAATAAATATGCCGCCCCCTTAATTTTTTCAATTCTTTTTATCGTTCGTCGATTGGAATGTACTTTTGCATTCCAGGTCCATTGTACTCTGCACGTGGACGAATCAATCTATTGTTAGCATATTGTTCTAGAATATGTGCAATCCATCCTGATATACGTGAAACTGCAAAAATCGGTGTGAATAGGTCATGATCAATACCTAGCGAATGATAAACAGATGCTGAATAGAAATCGACATTCGGTGGCAGATTCTTTTCAGCTGTGAATACTTCTTCGACTTTAAGTGAAATATTATACCACTTTTCTTCTCCACTCAATGTTGTTAATTGTTTGGACATGTCACGCAAATGTTTCGCACGTGGATCTCCTTCGCGATAAACACGGTGACCAAAGCCCATAATTTTTTCTTTATTCGCAAGTTTTTCAAGAATATATGCTTCTGCCTTATCTTCAGAACCAATTTCCATTAGCATTTTCATTACTTGCTCATTTGCCCCACCATGAAGAGGACCTTTTAAAGCTCCGATTGCCGCTGTAACACCTGAATACATATCCGATAGTGTTGCAACGCATACTCGTGCAGTGAATGTCGATGCATTTAGTTCGTGGTCTGCATGAAGTACAAGCGCTTTATCGAAAGCCTCAATTTCAATAGCTTCCGGTTCTTTGCCTGACAACATATAAAGGAAGTTTTCAGCATAACCAAGTTCAGACTTAGGAGCAACTGGCTCTAGTCCTTTACGAATTCGAGCAAAAGCAGTTACTAGTGTTGCTATTTTTGCTTGAAGACTAATTGCTTTTTCATAATTTGACTCATCGGACATAACTTCGGCATCCTTATCGTATAATCCGAGAAGAGATACAGCAGTACGAAGAGCGGCCATTGGATGAACTTCATTGATAGGATACGTTTTAAAATGATTAAGTACTTCTTGCGGAAGGACCATATTATCAGCAAGTTGTTTTTTTAACTTTGCAAGCTCATCTGAGTTAGGCAGTTTTTTGTGCCATAAGAGATAAATAACTTCCTCAAAACTGGCATTGTACGCGAGATCGTCAATATCATATCCGACGTATGTAAGTGTGTCATCAATAATAGAACTGATAGCGGATTGTGTTGCTACAATTCCTTCTAAGCCTTTAGATGATGTCATGTAAATCGCTCCTTCTTTAAGCGTAACCGTTCTTTCCATAAAAAAATGCAGAAAAACGGTCTATCTGCTTGTGATTTATTTTGTTTAAAAATGCCTACAGTTTTCATTATAATCAATATTGTCCTATTTGTGAATACAAATGCCTTTTTTAATTGGAATATGCTAGAAAGGAAGTGTGAAATATGTCTTCAAAAAGCGAAAAACAAAGGACAATCAATACTTTACTCATAAAATGGTTGCCAGTGCTATTTACAGCATTACTCATATTCGCAGTTCCCCCAGCGGCCTTGGCAGTCATTCTGGCCTATTTTACCGCACCCATTTTAACAGCGGTCCGCTCTGTTCTCAAACTTCCTTTAACAATCTCAACTTTCCTTGTGATGCTACTACTCATCCTTTTAACAAGTACGTTTACGTATATTGCACTACAAGGTATTTTCAATATAGTACCAGCAGTTGAACGTCATCTAACACCTTTCACCCAAAACACAGATATTATTGGACAAACCCTTACTTTTCTAGAAGGTAAGATTGTTCAATTTGGGCAAGCTATTTTAGAGTATATGCTTGCTCTAATTCAGACCGTTTTTCAGCATCTATTTAGTTTATTTATTTTTCTTGTCGCTTATTTTTTTGCGTTACGTGAATCAGGGAAAGACCGATTCTGGTTTCTTGTCTATTTTCCAACGAAATTACGAAAATCAGCAAAAAATATGCAAAAAGAAGCTGCTAATCTTATAAGTACGTTTGTATTCGTGGAAGTACGTTTAATTTTAATAACTTTTTTGATTTTATCTGTCGGTCTCGTATTCTTGCGCTTTAATTCACCCATTGGGACGGCTTTTTTAATTTCCTTAGTAGACAGTCTTCCTTTTTTTGGTGTTGGACTTTTTCTAATACCAATGGCTATTTATTTTATATACACTGAAAATCTTTTTGTTGGAATTTCACTAATACTGCTTTATATATTGACACTCACAACACGTCAAATAGCCGAGTCCTACATGTATGCATCTACATTTCAGTTAAAGCCTGTACACGCTTTTTTTATAATGGCCTGTACGATTTATTTGTTTGGTGTGGTTGGTATTTTCTTAACACCATTTCTCCTTTTCGCCGCAATGAAAGCAAAAAATCATACACTATTCACATCATAAGGATTTGATTATTTTTCATCTTTTTGTAAATCCATTTGTGAATAGATGGTCTGATTAGATTTCTCGGACCACCAAATAACAATAGAAAACCAATTATATCCGTTATAAATCCTGGCATAAGAAGAAATAATCCCCCCATAAATATACAAACACCATCAATAAGTGCATCTCCTGGCGTTTCCATTGTTGACATGCGTAATCTAATTTCACTCCACGCCTTCAGTCCTTGTTTTTTCGCAAGATAAGCTCCTCCAATACCCGTAGTCAAGATTATCGTTATTGTAGGAAGTAAACCAATTGTATTGCCCGAATAAATAAGTAAAGCCAATTCAGCTGTTGGCACGATTATGAATAATAAAACTAGCCATTTCAAAAAAATTACCTCCTAAAAAAGCTGCTAACCGATTTTTTTCGGAAGCAGCTTCGTTTTCTTAAAGAACGCTTGCGTGGCCGTAATAAATTACGCCCGATTCAGCATCCATCGTAATATCACTTCCATGAGCTATTGTCTTTGTGGCATTTTCAACCCCTACAATTACAGGAATACCAAGACTAAGTCCAACGATGGCTCCGTGACTTGTTAAACCACCTTCTTCTGTAATAAGTCCCGCACATTTTTCAATAGCTGGCATCATATCACGATCAGATCCGGTAGTGACTAGAATTGCTCCTTGCATATCATGTTTTAACGCTTCAGCAGCGGTATTTGCTACAATTGCTCGCCCGAATGCTACGGATTTCCCAATTCCTTGGCCACGCGCAAGAAGGTCTCCGACAATATGAATTTTCATAAGGTTCGTTGTTCCTGCTTCACCTACTGGAACACCAGCCGTAATAATTACAATATCTCCGTGACTAATGTATTGATGTTTAATGCTTTCTTCAATTGATTCTTCTAATATGGAATCAATTGATGTCACCTTTTTCCCAACGATAGGATAAATACCCCAGAATAGTGAAAGCTTTCTTGAATTCTCTTCTGATGAAGTTAGTGCAATAATTGGACATCCTGGACGATATTTTGCAATCATTTTTGCAGTATGTCCACTTTGTGTAGGAGCTAAAATTGCTTTCACATTCAGGTTTATCGCTGTATATGCTGCCGCTTGTCCAATAGCCTCTGTCATATTACCTTGTTTCTCACGACGCCTGGTCGAAACAACGGTACGATAGTCAATTGCATCTTCCGTTGTACGTGCAATTCGATGCATTGTTAGAACCGACTCAACCGGATATAATCCTGCTGCAGTTTCTCCAGATAGCATTATCGCATCAGAGCCATCTAGTATAGCATTTGCAACATCACTTGCTTCCGCACGTGTAGGTCTAGGGTTACGTTGCATAGAATCGAGCATTTGTGTTGCAGTAATGACTGGTTTACCTGCTTGGTTACATTTCTTAATCATGTCTTTTTGAACGAGTGGAACTTCTTCTGCTGGTATTTCTACACCTAAATCACCTCGAGCAACCATTAATCCATCTGAAACCATTAGTATTTCATCAAGATTGTCGACACCCTCTTGGTTTTCAATTTTAGGAATAATATGTAGATGGCCTCCACCATTGTTTTCCAAAAGACTACGTATTTCCATAACATCTGAAGCACGTCTCACGAAAGACGCTGCGATGAAATCCACTTCTTCTTTTATTCCAAAAAGAATGTCTTCAGCATCTTTTTCCGTCATTCCAGGAAGTTGTACTGTTGCTCCAGGAACGTTCACGCCTTTGTTATTGCTCAATACACCTGAATTGATAATAAGTGTGTGGATAAGTCCTTGATCTTCATCTTTGCCCGTTACTTCTAATTGAATTAAACCATCATCTAGTAGAATAACTGAACCTTTATCAACATCTTCAATTAATTTTTCATAAGTAACCGAGAAGGCACTAACGTCCCCAAGAACTTCTGTCATTGAAATATTAATATGTTGGCCCGTTTCAAGATTCAATTGACCGTCTTTCATCGAATGTGTACGTATTTCCGGACCTTTTGTATCCAGTAAAATTCCAACAACTTTATCTTTTCGTTTAGAAACTTCCTTTATTCGATCGATACGAACTTTATGCTCTGCATGGTTTCCATGGGAGAAATTCAATCGTGCAACGTTCATACCTGCATCTATTAACTGTTCTAACATTTCTACTGATTCACTTGCCGGACCTATAGTACATACAATTTTTGTTTTCCTCATAATATCGCCTCTTTTTTAGGTTATATGGATAATTCTTTCGATAATTTGTACATTGACATATCCAGTTCATGCAAGCCTTCAAAAACTTCTTGCAAATTATAATCTATTACAAGGTGGTTTCTCATGCCAACTGCAACGCCACTACGTCCCTCCATAAGGACTTCAACAGCTCTTGCACCATATTGACTCGCAATAACTCGATCACGCGCAGAAGGTGAACCACCACGTTGAATATGACCTAATATTGAAACCCGCGTTTCAATATTAGCTTTCTCTTTTAGAATGTCAGCAAGTTCATTTGCTGACATAACACCTTCTGCCACGATAATTATGCTGTGCTTTTTACCCCGGCCTGTTCCGCTCTTTAGCCGTTTAATAAGATCCATCGCATCAAATTTCTCTTCGGGTATTAAAATTGTTTCGGCCCCTCCGGCAAGTCCTGCCCAAAGCGCTAAATCACCGGCATCACGTCCCATTACCTCAACTATGAAGGTACGTTCATGGGATGTTGCGGTATCTCTAATTTTATCAATTGCTTCAATAACCGTATTTAGTGCTGTATCAAAACCGATTGTAAATTGGGTACCATTAATATCGTTATCAATCGTTGCTGGTACGCAGACACACGGTATACCGAGCAGTGTAAGTTCCAGTGCGCCCATAAACGAACCGTCTCCGCCAATAACAACTAGGCCTTCAATCCCATGTAACTTGATTTGCTTTACTGCTTTTTGGCGCCCTTCAAGTGTTCTAAATTCAGGTGATCGGGCAGACCTAAGTATCGTTCCGCCACGCTGTATAATATCGCCTACAGAACCTAGTTGTAAAAGTTCGATTTTCCCCTCGATTAAACCTTGGTAGCCGTTTAAGACACCTGCTACTTCCAGTCCTTCATAAATGGATTTACGAACAACCGCACGCACAGCAGCGTTCATGCCGGGCGCATCTCCACCACTCGTTAATACAGCAATTTTCTTCAAGTCAAATCACCTCATTTATCCATTGTGATTTCAATTCATATCTACTCTGTAAATACACCCATTGCACGAAACTTATCATAACGATTCTCAACAAGTTTATCACTTGTTAACTTCGTTAATTCTAATAACGACTCTCTTAGTGCTTCCCCAATATATCCAGATTGTATGTTTGAATCACGGTGTGCACCACCAAGAACTTCAGGTATAATTTTATCAATTATACCCATTTCTTTTAAATGAGGAGCTGTAATTCGCATCGCTTCAGCTGCCTGTTTTGATAAACTTGGATCTTTCCACAAAATTGAAGCTGCTCCTTCAGGAGAAATAACCGAGTATGTAGAGTGTTCTAGCATATGAATATGATTGGCTACTCCTAAAGCAAGTGCACCACCACTTCCACCTTCCCCAATCACAATCGAAATAACAGGAACAGTCAACCCAGCCATTTCGACTAAATTTCGCGCAATCGCCTCACTTTGTCCACGTTCTTCCGCAGCTTTTCCCGGATACGCTCCTTTAGTGTCAATAAAACAAATGATTGGTCTTCCAAACTTTTCTGCCTGCTTCATTAATCTTAAAGCTTTACGATATCCTTCAGGGTGTGGCATACCAAAGTTTCTTTTCACGTTTTCTTTTGTGTCTTTTCCACGTTGATGTCCAATAACAGTAATTGGCGTATTTTCAAAGGATGCAATACCACCTACAATCGCAGCATCATCCCCGTAATTCCGATCACCGTGCAATTGAATGAAGTCCACAAATAACTCTGCAATATAATCTAGTGTTGTTGGACGCTGAGGATGTCTTGCAACTTGAACGCGGTCCCACGGCTCCATATTACCGTAAATATCTATTTCTAAGTTTTTTAATCTTCCTTTTAACGTAATGATTTCCTCAGACAAATCAACAGTTGAACTCGATGTGAATTCCTCAAGTTCATTTATTTTTTCTCGCAGACGAACAATTGGTTCTTCAAATGAAAGTGTTTTACTCATTTATTTCGGCTCCTTTCAAATGAAGTCTTAGAACTTTAGCCAATGTTTCCTTCATTTCTTTACGGTGAACGACTGCGTCTAATTGGCCATGTTCAAGAAGAAATTCTGCCGTTTGGAAATCTTCGGGTAATTTTTCCCGCACTGTTTGTTCAATTACACGTCTACCCGCAAATCCAATAAGCGCTTTTGGTTCCGCAATATTAATATCTCCAACAGAAGCAAAACTTGCAGATACCCCACCCGTTGTAGGATATGTCATAACAGAAATGTATAATAGTTTATTTTCAGAATGCCGATTTAGTGCAACGCTGGTTTTCGCCATTTGCATAAGTGACAAAACACCTTCTTGCATTCGAGCACCACCACTTGCTGTAAATATAATGACTGGAATCTTAAGTTCTGTCGCTTTTTCAATAGCACGCGTTATTTTTTCCCCAACAACGGAACCCATCGATCCCATGCGAAAATGAGAATCCATAATTGCAATTGCAATTTTATGTCCCTCAATTTCACCTATACCTGTTAGAACTGCTTCATTTAGCCCTGTTTTTATTGCATCTGCTTCAACCTTTTCTGTATAAGCAGGAAAATTTAGTGGATTTTCTGTTTTAAGATGATTGTCCATTGATTCGAAGGTTCCTTCATCAAAAAGATGAGCAGCACGCTCGACTGCTGTCATCCTGAGATGATGATCACATTTGGGGCACACTTTAAACGCTTGCACTAATTCCTTCGTCAAGATAATATTTTTACACTCCGGGCATTTTGACATAATTCCTTCGGGAACATCATGTTTACCATTATTCGAAGGTATTTTAGTCGTTCTATTTTTTCTGTTTTTCGTGAAAATATCGCGAATCATTTAAAATTTCCCTCACTTTCATCCTCAACTAGTTCAATCCATTTTGCGTAGGCTTCTAATGCCGCTTGCTTATTTCCTGTAGGAATAGATTGAAGCATATCCAAGATAAGTCTATTTTCCACTAGAGACGTCATTTCATCAAATCGTACTTTACTGTATTGTTTCAATAAAAACCAAATTCTTAAGGATAATCTATTTCCAGTCGCTACAATCATTTCACGCATAATATCCTCGCGCAGCACTTCTCCATCCTCTATAATTTTAAGGTGTAAACTTTCCCATACAGGTAATCCCCTTAAATCCACTGTATTACAGACAGTTTGGATAGCTGCAATCTCGTGGATTCTGCGAGTTTTACGAACATCATTTATAGAGTCTGGTTGTTGCATTATGAATTCAGCTAATACATTTACAAGCTTATGTTTACGGAAATCAGTTAGAAATGTTCCATCCCCGCGTCGTGTTTCAATTAAACCAAGAAGTTCAAGACTTCGAAGTGCTTCTCTAATGGTAGATCTTCCTACTTGCAGCCGCTCCGCTAAATCACGTTCTGATGGAAGTCGGTCGCCAGCTTTAATGCCCTCTTCTGAGATAAGCACCTTAAGTTCACCAACGATATCTAGAAACATTTTCGATGACGGCTTTACATTTTCCATTCATAAACCCCTCTGGAATTAATTGTCCTGAAAAGTGGTCTGACCACTTCTGTATTTAAGCATACAGAAATTAAGACACTTCGTAAAGTGATAGCAAATTCAAATAATTTAAATGCTCACTGCAAATAATCATAAACAGAACAACTACATCTACTAGTAAATGTCTTTGATACGTTGTACAAGTATTTGTATTGGCCCTCTGTTAGTCTCTATAACTCCTTGTAAAGAAATCATTTTCATTTCTTTAAGTAAATTATTTGAAGTTGCATACTCTTTTGGAAACAACGTACAAGAAATTGTTCCTGTGTCATCTTGAATAGAAACGAATGCCATCGATTCGCCTTTTTTAGTACGGATACGTTTGATTTCAGAAATTAACCCAATAATCGTCACAGTATCCCGGTCTTTCATTTCAGACAGTGATGATACATTGTTGTATTTTTCACTTAATGTTTTTTTAATTTCTCCTACGGGATGCTCTGATAAATAAAAACCTAGCACTTCTTTTTCAAATTCAAGCAACATCATCCTCGGCATGGTACCTCCTGGTGAATACTTAGGACTTGCAACAGAGTGCATAATTCCTGATAGTAAGTCATCAGCGTCACCCGGACGTATAAACCGCGCATGAGAAATTGCTGCATCTATAGAAGCAAGAAGAATTGCACGCGTTTTATTAAATTCATCCAATGCTCCCGCTTTTATAAGTGAACTAATTACTTTTTCATTAAACAAATCCCCACCGAGTGAGACAGCGAAATCGAACATCGAATTCCATTTGTAACCTAATTTTCGAGCTTCATTTAATTTTTCATAAAAAGATGGTGTTATTCCTTTAATCGAACCTAAGCCAATTCGAATCGAAGCATTTTGGACAGTATATTTATACTTGCTCCTTTTAATTGATGGTGGAAGAAACGTAATGCCTTGATTTTTTGCTTCTTGAATTAAATCAATTACTTTCTCATCGTTTCCAGAAATTGATGAAATTAAAGCAGCATAAAAATATGCAGGTTCGTGAGCCTTTAAATAAGCAAGACGGTAAGAAATTAAAGAGTAGGCGACCGCATGACTTTTCGGAAACCCATAATCTGCGAACTTTACGATTAAGTCATAAATATCATTCGCTTCTTTTTCAGACAACCCCTTATTCACTGCACTTTTCGTGAAATGGATTCGTTCCTCATTTAAAATATCACGTTTCTTTTTGCTAATAGCACGTCTTAAAAGATCTGCCTCCGCCATTGAAAAGCCAGCTATTTCTACAGCAATTTGCATAATTTGTTCTTGATAAACAATTACGCCATATGTTTCTGCCAAAACAGTGCGGAGTAATGGATGGATGTATGTAATTTTCTCAACACCATTTTTTCTTTTATTGTATATAGGGATATTATCCATCGGGCCTGGTCGGTATAATGCATTGATTGCAAATACATCTTCAAATCGGGTAGGCTGTATCAATTTAAGTGCGGCTCGCATTCCGCTCGATTCAAACTGAAAGATTCCAATTGTATCGCCTTTTCTAAAAACCTCAAACGTCTTATCATCATCAAGAGGTATTTTTTCAAATTCAATTTTAACGCCTTTATCATAGGCAATCATCGATCGAATACGTTCGAGTAATGTTAAGTTTCGAAGACCTAAAAAGTCCATTTTTAGAAGGCCTTGTTCTTCCACATCATTCATTGGCCATTGAGTTAGGAAAATTCCATTGCTACCACCTTGAAGTGGAACTGTTTCAACAAGAGGTTTGGGAGATAATATAACGCCTGCAGCATGTGTCGATGCATTGCGTGGTAATCCTTCAAGTGAATTTGCAGCCTCCACCCATTTAATGCGAATCGGGTCCAATGCTATCCAATCACGAAGCTCTTTAGACTTTTCAATAGCATCATTAAATGTAACTCCATTACTATTTGCAATTGCTTTTGAAAGAAACGACATCTCTTCGTTAGAAAAACCAAAAACACGAGCGACATTACGAGCAACAGCACGAGTAGATAATGTTCCAAACGTTATTATTTGTGCAACATGATTTTTCCCATATTTATTTGCAACATATTGTATTACTTCTTCACGCCGATTATCCGCAAAGTCGATGTCAATATCAGGTAGCGTTATGCGACCCGGGTTTAGAAAGCGCTCAAATATAAGTCCATATCGAATTGGGTCTACATCTGTAATTCCAAGTGCATAGGCGACCAAAGACCCCGCCGAAGAACCACGTCCTGGACCCGTTAAAATTCCATTTTCAGCTGCAAAACGCATGAAATCTTCAACAATTAAAAAATAGTCCGTAAAACCCATTTCTTCTATTACGGACAACTCATATTTAAGTCGTTTTTCATATGTTGCGTCCAATTCGTCCATTCGTTTCGTTAAACCGCTTAGACAATTTTTTTTCAGTAAAGCGGCTGAACTTTCACCTTTCGGAACCGGAAAAACTGGCATAAGAGTTTCTCCGGGAGGAAACTCTGCTGTACATGATAATAGAACGCTCGCCATATTTGAAAGCCATTCACTTTTATCAGCAAACCATTCATTTAACTCTGGTTCCTCAGGAATATAGGCATTTTCGTGCAAACTTTTCACTATGACTGGATCGTTCAGCTTATTTCCTAAACGAATTGCTTCAGCAACTTTATAAGTAAATGAATCTTTAGGTTCAATGAAACGTGACTCATAAACGGCTACGATTTGTATATTTAGCGCGTCCGCTATGTGTTCGATTTGCTGCTCATCGAGATGTTTTACACCACTTTGTCTTGCAATTCCTATAAAAACAGACTTTTCATCAACACCATTTACTAATTGACTAACCACTTCCTCATTCCGTAGTTCATCCCATGATTGGTCTGTCATCGAAAGGACGAAAATGCAGCCAGAGCTATAAGCCAGAAGCCAGTTGATTGGAATTAATTCGGATTCTCCTATAGAAATTGCACTACTAATCTTTAGCAAATTCCGGAATCCTACATCATCTTTTGCATAAATATAAGATAATACTGATTTTCCATCCCCGAAATCAATAAAAGCAGATAGCCCAATTACTGGATGAATATCATATTTCTTCATTGTAATACAGAATGAGCGGACGCCATATAGTTTTGAATTCACAATGGCAGCAGCACGAGCCCCTCTCCTTTTTAGAAGAGGGGCTAGATGATTTAGTTTAATAATTCCACGCAAAAGATCTGCACCCGTAACTAATTGCGGATAGACAAGTGTCATCAATTTCCCTCCGCCCGATTTATTTCAAACAATACTCTTTCAGCTTACTTATTACTTCATCTGCCTCATCCCAAGAGTGAACAGAGGCACCTGCAGCAAGTGGATGGCCACCTCCACCATACTCTGCGGCTAAAGTGTTAATAACAGGTCCTTTGGAGCGTAATCGAACACGAATCTGATCCTCTTCTTCAATAAATATCAACCATGCAGAAATCCCCTTAACATCCCCAAGCGAGCCTACGAGTTGTGATGTCTCAGAAGCTGTCACATTGAATTTAGCCAATGTTGCACTATCTAGTTTAATAAATGCCGCTCCATTATCATCCATCTCAAAGTTTTGATATATATGGCCTTGTAAATGAAGGAGCTTTCTATCTACTTCGTACATACCTGCAAACAATTCAGCACGATTAAAATTATATTTAATAAGTTCACTAGCCAACTCGAACGTTTGTTCCGTCGCACTCGGAAACATGAAACGACCTGTATCCCCTACAATTCCAGCAAATAAGAGCCGAGCTGCATTATCTGTCATCTTCCAATCATTTGTTTTCTTTGCTTCTTTGAAAAGGGCCGTAATCATTTCTGAAGTTGAGCTTGCTGTAGTATCCACCCATCTTAAATCTCCATAAGGATCAACATCTGGATGATGATCTATTTTCATTATGAAAGCACTATCCTTATAAAATTCACCATCTATCCGTTCTGTATTTCCGGTATCCGTAATAATAACCAATGCATCCTTATAGTATAAGCGTTCAACAGTATCCAGCCTTGCAAGATACGTTAAAGATTCCTCATGCTCACCAGCAGCATATACTTCTTTCGTTGGATAGTTCTCTAAAATAAGTTCTTTCAATCCAATTTGTGAACCATATGCATCCGGATCCGGTCGTACATGACGAAGGATAATAATTTTATTGTATTTTTCAATTGTGTCAATGATTTGTCTTTTCATCCTTGAATTCCTCCATACCTCAATATATTCTAGTCGCAATCTACCACAAAAGCCTCTACAATGAAAGAAGTTATGTAATCAATGGAGGGCTTTGATGTTTAATTTAATTTTCGTGTTTTTCATTATCGTTTCGGCAGTATTTTATCTTTATTTTAAGACTAGACAGATCCGTACAACTTATATGCTACCGATTCGAAAAAAAATGTACGGAGGAATGGCAGGTGCTTCACTTGGAGTATTGCTTATTTCTTTCGGATTGAATCAGTTTACTTTGGATGCTGGAATTACAAGGTATATTATTGCCGCAGTTTTTATTCCACTCGGCTTATATGTATCTGTTTATAATTTCCGTTCATATAAACACTATAATCGTTTCGTTGTTGAAGAGGCTGAGCTTAATCAAAACTGATGCATATTACATGCGTCAGTTTTTCTTTTTCCCTACTATTCCTAACGTTCAAATAGTTGATACATTACCATTGCTTTTGCAATAAGTTCTCCTTCGCTTAAAATATCAAAGTCCACTTTGACGAGACGACGGCTCATATGTAAAATTCTTGGTTCAACGCGAACCACACTTCCCAATTGGACATGTTTTATAAAATACAACGTCATATTTTCAGGTACGCTTTCGCCACGTTTATGAAGTTTGATTGCTCGATTTCCAGCATCCGTTAATAATGTAGTCATTGCACCATATGATAAAGAACCAAGTTCATTTGTCAGCTGGGGAACAACAATAAATTGAATCGCATATGGATCATTCGAAACAATTTCCATTTGACTTTTCACAATATCATCATTAGTTTCACCCTGTTGAGGTTGCCGTTGTGCCATTTGGAAAGCTTTCAAAACATCTTGTCTACTAATAATTCCAGCAAGCGTACCTTTCTCTGTAATGACAGGTATTAAGTCCAAACCTTCCCAAATCATACTGTGTCCAGCAGAAGCTACGCTTGTTTTTTCCGTAACTGTAATAGGATTCCGAGTCATTACCTTCCGAATTAGTTCATCATCAGACCTTCCAATAACATCGCGGGACGTAACAATACCAATTAACTTTCCGGACTTTTCGATAACAGGGTATCCTGAGTGTTGAGATTCTTTATTCACCCTATTAAAGTCACTAACTTGATTGTTTGACTGCATAACAATCGTTTCGGAAAACGGTGTTAAAATATCTTCTGCAAGTAAGATCTTTTTCTCAATTAATTGATCAAAAATTGCTCGATTCAACATTGTAGCTACAGTAAACGTGTCATAACTTGTGGAGATAATTGGTAGTTCAAGATCGTCTGCAATCTTTTTTGCTTCGTCGGATGCATCAAAACCACCCGTGACAAGAACTGCCGCACCAGCTAATAATGCAGTTTCATGCGCTTTCAAACGGTTCCCTACAATCAAAAGATTTCCTGCATCGATGTAACGCATCATATCATCCAATTGCATTGCACCTATTACAAACTTCGTTAATGTCTTATACAGACCATCTCTGCCGCCTAGAACTTGCCCATCAACAATATTCAACACTTCGGCGAAAGTCAGATGTTCAATATTATCTCTCTTTTTCTTTTCAATTCGAATCGTGCCCACACGCTCAATTGTGTTTACAAGCTTTCTATTTTCAGCTTCTTTTATCGCGCGATAAGCTGTTCCATCACTTACTGAGAGAACACGTGCAACTTGTCGAACGGATATTTTCTCTCCAACAGAAAGCCCTTTTATATACCGAAGTATTAGTTCATGCTTGGTAGCCATCTCTTCACCTTTTCCTTATCATAACCTATATCTATTCTACCATAAATACTCCAAAATAACGGTCTAGAGTTGTTTCGTTCCCCCTAGACCATTATCTTATATCTCGAATGAATCTCCCGCTTCCATTATCTTCACTTCATAATCCGTGACAAGTTCCTTAAAGTATTCTGGATCTTGTTCAATAGGAGGAAATGTATTGAAGTGGATTGGAATTGTAAGCTTTGGATTTATGAGTTTAACCGCTTGTGCGGCATCTTCCGGCCCCATCGTAAAATTATCTCCTATAGGAAGAAAAGCTACATCAATCGAGTGGTTTTTTCCAATAATTTTCATATCCCCAAAAAGAGCAGTATCACCTGCATGGTAAATTGTTTTCCCTTCAGCCGTGAAGAGTATTCCTGCAGGCATACCCGTATAGATTATTTCATTTTGATCTGTTGTATAAGAAGAACTATGGAAAGCCTGTGTAAACTTTACAGTTCCAAATTCAAAGTTTTTTGCCCCCCCCAAGTTCATGCCGTGTGTTCTTAAACCTTGCCAACTTAGATACACAGCAAGTTCGTTTGGTGCAATGACAAGTGAATCGTTTGCTCTTGCTAACTCCATTGTGTCTCCCACATGATCATTATGCCCGTGTGTTAATAAAATTATATCCGGTTTTTCATTTTCGACAATTAGGTCTGTTAACTTGTTTCCCTTTATAAAAGGGTCGATTAAGATCATATGATTCTCTGTCTTTATTTTCACTATTGAATGGCCGTGATATGAGATTTGCATATAAATTTCCTCCTATGTTTTCATTCATAACTTACAATTTTCGCTCTTTATACGAAAAACCCTCTTTTCTGTTATAATGTAATTAGTAAATGAGAGGGGTAATAATTTGAATAAGGTTGAAGTAATCCAAAACTTTTTACGAAATGAAAATCTAGATGCTGCATTTATAACAACACCCGACAACGTTTTTTACTTGACTGGGTTTAGTAGCGATCCACATGAACGTCTTCTTGGTGTCATGCTATTTAAAGATGCGGAACCATTTATTCTCTGTCCTTTAATGGAAGTTCCAGACGTAAAAGCAGCGGGCTGGAAGTTTGAAGCAGTTGGACATGCCGATACAGAAGACGCTTGGGACATCCTTGTTAATGCCGTCAATACTCGGGGACCTGCTCCAACTTCGATTGCAATTGAAAAGTCAAACTTAACCGTCGAGCGATTAGAACGCATGAACGAACTCTTTCCAGAAGCTTCATTCTCTAGGCTCGATGAACAGCTAAACAATATGCGTGTAATTAAAGATGAGTCTGAACTTGTTCATTTACGCAAAGCTGCAGAACTTGCTGATTACGCCGTCGAAATTGGTTGTCGCGAAATAGCTGAAGGTAAAACTGAACTTGAAGTACTTATGGCAATTGAGTTTGAATTAAAGAAAAAAGGCGTTCAGAAAATGGCGTTTGATACAATGGTGCTCTCTGGACCAAAAACTGCATCTCCTCACGGAACACCTGGTGACCGTAAAATTCAAAAAGGTGACTTCATATTATTTGACCTTGGAGTTATTTATAATGGCTACTGCTCGGATATTACAAGGACTGTTGCATTCGGTGAACCGACTGAGGCCAAGCGCGAAATTTATGAAACAGTGCAACGTGCGGAGCAAGCCGCAATAGATCTTGTTCGACCTGGTGTTAAAGCATGTGAACTTGATAAAGCCGCTAGAGATGTAATCACAGACGCTGGATTCGGAGAGTATTTCACACACCGTCTTGGTCACGGACTTGGTATTTCAGTACATGAATATCCTTCAATTACAGGAACAAATGAATTTGTGCTCAATGAAGGTATGGTGTTTACAATCGAACCAGGAATTTACCATCCGGAAATTACAGGAGTCCGAATCGAGGATGATGTGGTTGTAACTGCAGATGGTGTAGAAGTACTAACTAAATTCCCAAAAGAATTGCAAATTATTCAGCCATAAATAATAGAGTCCATCCACATTTTAAAAGTGGATGGACTCTATTTAAATTATCTATTTAATAATGATTCCGCAGTAACATACTCAAGACCTTGAGCTTCAGCTACAGCCTTATAAGTAACATGACCATCGTAAGTATTAAGACCTTTTTGAAGGGCAAGATTTCCTAATAGTGCTTGTTTAAAGCCTCTGTTAGCAATTTGTAGAGCATAAGGAACCGTAGTATTTGTAAGTCCCATTGTTGCAGTACGCGGTACCGCGCCTGGCATATTCGCAACAGCATAATGAACAACGCCATGTTTCTCATAAGTTGGCTCATCATGTGTTGTAATACGATCTGACGTTTCGAAAATTCCACCTTGGTCAATTGCGATATCAACTAGAACGGAACCTGGTCTCATCGATTTAACCATTTCTTCAGAAACAAGTTTCGGTGCTCTTGCTCCAGGAATAAGAACCGCTCCAACAACTAAATCAGCATCTCTTACTGCTTCTGCAATATTAAATGGATTTGAAACGAGTGTTTGAACATCGTTTCCGAACATCTCTTCTAATTGGCGCAAACGATCTGTCGATAAATCGATTACAGTTACATGTGCACCCATACCAATTGCTACACGCACAGCATTCGTTCCGGCCATTCCGCCACCGATAACAGTAACTTTCCCACGGGATACACCCGGGATACCGCCGAGAAGAATTCCTTTTCCACCATTTGTTTTTTGAAGGAATTGTGCTCCAATTTGTGTAGCCATACGACCTGCAACCTCACTCATAGGAGCTAAAAGTGGAAGTGTGTTATTTGGTAGTTGAACTGTCTCATATGCAATAGCAGTTACTTTGCTTTCAAGTAATGCGTTTGTTAAATCCGTTTCTGGAGCAAGGTGGAAATAAGTAAATATGATTTGCCCTTCACGGAAATATTGAAATTCAGAAGCTTTTGGTTCTTTAACTTTCATTACCATTTCAGTATTCCATGCTTCTTCAGCAGTAGGTACGATTACTGCACCAGCTTCAATATACTCATCATCTGTGAAACTTGACCCTAGTCCCGCACCCGTTTGAATGAAGACTTCGTGACCCGCTGATTTTAAAGTAAAAGCTCCTGCTGGCGTCATTGCTACTCGATTTTCATTGTTAAGTATTTCTTTAGGAACACCGATACGCATAATAATATACCCTCCTGTTAATAGGTTAGTTGGTTGGTTTGCACAATTACTAATGTCCTCACCAATGCTATTCCATTTTAGCAGATAATATCTAAATATGCTTGTTTTACAAGTATATTGTAGTTAAGGTGGACTTTTATATCGTTAGTAACACTAGTTATTTACCTACTTTTTCAATTCTTGTAACAAGTTTGTCAATTATTATGAATTTATTTTACTCATTTAAAGGATTATTTATATCATTTATAGAAGTAGTACGTATAACAAATAATAGAATGGAGAGATTACACATGACATTACAATACAACCAAATTCTCGTGGCAATTGACGGCTCGAAAGAATCTGAATGGGCATTTAAAAAATCAGTAGCAATTGCGGCTCGAAATAATGCGACATTGAATCTTGTAAACATTATTGATACTCGCTCTTACGCGGCTGTTGAAGCGTATGATCGTTCAATCGCTGAACGTGCACAGAAATTCGCTGAAGAACTTCTAGGTAACTACAAAGTTGAAGCAGAGGCAGCTGGACTTAGTAAAGTTAATGTTGTTGTCGATTATGGTTCACCGAAAACTATGATCGCGCGTGACATTTCCAAAAAGCTGAACATCGATTTAATCATTTGTGGTGCAACAGGTTTAAACGCAGTAGAACGTTTCTTAATCGGTAGTGTTTCAGAGAACATCGTTAGATCTGCAAAATGTGACGTTCTCGTTATCCGTACACCTGAAGAATAATTTTTATAGAATAAATAAAAAGTTGGCCTATACCAGATATGTTCTGGTATAGGCCAACTTTTTTATTTTGTGAACGACTTTATAAACTTGTACAATAACTATTAACCTAAAGAACCCTACACACCGCCGATTTCCGTTCCGATCGGACGCTTTCCATTGTCGAAGAATAAAAACCATTCTTCTTAGGGCCGTTCGTCGAGCCTCATCGTCGCGAAAACCACGCTCCTGTGGGGTCTCCATATTCACGCTAATCCCATTGTAGTCGCCGTTCTGCACTCCAATCTGCTAGACACGGGATAAAGATGAAATCAATATTAATGCATATGGATTATTCTGCTGCCCACATATCTATTTTTTGCAGGAATAACGCCATCGCACGTTTATCTTTCATATTCGGTACTTTCGCCAACAGTACTTCTGGCGTGACTCTCATTTCTGGGAAAGGCTTTCTTAAAATTAAAATACTTTTTGCATGTGAAGTGTTTTTAAATAAAGATTCCGGTAACTGTATTACCGCACGGATAATGGCCTGCTCTTTTAAAAACGGATGTAGAATCTTTGATTGTTCAGAGTCAAACAGATTTTCCGGAATAATGAATAGTGCGTGACCACCAGGCTTTGTATGATTCATCGCTTGTTCGATAAACAAATGATGGGCATAAGCATGTCCAGTGGCCGGCATTAATTTAAAGTTCAAACCATTATCATCGTCCGGATAGAAACCAACAGGTAAATCACATATTGTAATATCAACTGGATCTATTAGTAGAGGTCTAAGTGCATCTTGGATGAGAAAGGAGACCGGTTGTTGCAATAATTCACCAGTTACGGCGGATAGTCTAACGAGTAATTCATCAATTTCTACAGCACTTGCTATAACTTCACCCTCGATTGCATTCATGACTGTATAAAGTAAATTACCTGTACCTACCGCAGGATCAAATATCGTAAACGTTTTTTTCCCCTCAACAAGTTTCTCTACAATATGCCCTATTAACATACCAATTGAATCTGGAGTCATTTGGTGATGCGGTTGCGCAGATTGTTGCATACCTTTTAATACCGCGAGCTGAATACCACGACGAATCTCTTCCTTCGTGATGTCCCCGCTTAACTCTGGTATTTGACTTCCCGATAACCAAAGTTCACAAGCTTCTACAATTGCTTCCAAATACAGGACCTCAGTGGATTCCGTATATGTATCTATAAACGAAAATATATTTTCAATATTTGTTTTCATTGTCATCCCTCAACTAACAAAACCCACTCGTTTCCGAATGGGTTTTTATTATTATTTAGTTAATTCTTTTACAGCCGAAAGTGCTTTATCATAATCAGGATGGTCCGTTACTTCAGAAACATATTCAACATACGTTACTTTATCGTCCTTATCAATTACGAAAATCGAACGTGTAAGTAATCGAAGTTCTTGAATAATTGTTCCGTAAGCTTCTCCAAATGATAAGTCGCGATGATCTGATACCGTTTGAACGGCGTCGATTCCTTCTGCTGCAGACCATCTTGCCTGTGCAAACGGAAGATCAACAGAAACCGTAAGTATTTGAACATCTTCGCCGAGCGATGCTGCTGCTTCGTTGAATTTCCGAGTTTGTACTGAGCATACACCCGTGTCAATCGAAGGTATTACACTAATTAGACGTACTTTACCTTTTGAATCAGATAATTTAACTTCACTTAAATCATTCGCTAGTACCGAAAATTCGGATGCAGTATCCCCTACTGTAACTTGTGTACCGAGCAATGTAACAGGATCGTTATGAAATGTAACTTTAGTCATTAAAAACGCCTCCCTTTCAATACTAATCTTACTAAACTACTGCCCCTTCATGCAACTGTCTGGCTTTACTATCAGTCGTTAGATTTACTACTTTATCAAAAGAATTTTCGTGAATGACGTATGTGTCTGCCAAAAGGTCATGAAGCGCTTCTTTTTTCGGCATGAAAACAGGGAGTAAATAGGGAAATAAAAGAGTTTTTGAAATGAACCTTCCAAATACTTCTCTAAAAACGACCGTACCCCAATTAAGTTTCACACCTTCTTTAGGAACTACTTTAATTCCCAAAATCATCTTACCTACTGTTTGATGTAAAAACTTTGTCATTAATAAAAAGTAAGCAAGAAACAACAATAGAGCCGTTATTTTGTACGTATTAAAAAACAAAAAGATTGGACTTGAAACCGAAACGTCAAATGCTCTAAAAACCGGTTTAATAAAAAGACCACTCAGTGCGTAAACTACGAGTACATCTATAGAATACGCCCAAAATCGAATCCAAAATCCCGCGATTTTCGGCCGATACTGATTGGTTTCTATCGTTTGATTGTACGATTTATTCAAATCGATGGGCATTTCAGCCGGATTCAGCTGATGTTCATTGTATTCCGACATAGGTACCCCTCCTTATTTATCACCATATAAATACATCATTCTTGGAGCACTGTGATTCGATAATAATTTACCGATTATTTCGGACTCCATATTACCACCAAACATAGATTTGGCTTTCAATCCCAAAAGGGAAGTAAAACTATCATTCATTGTATATTCAAAGACCGTAGCATCATTAAGTTCATAATCTTCTTTCATCGCAGCAATTACATCTGCAGCTTTTCCGTACTCATCCGCAAGACCTGCTTCGATTGCTTGGCGACCATTTAAAATACGACCATCTGCGACCTTTTTAACGTCTGCTTCAGCCATATTCCGACCATCCACAATGATATCAACAAAACGTTGGTATGAATCATTAATCATTTCTTCGAGCATCGTACGTTCTTCTTTTGTCATTTCACGATTTCCGCTCATTATATCTTTGTATGGGCCCGTTTTAATTGTATTGAAACGAATACCGTATTTTTCTGCAAAGCCTGAGTAATCCATACTTTCCATTATTACTCCAATAGATCCCGTAATTGTCTCACGATTGACGAATATTTTTTCAGCTGGCGCGGCAACATAGTACCCTCCCGATGCAGCCATTCCACCCATGGAGACATATAGAGGAATTCCTTTTTCTTGAATGTCAAGTAAACCATCGTAAATATCAGCAGATTCTACCACGCCACCACCGGGCGAATTCACACGAAGAACTACCCCTTTTATAGTATCATCTTCAACAATATCGGTTAACTGACTCATAAAAAATTGGTGATTATAACCCGTTCCACCAAATATCGGATTCACTCCTCCTGTATCTTGAATGACACCATCCAAATTCAGTACTGCAATTTTATCTTTACCGATTCCTTCTTCAATAATTGTTTCGTTATAACCCGAAATTGATGTAGATGCAAATTCATCTAACATACTCGAAAAGTCCCTTGTAAATAAAAACGATAACGAGTTTACACCTATTGATACAAAAACTAGTGCCCCCGTTACGATGATAGCTATCCATCGTTTCATTGTCATTGAATATTCCTCCTTTTAATCCTTACCTTACTCTATACGTAAATACACACCAAATGTTTCACCGAATACAAAAATTAGTATAACTCATTCGATGTGACTATACATTTCTCAAAACGAATACTTGTTTATTAAATGAAGTCAATCTTAATTAGAACTCCCCTTTTTTTTAGCTTTAATCGCTTCAACAACCTTAGATGTTGTAAATACTATTAGCGCTGTCCAAATGAATGCAAAGGATATGAAATCTATTTTACCGAAAGTCTCACCATAGATAATAACGCCAAGGAAAAGCATCATTGTTGGAGCAATATATTGTAGAAATCCTATCATATAAAGAGGAATTCTTTGCGCTCCTTTTGCGAACATCACTAAAGGTAAAGCGGTCGCTATACCTGTAAAAATAAGTAAGATATCAGTCTTTATATCAACGTGTAAAAATGCGGACTGTTTATTCCAAAATAACCATATGTAAAATCCCAGTGCAATCGGTGTAATAAAAAGAGTCTCAATTGTCATTCCACGAAGAGCATCCAATTTGATTTGCTTTTTCAGAAGACCATATACTGCAAAAGTGATGGCGAGTACAAATGCAATCCATGGAAATTTACCATACGATATCGTCAAAATCACTACCCCTACTGCAGCTAATAAAAAAGCGGATTGTTGTGCTTTAGATAGTTTCTCCTTTAGGAAAAAAACACCTAATAGTACTGACATCAACGGATTAATATAGTAACCTAAACTGGTTTGAACAAGAAGATCGTGATTTACAGCCCATATAAATAGAAACCAATTGCCTGAAACAAGAAACGAAGCACAAACAAGGTACCAAAAATCACGTTTTGAACTCCATAAAGTTTTTAGATCTTCTATTAAATAACGACCATTCTTCATAAGCAATACAAGTAAAAGCGTCATAACAAATGCCCAAATAATTCGACTTACTAATATCTCGCTGCTCGTAACGTGTCCTAGACTTTTCCAGTATATTGGTAGGAACCCCCAAATAGTATATGCCCCAATTGCCCATAGGACACCGCTTTTCTCTGTATGCATTACGACATCCCCTTATATTTAGCAAACCGAAATAGTACACTTAGTATAGACGCTTGAAAACTATTCGTAAAGCAGTTGTTTACATGCCCACAAAAACGCTTCAAGATTAAGTCTATATAAAAAAACCATTTTTAAAGACCAGTATTTCCTAGTCTATAAAAATGGTCCCATCGTTCATCTCAATTCTGTTCTCTTTTACGGAGTTCAACACGCATTATTTTACCTGATGCCGTTTTAGGTAATTCATCCATAAATTCAATTTCACGAGGATATTTATAAGGAGCCGTTAATTTTTTAACATGATCCTGTAGTTCTTTAACGAGTCCAGGTTCCTCTTTTAGATCTGGATTTCGTAATACTACGAATGCTTTTACAATATTGCCCCGAACTTTATCTGGACTTGCGATGACAGCACATTCACGAACAGCAGAATGTTTCACAAGTGCATCTTCTACTTCAAACGGTCCAATTGTATAACCAGAACTAATAATAATGTCATCGCCTCTGCCTTCAAACCAAAAATAACCATCTTCATCAATTCTTGCTCTGTCACCTGTAATATAATATTCTCCGCGGAACTGCATAGCCGTTCGCTCTGGATCTTTTAAATATTCTTTAAATAAAGCAGGTGTTGAAACATGAACTGCAATATCGCCTGTTTCACCTGGAATTGATGGAAGCCCAAAATCATCAATTACTTCAACGCGATTGCCCGGAGTAGGTTTTCCCATTGAACCTAATTTCGCATCCATTCCAAGCATTGTTCCAACAAGTAACGTATTTTCGGTTTGACCGTAGCCGTCTCTTACTTGTAAGCCAAATAATTTATCGAAAGTCTCAATCACTTCACGATTAAGTGGTTCGCCTGCAGAGACAGCACTTCTAATCGAGGATAGATCATAACTTTGCAAGTTTTCTTCGGATGCGATAAAACGATATTCTGTTGGCGTACAACATAAGACATTCACTTTGAATTGACCAATAAGGTTCAAGTAAGTCTCTACATCAAATTTCCCATCATAGACTAAACCTGTCGCACCACTTCCTAAGACAGAAAGAAACGGTGTCCAAATCCACTTCTGCCATCCGGGAGCAGCCGTAGCCCACACAACATCCCTCTCTTCAATTCCAAGCCAACTTGCACCAGTTGTTCTGAGATGAGCATATCCCCAACCATGTGTATGAACAACGCCTTTTGGTTTTCCTGTTGTCCCAGAAGTATAGGACAAGAAAGCCATATCTGAACTATTTGTTTTTGTCATAGAAAAATCTTTCGAGGCATTAAGCATTAAATCCGTTAAAGATAATTGATTTTCTTCTGCCTCACCTATTATAAACACTTGAACATCTTTCAAGTTTTCAACTTCATTAAATTGATTCGAAAATGCTTCATAAGCTACAATTGCTTTAGCATCACTATGTGCTAGACGGTAATCGATATCCGTTGGTCGAAGCATTTCTGAACTTGGAATGACTACAAGTCCTGCTTTAAGTGCACCGATATAAGTAATGTAAGCCTCAATCAAGCGTGGAACCATTACTAATACGACGTCCCCTTTTTCAAGTCCCTTTTCTGTAAATACATTTGCAGCTTTATTTGCTGAAATCATCAATTCTTCATATGTAATTTCTTTTTTCTCACCAATTGAGTTTATATATATCAATGCTTTCATATTGGATCCTGTTGCATATTTTTCAAATTCGCTTACAAGGTTATATTGTTCCGGTGCAATGAGATTTTCACTATTCATTATACTTCCCCCTTTACTCTATTCGTTCATTATACAAGTATCGTTCCAATAAACATAATATATTTTTTAAATTAAACAATAATGAGTTGAAAACTCCTGAATTATGTACACATAAAACAAAAGCTGTTCCGGGATAAATCCCGAAACAGCTTTTTATTACTTTTTAATTATTGGTTTTGATATCCGCTCATTTGTTGTTGGGCTTGTCGAACTAATCGCTTTGTAATTTCTCCGCCGACGGATCCGTTGGCACGCGACGTTGCATCAGGTCCCATTTGTACGCCAAATTCTGCTGCAATTTCGTTCTTCATCTGATCCAGTGCTTGTCGTACACCTGGAACTACTAGCTGGTTTGAATTACCGCTGTTGTTGTTTGGCATGATTAACACCTCCTTGTAAATATAGAATGTACAATTTCGGAAAAATCATGCGGAGGCATCAAGTGGTAATATTTTCATCGATTATAGAAATTTTTCAAATAGGTCATTTTTTTTAAGTGGCACGTCATATATGGTTCGATTTTGAACGGCTTTTAATATCATGGGCTCAAACTCGGTAAAGCTTTCATAAAAAGATACTTTTTCAAGTTTCGGCTTTGTTTTCGGTTTAGAAGGTGTGAAGATTGTACAGCAATCTTCATATGGTCTAATTGAGATATCATAAGTACCAATTTTTTTAGCCATATCAATTATATCGAGTTTGTCTTCAGCAATAAGCGGACGTAAAATAGGTGTTGCCGTTACTGCATTGATTGTTGTAAGACTTTCCAACGTTTGACTTGCAACTTGTCCTAAACTTTCTCCCGTA